>JACETR010000005.1 GCA_013911165.1 Planctomycetota bacterium | reverse complement strand
GTTGAATCGCAATCCGGCGGAGATTCGCCAGTGGCAGAAAGCTTCGATTCTCTTCTGGATGATCCTTCTCGGTTTGCATGGACTCGTGATGGGACCTCTTCGGTCCGTCGGCGCCCCTGATCTGAAACTGTTGCACGAGAGTCCCCGTGACCGATCATGGGTGACGGTGGATTTGAGGACGGATCCGCTGGCACGCTTGCAGTTGATCTCCGGAATCGGGCCCGGATTGGCGGCCAAGATCGTCACTGCAAGAGGTGAAAGAGAGCGAGCGGGGCTTTCTGCCCTTCCCTGTCGTTGTACATTCATGCAAATCCCCGGGCTTCCTGACAGGGCCCTGATGGATGCCGGGCCGTGGGTCTTGCCCCTGCCCTGTCCCGGTTTTGAATGTCGTCATTCCAATCAGGCATCGGGGAGCAAGCGTTGAAAGGTGATCTTTCACTGG
The DNA here is from genome assembly GCA_013911165.1 of Planctomycetota bacterium. Lineage (GTDB taxonomy): Bacteria > Planctomycetota > UBA8108 > UBA1146 > UBA1146 > UBA12191. The sequence goes on along the minus strand of JACETR010000005.1, from coordinate 70,503 downwards.
GTCAGTCATGAAGCAGTTTCGATACCCCGGATCACCTTTTGTGGTCCATTCCGAGTTTGAACCCGCCGGGGATCAACCACAGGCCATCGATCGTCTTGCAGAAGGCATCGAAACCGGTCGCGATGGTCAGATATTGCTCGGGGTGACCGGATCCGGAAAAACCTACATGATGGCACACCTCATCGCCCGATCGGGTCGCCCGGCCATCATTATCTCCCATAACAAAACATTGGCTGCCCAACTCTACTCGGAGATGAAGCGATTCCTCCCGGAGAATGCGGTGGAATACTTTGTTTCCTACTACGACTACTACCAACCGGAAGCCTATGTACCGTCCCGGGATATCTACATTGAGAAGGATGCGGCGGTCAACGCGGATCTTGATCGCTTGAGATTGGCCACGACCGCCAGTCTTCTGACGCGACCTGACGTGGTGATCATTTCTTCTGTCTCCTGCATCTATGGCCTGGGGTCACCGGAAGCCTTCAAGGGAAAGATGATTCACCTTTCCGAGGGGCAGGAGCTGGATCGGGAAGAGCTGCTGCGCAAACTGATCGACATTCAATATGAACGCAATGATATCGAGCCGGCCAGGGGCACCTTCCGTGCGCGGGGAGACATCGTTGAGATTCACGCCGCCAACGAAGAGGTGGCTTACCGTGTGGACCTTTTCGGCGATACCATCGAGAGAATCGAGGAGTTCCACCCGGTCAGTGGAGTGATTCTCGGACAGTTGGATCAACTGACCATCTTCCCTGCGAAGCACTATGTGATCAATGATCGCGATCTGGATCGGGGGATTGCCGGAATCCAGAAGGAACTGGGTGACAGGCTCAAAGAGCTGCGTGAGAACGGCAAGGATCTGGAGGCACACCGTCTACAGTCCAGGACCCGTTACGATATCGAGCTCCTCAATGAGGCCGGATACTGCCCGGGAATCGAAAATTACGCTCGCCACTTCAATGGATTGGCTCCCGGTGAGCGGCCGCCCAATCTGCTCGACTATTTTCCTGAAAACCACCTGACGCTGGTCGATGAATCCCATGTCACCCTTCCGCAGTTGGGCGGGATGCACGAGGGGGACCGTTCGCGAAAACAGACATTGGTCGATCATGGTTTCCGCCTTCCCAGTGCTCTGGACAATCGGCCGATGCGGTTTGATGAATGGCGCAAGGTGACCGGACAAACACTGTTTTTGTCCGCCACCCCAGGTCGCATCGAGCTGGAGGCAACGCAAGGTGAAGTGGTGGAAGTCATCAATCGTCCGACCGGGCTTCTGGATCCGGTCGTGGAGGTGAAGCCTGCCACAGGGCAGGTTCCGGATCTTCTGGAAGAAATTCGTGTCACCATTGCAGCAGGATTCCGGGTGTTGGTCACGACTCTCACCAAACGGATGTCGGAAGACCTGAGTGACTTTTTTCAGGAGACAGAGATCAAGGCTCGTTACCTGCACTCGGAGATCGACACTCTGGAAAGGGTGGAGATCCTTCAGGAGTTAAGGAAGGGCGTCTACGATGTCCTTGTGGGAGTCAATCTATTGCGGGAAGGCCTCGACTTGCCTGAGGTGGCACTGGTGGCCATCATGGATGCAGACAAGGAAGGCTTCCTGAGAAGTGAGACTTCCTTGATCCAGACGATTGGACGTGCTGCCCGTAATGCCGAAGCACGGGTCATCCTTTATGGAGATGTCGTCACCGGATCCATGGAGCGGGCGATTGCCGAAACCAATCGTCGCCGTGGAATCCAACAGGCGTTCAATGATGAGCATGGAATCACTCCGAAGACCGTGATTCGCGATCTGGGGACGACTGTTGAGGAAGAGGTACGAGAGCGGATCGAGGAGGTTCAGGGGAACGTGGATCACGTTCCTGCGGCAGAACGCGAGGAGAAGGCCCAGCAACTGGAGAAAGAGATGCTGGAAGCGGCTCAGGCCCTCGATTTTGAAAAGGCCGCTCTCCTCCGTGATCAGGTGCAGCGATTACGTGGAGAAGAGACCGCACCTGTGACCCCATCCCCGGCCAAGCGCAGGGGAAAAAGAAAAAGACACTGAATACCCGCACCGAAAAGGGCGATTCGATTGGCGCAAGGCACCCCTGAAATTCCTGGTTTCCAACCCCTTGAGATCCGTGGAGGCGGTGAATTGGGGATCTGGATCGAGGCTCGCCAGGTTCGGTTGGATCGCAAGGTTCTGCTGAAGGTTTTGCCTGCGGCGGAATCCCACCAGGAAGCCGATTTCCTACGTGAAGTTCAGGGAATGGTTCAACTGGATGGGCGTGGTGTCCTGAGGGTGATCGAAGAGGGGCAGGTCGGGAAAGCCCGTTTCGTCGCTTTGGATGAAGCAGGTGGCCTTCGCCCCGCTGCGGGAGATCTGGGGGGAGAAGAAGTTCCTCAACTGGCCAGCATGCTTCTTTCCCTTTACCTCGATGCTCACGATTTGGGTATACGTCCCGGGAGAATCCCGGTTGAATCCCTGCGTCAATTACCGGCGGGAGGATTTGTTGTCGGTGAACTGGGCAGAGTGACGGTCGTCGACAAGAAAGATGATTTCGAGACTCTTCGAGCAGCCGCTTCCGAAACCTTGAGGCGCTGGTGTCGATCCCTGGGTCTGGAAGCACAAGTCGAACCCTATCTGGACGACTTGCGGCAAACTGGAATCCCTTTGAAGCAATTGCTGAGTCAGTGGCAGTTGAAATCTCTGGCAGGGGCTGGCACCACCCCGGCAATGGGAACATGGTCCGGGTCTCGAAGGTCTGTGGTACTGGGTCTCCTATTGTTGGCAGCGATCACCCTGATTTGGACCAACTCTGCAGAAGATCCTGTGGGTGAGATGGCCCCTTCGTCAACGACGGGTTTGTCGCAGGGAAGTCAGTCAGCACGCGAAACAGAAACATCTTTGGAAAAAGACAAGAGCCCATCGGGTTCTTCCGCATCCCTCGAGGAGCGGCCCCGGCCTTCGGGGGAGGAGGTTGAGAAGAATACCTCCAGAGAGAAGCCCGCAGAGAGGCCGCCCGTGACGCCTGTGCAGTGGGATCAGCTCATGCTTGTGGATCAACACCGGCGGGCTTGGGCCCAATGGTGTGAGGAAGTTGATCCGGGTTCTTTGCCTGGAAGTGGCGCGCTCCTGACCACGCTTTCACTTTCCGATTCAGATCGCTCAGCGATCGAGGGCGCACTTTTGTGGCAGGAATCACTGCTGTTCAAAAGATCTTTGGGGCAGATGGAAAGATATGTTGTCCAGTGTGAAGTCGAGCGTGCTGAAGCGCTGTTGAATCAGGTCAGGGACAGACTGCCTGAGAGCCGGTTGTCGAAATTGGAAGACGCCCTGCTACAGGCAAGAAGGAATCTTGCCCTTCAAGAGGAGTTGTGGACCGGCTTCTTGAAGAGGGCGCTGGAGTCCGTTCTCGAGACCGGGAATTTTGAAGTACTCACGGATGGAGCGATTCAGGGTTGGTTGCCCGGAACCCGATTCGATTCAAGGAAGGCTGAGTTTGTCGAGGAGCTGTCAAGGATAGAGTCTCTTCAACGGAGTGTGATTCGAGCCTTGCGTCAATCATTGGCACGGAATGCCACGCAGACGATCCCTCTGCTATCGGGCTCAAATTTGAAAGCACGATTACTGGAGGTCGAATCGGCAAGACTGGTGGTCAAACCTGTCGGAAGAAAAGAGCCGGTCGTTCTTTCCTGGTCTGAAATCGATCCACTGTGGAGTGCGGATTGGCTGACATCGGCAGAGGGGGAGCGGACTTCTTCTCCTGATCCACGATTGATCCTCCTCTGGGGTGGATTGGAAGCAGTGGAGGCGGGCGTGGTTGTACCAGGCCTGTCTCCGGTTTTGGAGGAAGCCAGTGCCATCACACGGGAGTGGCGACTGAATCAGGCATGGCAAGAACTGGAAGCCCTCGCCGATTCCGGAGAGGAAACCGGGTTGCGAGCGTCGGTGGAGGCACTGATACAGCGTTTTGGCAGAGATCAGTGGTCTGATTCCCGGAGGCGAACCCTTGAAGATTGGTGGATTTTGCCTCAGGTGGAAATCGGGCCCACGGCCATCGGTCTTTTTTCAGGTGCCGCGAGGGTGGAGTGGTCGCGACAGGAAAACTCTTCCACTTCGGCCTCAGGGGATTCTCCCCGGTTTGAATTGGGTCTGATCTGGAATTCTTCGGCAGGGATTGCTGCGGATTGGTCCGGGGGATCAAAGGGGGACTTGAAGGATGCTCGGGGCGGTGGTGTCCTGATTCGCGGCAGGATCGATCTCCAGTCGCAACTGCCATTTGAGGAGACGGTTCGCCTGCTGATTGAAGGCGCGATCACGGTCAGGGAAAAGCCGAATCTCAACCTGATTCTCTGGACCGGAAGTGAAGTCCCACTTTGGTTCGGTTTGGGATTTCGTCCCCCTGAGAGATCTTCCTATACTTCCGCAGGTGAAACGGTGCTTCTGCCCGCCCACGGGATCATGAAAGTTCCGGACATGAAGTTGCCTGATTCCGATTCCGGAGAAGATCCGCTTCCATTTCCGCTGCCGGTCATGGGGCCCCGGTTGATCCCTGGCCAGTTATTGCAGGTCGAGTTGCTGGATACTCCGGAGGGATCCGAGATGTCACTGAATGGTCGTAACGTCTTGAGTTTTCCGCGAAAAGAAAAGCCGGGAAAGGGTGGAATCGCCTTCCAGACCTTCGACAGTCCGGTCATGATTCGCGCCATTCGGGTGGAGGGGACCGTGGCCCTGAGCCAGTGGCGAGCCCTGCTTTTGGAAAATGCCCAAAAAACCCTCTGGAACCGCCCTTAAACCCCATTTAAGGCCTTCGCCAGACTTGCCCCGCAACTTCCCCTCATCTAAACTTTGAGGAGTGCTCCACTTGCGGTGAGGGCACCGCCAGATCTGCCAATGTTCAGGGATTCAGCATGAGCCCGTCAGGGAATCATGGTGTCGGAATCATGGTGCCGGAATCAGGAACCGGAGATTTGGATTTCAGAGAGTCGATTCGGTGTCGGGAAGGCATTGAAATCCTCTCTTTCCACTGTGCTGAAAAGTGTTCCGGATCCGGTAAACAAGCCGGATCAACACCAAGGAGTTTCGATGTCACTGTCCCTCCATTCAACCTTCCTCCGCGGTTGTCTTCTGGTTTTCCTCTGTTTCCTCTGCTCCGCGGACTTTATGGCAGAAACCCATGCGTCCAGTCCTGTTGGTTCCGCCAGCGAGGTTGACGAGTTCTCTGCACTCAAGGTCGGTGACCGGGTCAGAGTGGTTCTTCGCCGGGGTGGAAGATATGAAGGAGAGATCGTAGAGAAGAGTGGTGACTCTATCTCGATCAAGCACAAGTTTGGTACGGCAAAGGTCTCACGTCAGGATCTTCTCGAATGGGAACGATTCAAAACTCTTGCTGAGCAATACGAAGAGCGAGCCGCTGACTGCAAGACCGCCAACGACTGGTGCGATCTGGGCGATTGGGCTGTCGAGCAGGGTGAGATCGAGCTCAGTCGTCAAGCCTTCCGTGAGGCGACCAAACTCCAATCCAACAATGCCCGTGCACGCAAGGCTTTGGGTGAGGTCGAACACGACGGAAAGTGGATGCCACTCGAGGAAGCGATGGCAGCCCAGGGCAAACAACTCTACGGAGGAGAATGGCTGACTCCAGACGAGATCGCTGAGCGTGAAGAGGCCGATTCTGCAGCACGCAGGGCTGAATCCCTCAAGGGCAGGGATGCCTATGTGGTCGAACTCCGGGGCAGAGCCTGGGCCGAGGTTGAGCCGATTGTGACGACCAACTACGTCGTCTATTGCAACTCCACCGAGGAGAACGCCCGCTACTACGCGGATGTGATGGAGGCCCTCTACAAGGCCTACGATAAAGTCTTTATCGAGAAATTCTGGCCACGCAAGTTTCGCAAGAGCCCTCGCAGTGATGTTTACATCCATGCAAACCATCAGCAGTTCATGGACTGGACCGGAAATGGTCCTGGTATCGGCGGTTTTTACAATCTGTTGCGTCAGGATGTGACCGGATACCACGGATCCTTCGGCTCCACCGGCAGTACGGAAGAAGTCCTCGCGCACGAGGGGACCCACCAGTTCGAGGGCATGATCTTCAAGGACCTGCGCTTCTTGCCGATCTGGTTTATTGAGGGATTGGCAGTCTACTTTGGTGATGGCTCAAAGATTGGCCGCCGCAAAGTGGAGATCAACCAGATCCCCCGTGACAGGCTGGTTGGCTTGCAGCAGGCGATCGAGGACGGCTCCTACTGTGATCTTCGCAAGTTGTTGAGAGTACCACAGCAGCGTTTCAGTGGATTCTTCTACGGTCATGCTTGGGGAATCCTCTACTGGTGCATCTACGGTAATCAGGCTCCCGTCAAAGCATGGACTACCAAAGAGAATACCGGCGGCAAGGTTCTCGAGGATTGGCTCTATCACGTTCAGGAAATGGACGGGATGTGCAACTACGAACAAGAGGCACAGTTCTTCGAGGGCCTGATCACGAAGCATACCGGCTTGTCTATCGATGAGTGGGAAGAGGAATACAAGAACTGGATCCTCAAGTTGCCCGTGGAAGAAATCGGTCGCAAGCGTGGCCGGGAGTTCTCCAGTGAAGCGATCAAATTGGAGATCACCAAGCCTGCGGGATGGCGCTGGGAAAAATCCGGATCGCTGTACTCGGATGAGGTTGTCGCTTCCACCAGTACCGGCTCCAAAAAACGCAGGGCGTCCACCTACGCCTGGCCCAATTGGCAGCATGCTGAATTGAGCGAGGATTACGCCCGTTCACTGGTGGGCAATATCTTTCGGGATGTGAAATTTGTCGATGAACTTCAAGAGCGTCAGATGGGAGGAAATCCCATGATGGTGGCGGTCTTTGATGGCAAACGTGTCATAGGCCTCGGTGAAAACAACACTCCCCAGTTGGGCGAAGAGCGTCGCTTTGCGGTCGGCTTCTTTGGCTCTCCTGACAAAATTTACGGAAACGTTTTGGAGTGTGAGACCTCTGACTGGGAAAGTGCCGAGAAGTTCTTCGAAGAGTACACTGAAAAATTCAAATACACGGGCTGAGTCCCTCTGGGAAACCATGATGACCACTTCAAAACATTTTGTCTTTTACACGATCTTGACGACTCTCTTCCTCGGAGGGTTGGGTGATCTGATCGCAGGGAGTTCAACAGAGTCAGAAAACTTCCTGACATTGCAGTTGGGCGAGAGAGTGATCGTCGTTCTCAAGGATGGCAGCGAAGTGGTCGGAGAACTGGTGGAGGAGACTGAGACGGAGATTTCCGTCAAAAGTGTCTTTGGTGTGACCACCATCGAAAGTTCCCGGATCGAAGAAGTGATCCGTGGTGAAGAAGTGGATCGCCGCGAATTTCGCAAGCGAGAAAAAAGCGCCAACCGTCGGGGGTCTGCCAAGGCTTTTCTGGATCTCGCTCGCTGGGCGGAGCAGAGGGGGCTTTCAGCCCAGTCGGTGAGTGCTTATCAAAGAGTCCTCGAGCTGGATCCTGAAAATGAGCCCGCAAGGATCGCGCTGGGTTGGGGGCAGACAGCAGACGGAGCCTGGAAAAAACCTTCCGAGGTCAAGGATTTGATCGCCAAAGGCTGGAGTCTTTCGGGTGGCAAGTTGTCTGCACCAGGCGGAAAAGGAGAATCGGGAGTGTCTCCCGAAAAGCCTCCTGTCCCGAATCCTGCGCCCCGGGTTCCAAAAGCATCTCCCGCACCTGGCAGTACGGCTGAAGCACTCTCTCCAGAGCAAAAAAAACGCCGAGAGAAAGAGTTGGAAAAGCGCCGTGAGAACCGGGAGAAATTTGAAGAGAAGAAGCGTAAAGAGTACGAAGGGGTTCCCTGGCCCAATCGGAGCATCATCAAGTCCCGAAATTGGCAGATTGAGTGCAATAGCACTCCTGAAGTCTCGCGAACCTATCAATGGATTATGGAAGCGCTCTCTTCAACACTGGGCAAGTTTTTCAAAGCCAAGGATGTCCGTCGCCAAAAACCGGTCGTCAAGATTTACCGCAATCATGATGAATTCATGCTCAAGACGGGAATGGGACCGGGGGTTGGTGGGTTCTATCAACCTTCCAGTCAGAATGTGGTCGCCTATCACGGGACCTTCGGCCTGACCGGAACCACCTATACCGTTCTGGCCCATGAGGGAACCCACGCTTTCCAGGGCAAGAAGATGGCCAATATGGGGAATTATCCCAACTGGTACATCGAAGGGATGGCGGTTTACTTCGGAGATGGCTCCAAGCTGGATTACAAAAAGAAAAAGATCGTCAGTGGCTTGATTCCCAGGGATCGTCTCTTCCACATTCAGGACAAGATCCGTGAAAACAAGCACACCCCCCTGTCCAAGTTGGGGGGGCTTGCACGGAACCGTTTCAGCGGTACCCACTATGCGGATTCGTGGGCAGTTTGGCACTACCTGATCAATGGCCCTGAGAGCAAAAAGGGACAACGATTCCTCGCAGAGTATTGGATCATGGGAGAGAAGCGCAGAGTCGCCCAACGTCAGTTCAACGAATTGGCAGAAAAGTACTTCGGCAGCGTGGCAGAGATGGAGAAGGACTGGCAAGCTTACGTCCTCTCCCTCAAGCCTGACCCTGCAGGTGAGATCGAAGGCGATGTCTTCACGTCCATGGATTTCATGTTCAAAATCACGCGACCTAATTCGCAGTGGGATTTCATTCTGGAAGACATCGAGGACCGCGATCTGGTGCTTCTGCGCAAGGGTGATACCCGCAATGAGATTCGCGTGCGTCTGCTCTCAAAATCTGAGGAGACCCAGACTCCAGAAGACTGGGTCCAGGCGGACCTGTTGCCTGCACTGCGAAAAAAATACGATAACGTGGTTCAACTGGAGGGTGAGTTGGGTGGACTGGAAGCCTTCGTCTTCGAGTATGAAGATCGAGCTCCGGAGCCACCAAAGAAGGACGAAGAGAAAGATGCTGAGAAATCGGGGGACGCCAAAACCCGAACTCTCGCTCTACAGGATCCTCCCGACGGCGAGAAATCGGGAGACAAGAAGGAAGAAGCCGCCGAGCGTGAGCCCTTCAAGCCTCTCAAGCACCGTTCATACGTCCTTGTCGGAGTCAGTAACGCTTACGAGTTAAGAGGATCTTTCGAGCTTCCTGAGTTCAACTCACATTTGCCGGATCTCGATTGGGTCTCCTTCTCATTTGAGAAGATCCTTCAAAATCGTTGGTAGCGGATCCGTAGCCAAATCATTGGCCGGGTGACAATTTGAGAGTCACTCCACCTGGAGCATGGGTGAGGTTTTCGATCTCGAGGGGCAAAAATCCCAACTCACTGACTTGGTGGAGAATCCTGCCGACGATTTTTTTGGCGGCCTCTTCTTCGATGACTTCGCCAGGTTGCTGCGTGTAGATGAATCCCCAGCTGTACTCATCCAGGCGAACGCTTTCGACAACATTGTTGAGAATCCGGAATTCTCCGGTCATGGTGAAGTTGAGAAAGCGACCCCGTTTCAGGTAATCCTGATCTTCTGCATCCTCTGGGATACCGAGGCTGACTCTGAGTGAGAGAGATCCATCGGGAGAGCTCTGACAATGAAAGCCACTGCCCGCAGCCAGTTTTCCGGATTCGATTCCTTCTTCGATCCAACGTTGAATCGTCAGATTCCATGAGTCGGAATCAGCAGTGACTTCGAGGTCTCCGAGATACCACTCTTGCGGAAGTTCGACAGGCTCAGCCAACATTTCGATGGGGGGCATCGGCAGAGGTTCCCGAGGCAGTCCTCCTGAGGTCACCATCCACAGGGCAATCAGTAAACCCACCGCCATAGTCAGAATCAGAACGGTGGCACAGCCGATCAATTTGAAGAGTGGGCGCGAGGTCTGCCCCTCAGGTTGAGGTTCGGGCTTGGGTGTCGATTCGGAGCTCATCTGGATCTTCTTCCTTCCGAGGTGGATATCATGTCCTGCGGGTTCTTCCAGAGGTGGAAATCTCGGAATATGGGCCATAATTATCGGTCAATTCCCTCCCAGAATTAGGCAGAAATCGATATAAGCAAAGGTAAGACCGGTGGGGTTTGTCAGATTTCTCCAGGACCGCCGGTTCCTTTCGTGACCAAAGTTGGATCTCGGGGGACTCGATGCAGAATGGTGACAGCAATAATCGCTTCCAGGGACGCCTCGCGGGGCTTGTCGACCCGGCAGATTCACATGTCGTGGATGACAAACTTGCTCCCTTGCTCAGGGACTTTCTCGAGCAATACGACGCTGTTCTGGATGAGCTGGATGATGAAAACGTTTTGCGTCGGCTTGCGGGCGATCTGCTGGCAACTTTCAACCTTTTCCTCGATCGTCAGAAAGACCAGATTCTGGTCCGGATTACTTCCGAGAAAAAAAGTGGAAGAAAGTCAGCGAGTACCTTCATCGATGTGGTTTGCAAGGACCAACCCTTTGTTGTCGATACCATCCAACTGATTCTGGAAACCCACTCATTGGCTGTGGTCAGCAAGCACTCGGCCAGTGCACCTGTCATCAGAAACCAGGACGGGCGAGTTCGGGCCATCGATGGAACCGATTCCGGTGCTGTCGACGAGATCATTTGTCACTTCGAAGTGGCACAATCTTCTGACGACGAGCTCTTGGCGACTCTCCAGGCTGAAGTTCAAATGAGGCTTGAGCAGGCTTTTGTCATCGTTCGCGATTACAAACGTATGAAAGCTGTCATCCAGGATTCGATTCGCAACATCCGTAAAGTCTCCAGCAAAAAATCCCAGCAGAATCTTGTTGAGACCCGTGAACTTCTGGAATGGTTGTTGTTGGACAACTTCGTCTTTTTCGGGGTCGAGAGATGGGGGGGTGACGCTCATTCAATGGATTCGCTTCAACTGGGAATCGAATCCGCAGAGTCGAGTGACAGAGAAATCCTGCAGCAAGGGCAGGTGACGCTCCAATCGGAAGACTGCCCCAAGGGTAGACTGGTTGCTTTCAAGGGCTTTGAGGAATCTCTCGTTCACAGAAAGGGAAAGCTGGACCACTTTCTCCTTCTGGAGGAGGGGCCGGATGGAGAATTCCAGTTTGTTCATATCTGGGGTTTGTTCACTTTCAAAGCTCTTCAGGTCCCCGGAGTACGAATCCCCTTTGTACGTGAAAAACTGGAAGAGGTGGTCTCGCAGCATCCATTCCCCAAGGGAGGATTGCGGTACAAGTCTTATGAAACCGCATTCAACTCAATCCCTGTCGAGTTCCTCTTTGAGGCTGGAAATGGTGAAATCGAGGGGGTGATTCAGGCGATTCACTACGTTGAGAGATCGAGGGAAATCCACGGTCACATGGTAATGGGTTCCGATCGCCGGCGCGGGTTGTACTTTCTCATCACGCCGCGAGAAGGGTATTCGGAAGAGCAACAATCGGGGATTGAAAAAATCCTGGTCGAATCAATGGGAGCGAACTATTCCGATTCAAGATTCCATATCGGAAAACATGGAACGGTGTTGTTGTCGTTTTTCCTGACAGCGACCGATGAACTTGCCGACGTAGAGGAAACGGTGATCCAGGAGCAGGTGAAACTGTTGACCGGAACATGGTCAGAGCGATTTCATCGATATCTGGAATCGGTTTCCGAGGAAGACTCTGACGCACTCTTCATGAGATACAGGGATGCGTTTCCTCAGGAGTATCAGGTACTTCACAGTCCTCATGAAGCCTATGTGGACGCAACCTGCCTTGAAAGCGTCCGGTCTGATACTGGGCCTGAAATGGAGTTCAATCTCTTCAGAACAGAAGACGATGTCAGTAACAACTCCGCAAGAATCAGGCTTTACCAACGGAAAAATCAACTCCTGTCTACCACGTTGCCGATTCTGGACAATTTCGGGATCAGCATTGTTGATCAAAATGCTTATCGAGTTCGCCCCAATTCAGGAGATGTCTTCACCATTGATACATTCCAGGTACATGGAATATATGACGACCAGCATCCACTGATTCGAAGCAAGACGGAGTTCCTCTCCGCTCTCAGAAGCATCTTTCTGGGGGGCGCAAGCAGCGACGGACTCGACCGCCTGGTGATTGAAACCGGGCTGTGCCATCAGGATGTGGAATTGATCCGTAATCAGTTGCATTACATGCATCAGTTGGGATTGTCGACCACGGTGGCGTTTGCTTCCGATACGCTGTGTCAACATCAGGAGATCACCAAAAGCCTCCTTCAGTACTATTCATTGAGGTTTAACCCCGCATTGGATCTGGATTTCAAGAGCAGGGAACAGCAAGCGCAGGAACTCTACGAAGATCTGCAGAGAGCACTGATCGAGGTCCGGTCCAGTGCCCAGGACCAGTTCCTCAGAAAGATCATTGAAGTCTTTCGGGCGACTCTCAGAACGACACGGTATCTGGAAGCAGATCCTGCACTGCAAGCCTACAAATACCAATCCGGGGTTCTTCCCCATGGTCCACAGCCCCGACCGTGGCGTGAGATCTATGTCCACCATCCTGAAGTGGAGGGAATCCACTTGCGTGGAGGACCTCTCGCCCGGGGTGGACTGCGCTGGTCCGATCGGGTGACCGATTTCAGGACTGAGGTCTACGGTCTGCAGCAGACTCAAATGGTCAAAAACGTGCTGATTGTCCCTGTGGGGGCCAAGGGTGGATTTGTTCTGCGAAAGCCCGCCGGAAATCGTCAGGATCGGCGTGAACAGGCGGATCGGGTCTACAGGCTTTTCATCAAGGGACTTCTGAAAATCACCGACAACGTGATCGACGGAAAGGTCGAGCACCCCGAGAACATTATCTGCTGGGACGGCGAAGATCCCTATCTCGTGGTTGCCGCAGACAAGGGAACAGCTCACCTCTCTGATACTGCCAACTCTATCTCTGAAGAGCATGGTTTCTGGCTGGATGACGCTTTTGCCTCCGGAGGCAAGCACGGGTACGACCACAAGGAATTAGCCATCACCGCACGCGGAGCATGGGAAGAAGCGAAGATTCACTTCCGCAGATTGGGGATCCGTGAAGAAGTGACGCCCTATTCCGTAGTGGGAATCGGTGACATGAGTGGCGACGTTTTCGGAAACGGAATGATCCTTGCCAAAAAAGGCAAGCTTCTCGCTGCTTTCAATCATTTGCACATTTTCATCGATCCCGATCCTGATCTTGAAAGGTCTTACGCTGAGCGCTGCAGACTTTTTAACCTTCAACGATCAAATTGGTCTGACTACAACACAGACCTGATCTCCCAGGGGGGCGGAGTCTTTGACAGAATGCTGAAGACTATCGATCTGCCAGAGATCTCACGAGAGTTGTTGGAGCTGCCAGCGGATGAAACCTTCACACCGGATCAGATCATTCAGGCGATTCTCAAATTACCTGTGGATATGGTCTTCAATGGTGGAATCGGTACGTACATCCGAGCGGACGAAGAACGAGACCAGGACGTGGGAGACCCGGCGAACAGCGCCTGCAGGATTCCCGCTTCTGCCGTGAGATGCCGCATGCTTGTCGAAGGGGGTAACCTTGGGGTCACTCCCAAGGGCCGGATTCAAATCTCCAGTCAAGGTACCATGCTCAATACGGACTTCATTGATAACTCAGGTGGAGTCGATTGCTCAGACCATGAGGTCAATCTGAAGACTTTGCTTTCACAGGAGGTCCGTACAGGAAGATTGAATTTCGAAGAGCGGAATGCCGTCCTTGAGGAAGTTCAGGACGAGGTATGTGAGCTGGTTCTCGAAAACAACCGTGATCAGGGACTTCTGTTGGGGCTCGATGAAATTCGAAGTCACAGCGATCCCTTTTCGTTCGAACGTACCATCTCTGTTCTGGAAGACCGGGAAATCCTTAACCGATCCGAGCAGTTCTTGCCAACTCCAGAGGAATTGGCCAAGCGTCATGCAGAGGGGCAGTCTCTGACTCGTCCCGAGCTTGCGGTTATCGCTGCTCACGCAAAGATGGATGTTTACCGAAGATTGCTGAAGCAGCCGGCGGGAAGGATCGATGAAGAGAGATTGCTCTTCGATTATTTCCCAGAAGCGGTCAGGGAGAGATTCCCCGAAGCGGTTCGACAGCATCAACTTAAACGGGAAATTGCCATGACAGTGGCAACCAACCGGATCATCAACAGGGCCGGCTCCTCTTTCTTCACCGATATGGAGCGTGAAACGGGCCGATCCGTGGGGCATGTGGCTCAGGCTTATCTGGTCGCAGATGACCTTGTGGGCGCAGAGAAAATGCGCAGGGCGATTTACGCACTGACTGAGATGGATTCGGAAACAGCGGATCAGGCACTGGTAAGGATCGAGGAATGCCTTCGCCGTGCTGCGGCATGGTTGCTCAGTACTCATGACGATGATCGACTTCAGCGAATACAAGCTCTGATTCTCGAGGGAGTCAGCCCCTTGGAAGAATACGAGCAGTCGATCCCCTCATGCCTGGCTCTTCCTGAACTTGAAAGATTCAACGCTTACGTCAACGGGGCCGTGGAAGCCGGATTCCCCGAAGATCTGGCGATCAGGCTTGCCAAGTTCGAATATCTGACGGCTGGAGTGAGAATCCTTGACGTCAGTAGCACCTACAGTCTGAGAGTGGATCATGTTGCCCGCCTTTATTACCTTTTGGGTAATGAGAGCGGATTGCATCCCCTCGTTCGCAAGTGTGATGAATCGGTCCTTTCCGGACGCTGGGACTCACTCTCGATGCGAATTCTCCGGAACACGATTCTGGATGGATTGTGGGCCTTGGTTGCCAGAATTTGTGAGTCGAACCCCGACTCTCAGACCCCGGGCTGGATCGAGGAAAGCATCCGTGAGTTGCGGGCCAATCCCAGCTTTGGAGCACTCGAGTCTGATATTCGAAGAATCGGATCAGACGAGTTGAGCATCGCCTCGGTACAGGTCTTGAGTGTGAGATTCCGCAGACTGGTCGAGTAGGAGGCTCGGTTTTGACCCAGCATTCCGGAGCAGTTTCGAGAGTTTTATGGCTGACCCTGGGGGCCAACCTCACCGTCGCTGTTTGCAAACTCATCTTCGGATTCATGAGTGGGTTGGCATCTGTGATCGCAGACGGCTATCACTCGCTTCTGGATGCCTCGAGTAATCTGGTTGGCCTTGTTGGAATTCGAATCTCAGCCGCTCCTCCTGATGACGATCATCCCTATGGACATCAGAAATTTGAGATCTTCTCCTCGATGGGAATCGCTCTGTTGCTGTTTGTAGCCGCATACAACATCGTCGGTGAGGCGATGGAACGCTGGCAATCCAGTGAGGTGCATGAATCTCTTTCATGGGGATACCCTTTGCTTGGCATGACACTGGTCGTGACCTATCTGTTGCAACGGTGGCAACGAAAGAAGGCCCGTGAGCTTTCAAGCGTTATCCTGCATGCGGACAGTGAACACACCCGGTCCGATTTTCTTGCCACTTTGGGCGCACTCATGGCTGTCATCGCTCTGGATCTGGGCTATCCGGAAGTGGATGCCATCGTGGCACTTTGCATTGGTCTTGCGATAGCCCGTTCCGGAATCCTGATCGCTTTGCAATCAGCGGGTATTCTTGCAGACAAGGCCCCTCTGCCAGCCTCCGAGATCATCCGCAGGGTGGAGGGATTCCCGGAGGTTCGCCTGGTCAGGGATGTTCGGAGTCGGGGATTTGGCAGTGGGATCTTTGTCGACCTGAGCATTCAACTGGATTCGGATCTCAGCCTTGAATCCGCACACGAAATCGCTCACAAGGTCGAGGATAGGTTGAGGGCTGAAATCCCCGGGATCCACGATGTCGTGATTCACGTGGAGCCCTATGGCTCAAGTAAATGAGGACAACGCCTGCGGCCAGTTTCAGATCAGCTGAATCAACCACCAACAGTATGTTCCAAACAACAATACTCCGACGGCTTTAACGGGTAACCTGCCCTTGATCAGTGAGCCAAGTAAGACCAGTGACCCTGTCATGGCTGCCATCACGATCAAATCCACTGAGAGAGCACTGATGTTCAGGGGGAGGGGAGCGACAACAGATGCCGCTCCGATGATGGCAATCGTGTTGAAGATGTTTGAGCCGACTATGTTGCCCAGGGCGATCCCGGTTGATCCTTTTCGGAGAGCTACGATAGAGGCAAAGAGTTCAGGTGCACCGGTTCCCGCTGCAACAACGGTAAGACCCACGACCGTTTCACTGATACCAATCAATTGAGCGAGATTGCTGGCCCCTGATACAAGAAGGTCTGCTCCGATCCAAAGGCCGAGCATTCCAGAAACAAGTTTCAGATAGGTTTTTAAAGCGCTTTCATCTGATAGAAGTTCGTCAATATCCGGGCCTGCTCCCTGAGCCCTTCCGCGCAAAAAGTTCAAGACCAGCAACACGGCGAAGATCAGTAAAAGAAGGCTTCCCTGAGAAACGTCAAGGTTGGCTACTCCGTCGGAATCCTGCATACCATAGATCAGTCCAAGAAATCCAAGAGTGAGTAATATGAGAACCCTGATTTCCGTCTTGCCTCCGACGAGCCCTTTTTGATCCTTCCAGATAAAGATCAGCCCCAGTACGACTCCAATGTTGAAGATGTTGCTGCCGATCACATTTCCCAGAGTCAATCCTGAACTGCCCTCTACCTGAGCGATGACGGCTACTACGAGTTCAGGAAGGGAGGTGCCTGCAGCAACGACAGTCGTCCCCATGAAAATGGGAGAGAGATTCCAACGAGTTCCGAGATTGACTGCTGCGCCAATCAGCCAGTCTCCAGCGAACATGAGGAGCAGGAGGCCTGCCAGTAATGAGGAAATCGCATAAAACCAGTCCATTGAAACCCCTTAGAAAGGTGCAAAGAGAATGCTGAAGAAAGCCGTTACAGGCTCCTGTTCTCGCAGGTCTTCCGTGGAATCACGCAAGAGGGTCAGCGTCTCCCTCGCATCATTGAAGAGGCTGGGGTCCTTGATCAAACTGTACAAGGTTCCTGGACCATTGTTGATGTCCTGGCTGATTTGCGAAATTGCTCCTATTGCTGACGCCACTTCGTCGCCGAGTTTTTTACTGTGTATCAGGCGCGCAAGCATACCGGCACCCTCCGGGCCCAGTTCTTCTGTGACCTTGCTGATGGACCTCATCGATTCTTTCACTGTGGTGACAAATTCCTCATCATGAATGACTGCTCCGAGGAGTCCCTTGGCATTGGCAATGGCATCGAGTGAAACGGTCAAGTCACCAATCGTTTTCTTGAGATTTTCACGGGTTTCACGGTCCTTGAGGAGTAGGCCAAGCGTACCCTCGCCCGCTTCGATGGCTCCCATTTCGGAATCGACCCTGCTCAAGACCCGATTGAATTGAACCTGTTGATCAGATCCCTCCAGGAGCAGAGATCCCACGAGCCCTTCGCCGGCTTTGAGTCGTGCGGTCAGGATCTCCAGATTTTCTACGGAGTTGAGAAACTGTGTTTTGGCTGTGTCGCTGGTCAACAAGCCACCAAAGATACCTTGGCCGGAATCCAGTTTCTGAAGCAGGCTGGACAGGGATGAAAGCCCGTCTTCGATGCTGCCTCGGGTGTTGTTAAGGAGATCTCCCACTTCACCGAGAACATCTCCTCCAGCCAAACCGCGCAAGTCATCAGTGGCGACCAGGTCTCCCACACCAGGGGTGTATCGCAGGTAGGTTCCCCCCAAAGCACTCGCAGGAAGGATTTTAAACTCATAACCTTCTCTAGGCTCGAGATTCTGACCGAGTTGAATGGTGGCTACGGCGAGATCCCGTTGGGGATCGAGAATGATCTTGTCGACGACCCCGGAGCGAAGCCCACGGATCCGGACCGGATCTCCGGCTTTCATCCCTGAAACGTCTTCGAAGCCGACATTGAGTGTCAGTGCAGATCCTGAAGGGTACTCCTGCAACATGAAGGTCAGTGCACCTACCAGGGTCAGGGCAAGTATGAAAATCCCGCCGACAAGAAAGTCTCTGCTCATGAGACCTCATTTCTATCATCATCCTTCGAACTCCCGTCGAGGAGTCCTCTGCTGAGAGGCCCGGAGATTTGACCCTCCAGAAACTGGCGAACCGCAGGGTCTGCAGAGTCGCGGAAATCAACCACATTTTCGAGGGCATGGATCTGACCTTCATGAAGCAGGGCAATCCTGTCTGCCACCTCGAAAGCGGAGTTCATATCATGGGTCACCAGCACCTGGGTGATCCCCGTGGTTTTCAATCGATTGACAAGCTTGTTGATGATGCTGGAGGAGATGGGGTCGAGTCCGGAGGTGGGCTCATCGTGCAGCACAATCTTGGGATGGCTCACGAGGGCCCTTGCGAGTCCGGCTCTTTTGCGCATTCCTCCCGAGATTTCTCCAGGGAGTTTGTCTCCATGCTGGTCAAGTTCCACTTCCATGAGTGCGTCTTTGACCCGCTGGTCAACTTCACTTTTCGCGAGTTTATGGGTTTCCAGAAGGGGGAGTGCCACGTTTTCTGCGAGGGAGAGCCAATTCAGAAGTGCACCATCCTGAAACAGATAACCGACCTGACTGCGAACCGCTGCCAACTGGTCCGCCGATGTTTCGGTGAGGTTTTTCCCGAGGACTTCTACACGTCCGCTATCCGGTTGCATCAAGCCAACGATGTGACGCAGGGTGACGCTCTTGCCCGTTCCCGATCGGCCGAGGAGGACCAGAGTTTCACCTTCTTCAATCGTGACGCTGAGATTTGAAAGAATCGTTCGTCCGGAGAGGACCTTGGTGACATTTTCAAGTTGAATCATGACAGATACCACCATGACAGGTAGTAACCAAGAATGATCACGAGAAGGAAAGTGATGACGACCGCTCTTCGTGCTGCCTCGCCGACTCCGGTGGCTCCACCCCGGGTCAGCAATCCCTGAGTTGAACCGACCGTTGCAATGGTGATTCCAAAGACCACAGATTTGATCAACCCAATGTGAACATCTCCCAATTGAAGGTTCTCAAGGGCATCATTGGAAAAGGCGATCCAGGTCACTCCAAAATTGTTTGCTGCAACGATGCTGGCACCCAGTATCCCGATAAAAGCTGCAAAGATGGTCATGACCGGTGTCACCAGTGTGAGAGCAATCAAGCGGGGAAGAACCAAAAACTTGACGGGTGAAATGGACATGATCTCCAGAGCATCGATCTCCTCGGAGACTTTCATCGTACCGATTTCGGCAGCGATACCGCTGCCAAGGCTTGCCGTCAAAATGAGCGCCGTCATAAAGGGACCCATTTCCCGAATCATGGAAATGGCGACGATACGCCCAATGAGATTTTCCTGCCCCAGAGAAGCGAGGGAGTCGCCTCCGTTGAGTGCGAGGATCATTCCAGTGAAGAGTGCGACCACCGCGGTCACGGTGAAAGAGCCCAAGGTGTAGGTGAAGATGAGATTGAGGCAATCTCTCATGCGCCTGCGGGTGAACAGATGGGGGAGGTTCAGAATCGTCCTGCAAAGCAGAACGAGACCGTAACCGGTAGTCTCGGCACTGCGTCCGAGAAAATGCCCAAGGGCTTCAATCCAGCCCGTCATTCTGCTCCATTCCCCGCGAGCGATCCTTGACCGGGGAGAGTTTCCCTCCGGCGAACCGCTGTTGTTCCCCTGACAGGAGTTGAACCCCTGTTTTCAGAACTGAATGTACATGAGACGCCACCGGGTGTCATCTGATCGCGGATCCCGTTCCTTCGACAGAAGCCCTCCCAGGAGCGAGAACTCGATCTGATCCGATGTTTTCCTCGTATTCAGGAGTCCCCACAGGAGCTCAAAATCCCAGCCCTCGCCAGTAGACTTCCAGCGGGCCAGTTGAGTCGAGCGTCCATGGGACCACTCAAATCCCCGCGGAGCATCAAAAGGAAGCAATGCCGGAAAAGAACCCCGGGTTTCACCACGTTCGTC
Organism: Planctomycetota bacterium; assembly: GCA_013911165.1. Classification (GTDB taxonomy): domain Bacteria; phylum Planctomycetota; class UBA8108; order UBA1146; family UBA1146; genus UBA12191. The sequence continues at coordinate 50,692 of JACETR010000005.1, read as the reverse complement.
TTTTTTCCAGCGGGCCAGGGGCCATAAGAGCCGGTCAGAGCGAGTTCCATCGGCTTTGGAGGTGTCGTCAATAGAGCGCCAGAAGGGGAAAAACCTGCGAACCTCACGGGTTCTTTCTCCCGCCGTTTGTGATTCCCACTGCCAGAGGGGCCACAGCGTAAAGCCGGTGGACAATCCCTCCTGTTTATGAAAACCCCAGAAGGGGTAAAGTTCGATCCGGTTCCACTGACCGTTGCGTGTGCCAATGGTCCAGGGAAGAAGCGTCCAGGAGGAGACCCCTGCCGCCGTATTGTGTTCTTCCCACCAAAATGGAAATGCAATCGATCGGAGTATTCGATCTTTGCTTTCGATTTGTCCAATGAAGGGCCAGATCCACCACGAGTGAACAGGATTGTCTGTGTCGAGTCGACTGGCCTTTTCGTTCCAGAAGGGCCACATGATGGTGCGTGATTGATCCCTGATTTTGCCATCGACGGTGAAGCCCGTTGATTCACCATAAAATGGAAAGACTCTCCAGCCTTTTCTCAGGGGGCCGTCATCGAGGCCGGCAATGGGAAAAAGGTAATGCTCGGCGATTTGACTGCGATCCTGGAGTCTTGCCCAGAGTGGAAAGAGGAGGTAGTCGATCCTGTCTTTACCGAGCAATCCGCGGATAGTTCCGCCAAGAGGGCCCAACGCGAGGTAGTCACCTTCTTTGGGGTCGGTGCCCCAAAGGACGAGGGGAAGAATGAATCCATCGACATCCCAGCGCCCATCGGCATGCTTGTGAGCCGATCGGTGGTAGATGGGAAGTAACCACGTTTGATTCTCATTCTCTTCAACCCGATTCATGTAGATCGGCCAGAGTGCACGAGTTTCACTGAGTGACTCACTTTTTGCGGTCGAGAAAAAGGGCCACCAGTGGCGCGATTCGAGGGTTTCACCATTCGAAAGTGTTTCTGTGCGCTCCAGATAAAATGGAGGAAATCCCCGCTCTGCATCCGCAGTTGTGGTGCACCCACACAAGAAGAGTGTGAGGAGACATGGCAGAGTTAGAATACCCGACTTGAATCGCGTCAAAAAATCCCCAGTTCCCCAAATCCCCAGTAAACCAAAATCAGGATTACCCTGATATCTTCAGCGAACCAGCCGAATCGGCAAGAGTAAATCCGGGCAACAGCCTTCCCAAAGGCGGTCCATCACTTTGTGGAGGACCATTCCGGGAGTCAAGCCAAGATACTTTGTCGCTCCACTTCCGGTGTCGTCGTCTGTAATCGCGACGCCCAGACGCATCTTCAGGCCAGGCCAGGGGCTGGAGACCGTTTCTCCCCTTTGGGTGAGGATAGAATCCCACGGAATGGTCATTTCATAAGTGACGCCCATGCGGTCAGCCCTCCTGAGGACGACATGTTCCCCTTCCGGTTCTTCCGCATCGTCCTCGTCTTCCGGGAAGGGCATTTCTTCACCGGGTTCACCTTCAGGATTATCAGGATTCTCGGCTTCGGGGTCCTCCTGCTGACGTGGGGGGACGAAAGCCAATGTCAAAACCTGATCATCGTTGCGTGGAGTTTGTCCTCCATCGCCAAGGGTATCGAGAATTAACAGTAGGCAATCTCCGGTCCAAGTATGGGAATCACGGTCGTGGACGGTGATGTGATCATCCTCGACTTCAATCGCAATATGCAGGCCACTTTCAGTCCAGCCGAGAAACATCTTTGCGGACAGATCCATGTGGTCATTCCAGGGGATCTTGATCTCTCCGATACCCTGCAAGCTTCGTACAAATCGGGGGGTTTCCATGGACAAGCCTGCTGTCGCTTCCCATGGCTCAGAGAGTGAACCATCAATCACCGGTTGGATGGGCATGTAGGGGACCTTGATCTCATCCAGCCCGGACAATGCTCGCAAGCGTTCGAGAGATTCCAGTTCCCAGCTGGCGTCTTTTTTCATCTGCAATGGCTGATTGGTTGTTTTGATCAGTGATTCCCGGATTTCCACCTGGTGGGCCAGCGTGTCCTTCTGGAGTAAGCCCTGGGTCAGGGTTAATTCGGAGACACCCAGTGAATGGAGGAGACCCAACCAATCCTCAGTATCTTTTTTCAGGGGCTGTTTTGCATGGAAAGCGGCCGAGCCTCTGGCGCAGACGACAATCAGCTGGTCGCCAAGAATCGTTGCACCGTGCAACCTGCCCAGAGGGCGGGTGTACTGGGTGACCACTTCAAGGCCATTTTTCTGGGAGAGAGGAGTCCCGGTGTATCGATCTAGAATAGAAAGGTCTCCCCTCAATCGATCGACCACGAGAAGCCATGGGCCATGATCCACCAGTTCAACGGCGTCGTAGGCGGGGACGAGATCCCGAGTCCAGAGAAGTTCCGCTTCGGGGATGGTTTGAATCGTTGGGGTCTCCGGAGTTTTGAGGCAAAGGAGACTTCGTTCCGTGAAACCATCGCAGAGGACGAGGAGTTCCTGTCCCAGTGATTTGATGGCGACGATCCTTCGCAACTCCTGAGGCAGTTTTCTCTGCCAACTTGGATCTCCGGATTCAAAATTGATTCCCATCAGAGTGGGATCCTGTTCAGTCCAATACATTCGGGCGATGACCTGTTGTTGGTCCAGCGAGAAGTAGATGTCTGAAACAGGGGAGGGAGTTTTGAACTCCCAAAGGGTGAGACCGTCGGCGTCTTTACGGGTGATCAGTCCCCCTTCGGTACCATAGAGGCAACCGTCGACAGCGAAGACAGGAGCGTTGGCCAGTCCGGGGACATCTCCCTCCAGTTTCCAACTGTGAACGACTGCACCATCCCCAAGATTGCGGATTTCCACTTTGTCGGGAATCGAATATCCCAACAGTACCTGTCCATTTTGAAGGGCAGGGGTATCGATCAGGATTCCAGAATCGGCGATAGACCAACGAGTTTGACCATCTTCCGGATTGAGATGGTAGAGGCGCCGTGAATCAGAGACCGCAATGATCGCCTCATGATTACTGACGCAATGAACCCAGATTTGCTGATCTTCAGTGGAATCCTCTGAATCGGTCGAAGGAAGTGGGGGAACCGATTTTTTCCAAACCAGTCGTCCCGAATCGAGATCGATTTTGAAAATGTGGTTTTTGTTCCACAACAACAGACCTTCAGCATGCAGCCCGAGAAGTTGACATGCTTGACGTTGGCGATTGAGGAAAATGCCACCTCGAACCGTGGGAGCAGATTCTTCCAGGTCGAACTTCCACAGTGATTTTCCCTGACGACTGTCCAGGAGGCGTGCTCCATTGGCGGTCAGAATCAAATACCGCAAGTCCTCCTCGTAACCGGGAAAAGTATTCAGCGAGTGAAGCGTCGTCGCTCGCAGTTGTTCCAGGTCCAGCCTTCCGGTCCATGAAATTTCCAGGGGCAAACCGGGGACATCGGGGATTTTCAGTTCCGGGTCTGGGATCTGCTTTTTCAGTTCATCGAGTCTTTGAGAGAGGGTAGATGTCAGGGTTTCACCATCCAGCGTACGGGTCATTACCCGATTGCCATGATCTCTGCGCAAGTCTTCAATCACCGCGAGGGCTTTACGTCGTTGTCCCTGTTCTCTGAGGACTTCCGCTTTGCGGAGTCGTGCGACCACGCTCTCATCGCTCCGGGCTTCCCGTAAAATCAGAAGATCCAGCTGCTGCAGCGAGGCTTCGAGGTCCTTGGCTCTGTAGAAAGCCTCAGCAGCCTTGAGACGGGCCATCCTTCCGGTGGGAGTACCGGGGTGAGAGGTGGCCAGAGTGCGCAACCTCTCAGGAGTCTGACTGTCGAGACGAGCCATGTGATCCCGGGCCCGCCCTTCCCTTTTAAGGATTCTCTCCTTGTTTCCCGGTTTACGATCCAATTGAAGCAACAGTCCGGTGAATGCATTTTCAGCGCTGATCGACGGGCCTGTTTCCAGCGGCACTTGCACTTCACGCAGTCTCTGTACCGGCTCCGTCAGTAATAATTGGCAGATCTTGTCTGCGGTTTCGATCGCCTCATTTTGAAGAGCATTGACGGCTCTCTCCCAGCCGAGGCGAATTCGTTGCCTGCTTGTGTTTTCCGCACTGATCAGAGCTATCTCTGATCGGCTGACCAGATCTTCAGGTATCTTTCGTTGAGGTTGATCAAGAATCCAGCGGAGTTGACTCTTGAGTCGACCAAAGACAGGATCGGGTCTCCCCAGATCGACCTTTTTCAGTGAACTTCGGAGAAGATCGGTTTCTCCACGAATCAACGAAGCCAGCAAAACTTCTCCGTCATCCCACTCCTGATCTCTTTGAATACCCTGTGATTGCCACCAATGGAGGCCATTGGTCGTGATCGTGCTGAAACCGGTGCGGGTGAACCGGATCGACCGGGGTGGAGTCACCCAGGCCATGTGGGAAATCCAGTTTCCCTTCGAGTCGATGGCGCTGAGGACTTTGGAGGTAGTCAGGAGAATCTGTCCATCTTCACGAAAATCGACGGAAAGAGGTTTTCCCGGGGACGGGTTTGGCCACACCGTTTGCCATTCGAGTGAAGCTGATGGGTTTTTTTCTACAGGGAGTCGCCACGACTTCACTTTTCCATCTGTCGTGATCATCACACACTGATCACCGGATCTGGAAACCTCCCAGAGGGTTCCTTCGGCCACAGGGAGTCCGGAGTGAACTTGACCCGTGGTCGCAGAAAGTTGCTGGATCCTGGAGGTTCCCGGTACCTGGAGAAACACCCGGTCTTCCCTGACCTGTAGCGCAGGACGATTCAGATCAACAAACTCCAGATGGTCACGCAAGCCGGCGGGTCCACGGGGTTGCAGATCTCTCGACCAGAGGATGGCACCGTCCTGTTCACGCAGGGCCAGAACATTTCCTCTGCCACTGTTCCAGAAGATTCGGCCACGGTCGTAGACTGGGGGGGCTGTCCAGCTATGGAGAGCGAGCCACGTTGCCCCCGTGCTTTCTCCCAGTGATCTGACCCATGCCACCTGACCACCCCTTGTGATTCTGGCCATGTAGGCTTCGAGCCGGTTGCCGATGTATTGCTGGATGACGATGGCAAAGCCACCGGGAACAGCGATGGGCTCAGATAGTTGGGACCAGGATGATCGTTCATCCTCTCCGAGTAACTGTTCCCTGAAAATGGTCCACAGCACTTCACCGCTGACGGGGTCCAACCCGTGAATCCCGCCAGTACTGACCATGGCAATCTGTTGAACTGAAAATGAAGGGCGTTGCTGGCGAATCTGGATCCGGGAATCAGGGCTTGGTGACGAAGGGGTTGGAGTTGTCTTCCAGAGAAGGTCACCATTGCCGGAGTCATATGCCCGGAGATTGTCTGAAGACTGAATCCAGAGAGTCTGCCCCGATTGAAGCATTGCCCTTTGCTTGCGCGGTTCTTCCCAGGGGGCGGAATCACTGGATTCTTCCAGAGTGAATCTCTGCAAGGATAAGGGATTGACCTGATCGAGATTGACCGGTGGCAGACGCAGGGGACGGGTTGGAAAACTTTCAGGTGCCTCTTCCGCAATGGGAGAGCGGCTTCGCAGTAACTCGTAAAGCCCGAAGTCTCCTCTCTCCAATGCCGCATGGGTCAGTGGCCTGAGCCACTCTTCACCGACGATTTCTGGACCAAGGTCAAGGAGCCGACGACTTCTCTGACGGTCGAGCGAGGCATCAAACCCAACAGGAGGAAAGTTTTCCAATCGGCTTTGCAGGGCCAGTCGCAATTCTTTCTGGACGCCCTCAGAAAATTCGGGAGGCATCGTTTCGAGAATCATTTTCAGGTATGGGCCGGCACCTACATGAAAGTCTTCACTCAGGGTGACGGTTCCCCCCGGGTCCCCGTCAAAGATCCGGTCCGCCAGCCTGACCATTGCGGGATTCAACTCAGAAGGGTCACCCGTGATCAGCGCTTCTTCTACAGATCGGGAGAGGCGATCCAGGTCTGCCGAGCGGGGAGGGATCCACGGTTGGTTTTGGCCGTGACATACGCAGGGAAGGCTGATCAGGCACAGGGCCAGCCAGATTCCTCGAGTCAGGAGTTGTTTCGGGCGAGGGGGCAGCAAGAAGCCTCCTGAATGCAGTGGGTCTCCTTGCTTTTAAGCGATAGGTGCCGGGGGCTCAACCGTTGGTTGGGGAGGCGGTTCCCGCCCAGGCACAGATATGTGCCACCGCGATGTCACCAAACTCTCGAACCTGGGTCTTCCAGGATTCCCTGTGGGGGTCCTCGGGGCGATCGGGGACCGCCAACAGGCCCTCGAGCCTGCCGAACAAAAAGAGGGGGAAGAGCAGGATTCGGTTTGAATGATCAAAGAGGCCTTCCCGCTCCACTTCCCGGCAGGTTTCACCAGGATCCGTGAATCCCGCGCAAGCAACAGACTCCAGCTCGGAGTCGATCACGGAATTTCGGGAGTAAGTGGGGTAGAGCCTTTGGTCCTTGCGCAGATAGAACAGCAACTCTTCACATTGAAGTTCCTCAAACAGGGAATTTCTCCAGCGCTGGAGGGGGGTTTTTGCACCAGTTCGAAGCCAGGTCCGGGCTTGCGATTCAGGAGAGCCGGCAGACTTTTTTTTCTTTTCCTCTTCAAGGAGGTGAAGAGTTCGCTGGAGGTCACCCTGTAGGCGCAGATTGGTACTGCGCAACTGGCGCCGCTCAGCAGCCTGAGTGACGACCAATTTGAGATCCCTGTCCAGATCGATCACCGGTTTTTCGATGTAGGAGTAGGCTCCCAATCGCATTGCATCGAGGGCACTTTCCAAAGTTGCCGATCCGGAGGCAATGATGACTTCGACCTCAGGGGCATGCTCCTTGATCGCTCTCAAAAGACCGATTCCATCCATTCGGGGCATGCGAAAATCGGCGATCACCACATCCGGTTCTTTTACCCGAACCTTTTCGAGGCCTTCCACCCCGTCTCTGGCTGTCGAGACGTGGAATCCCTCAGTTTGCAGGTAGATCTGAAAACTTTCCCTGACAAAAGGATCGTCTTCTACTACGAGGACCTCTATTTGCGGATACCAACCGGGATTCACTGCAGTTCTCCCTGCCAGTGGTCGGTCACATCCAGAGGATTGATTTCTTCGCTGCCCAATTGGGCCATGGCATCGGGAAGAACTATTCTGAAGCGTGCGCCTCTTCCCGGCTCCGTTTCAAGGTCGATCATTCCACCGGCACCATCGACGATTCGTTGAACGACATATAGACCAAGGCCGCTGCCTTTGTCCGTCTCTTTTGTCGAGTAAAGAGGATCAAAAGCATGGCGTGCAATTTCGGTCGTCATGCCCGGACCGTCATCTTCGAAGACCAATTCGATGCCGCCTTGTGAAAGGTGTTTTCCCGTGACGTGGATAGAGCCGCCATGGCCCGCCTCATGCATCGCATCCGCTGCATTCAGGGACAGGTTCATGACCACCTGACGCAAGGCAGTAGAATCGCCCGTCAGATGAAGATCTGCGGGAACATCCAGCGTTGTCGCGATTTCCGCATTGCGCAGTCGGGCTTCACAGATGGCCAGTGTTCCCTCAATTACTTCACGCACATTGAAGGGCTTTTCAGATCCGGGTTTGAATGGCCTGGTTCTGGCAAATGCCAACAGGTTACGACACAGTGCTCGACAAAAGTCTGCGGCTTCCTGTGCCTTGGTGATCAACTGGCGATTCTGCTCAACATTCTGGGGATTTTTTTCAATGCTTCGATTCGCCAACTGGAGAAAACCGATCACCGAACCCAGAGGATTGTTCAGGTCGTGGGCGAAACCACTGGCGAGCCGCCCGATGGCGACCATTTTCTCCTGTCGGGTCAGTTGTTCCCGGCTTTCCAGAAGAGCCTCGTGGGCTGCACGGGTTTCACGGAAAAGCCGTGAGTTCTCGAGATTGACCGCCAGATGCACTCCCAGGCTGGCAACCCAGTTCAGTTCCTCTTCAGAGAAGGGGCTGGAGCCGGTTCCCCGCTCCAGATAGAGAACCGACGTTTCCGAATCCTTGCCCATGAGAGGCAGAGCGAGAGCGGAGAGGGCCTGTTTTCTGCGAACGCATACACTGGCTTCAAACGCATTACCGACTTCAGAAGAGATCAGACCTTCTCGCCTTCTGCGTGAAGCTTCGACGAGAGTCATGCTTGGATCGAGTCCTTCGAGATCGACAGATTTGTGATCTCGTTCACCCAACGCTCTTTTCGTACCTTCTTCATCCCACTGAATCCAACCCCACGATTCAAAGTGGACGCCGGAGCGCATGACTTCGACGACTCCCCGAATCAGATCTTCGGGAGGAGAGGAGGTTTGATTGAGGAGACCCACTTCGAAGAGGGCTTCCTGAAGGCTTTTGGTGACACCGCTGTGTTGGGCATCCTGTTGGAGACGTTTTTGAAGAGAAGCGGGGTCCACCTTGATGGAGAATGTACTCATATGTTCCTGAACGGCATGAACCGTCAATGAACATTCACCGATGGTGATCACATCTCCCGCTTCAAGAACACATCGGGTCACGACTTCTCCGTTGACCAGTGTGCCGTTGCGACTGCCATCGTCTCGAAGCATCCACAGTGAATCCTCGGTGGGGCTGATCTCGGCATGTTGCCGGGAGGCACGAGTGTCATCGATGACCAGATCACAGCCCGGGTCACGTCCGAGACGAACCGTCTCAGATCCCAGTACGAGTCTTTGCCCCCGACCGGGGCCCTCGGTGATGATGAGATGCATGGGGCCTCCCGGGACCCGCTTCATGCGGGAATCCCTGCACAGAAGAATACGATGCAGCCCGAATTCCGGCGTTTGGGGGAGTGCCCCGGGAGGGGAGTCGCTTCGGCAAGATTTTCCGCGGGGCACAAAAAAGCCCCGTAAACCCCGTGAAACGGGGAATACGGGGCGCTTGGCTCAGTCAGGGCCTGATGACTACTGGAGGACCGCTTTCAGGTCCGACTGCAGTTTCGGTACCACTTCAAAGAGATCTCCAACGATGCCGTAAGTGGCAACACCGAAAATGGGGGCTGCAGCATCCTTGTTGATGGCAACGATGGTTCGCGATGAAGACATGCCCGCAAGGTGCTGGATTGCCCCTGAGATGCCGACAGCGACGTAGAGTTTGGGGCTGACTGTTTTTCCTGTTTGGCCAACCTGGTCAGAGTGGGGGCGCCAGCCAAGGTCAACTACGGCACGCGAGGCCCCGACAGCAGCCCCGAGAACTTCCGCCAGCTCTTCGAGCAACTTGAAGTTTTCAGGTTCCTTGAGGCCGCGTCCTCCGGAGACGATGATCTCGGCTTCAGTGAGTTCGACCTGGCCGGTGGACCCCTGTTCAAAGGCGGTACGATTCCAGCCTGTCTCGGCGGCGCCGGCCTCTTCTTGGCAGGCTGCAGCATCGACCGTCAGTTTTTCGCCGTAGTTCGGGCGAATAGAGAGTGCAACACGATCGGAATGCACTTTCTGTCGCAGGTGTGCCTTGCCCGCATAAATGGGACGCTCGAACTCAACAGTTCCTTCGTTGACGCTGACGTCAACACAGTCCGCCGCGACGGGAATACCCATTCCTCCAGCGACCAGTGACAGTACTTCCTTGCCTGCCGAAGTGGCGGCGCAGACGACCATTTGTGCATTGCGACTTTCACAAACACCCATGATCTCACGGGCGATGGTGTCATTGCCGCATGTATCCCAGTCGTCACGGGTACGTGTCACAATGTGATGGGCTCCAGCGGTCATGATTTGATCAGGAATCGCAGTTCCCGCTCCATCACAGACGACGCCGGTGACTTCACCAGAGGTGGAGTCTGCCAACTTGCGGGCGACTCCCAAAGCTTCGATGGCCGGTGATTTGATCTCGCCGGCTTTGGATTCAATCCAGACAACGATATTCATATTGATCTTCCGTCCCGTCCTTAGATGACCTTGGATTCCTCACGAAGCAGGCGGATCAGTTCTTCCACCGCTTCTGGACCCTCACCAACGATGCGTCCCTCCGGTCTCGGAGGAGGCGGAGTGATGGCGGAGGTTTCAAAAGCCCTCTCACCGGGCTGGGCCTCGACTGTTTCGATCGGTTTCTTTTTGGCCTTCATGATGTCCTTGAGCTTGGGATAACGCGGCTCATTCAGACTCTTGTCTGCGCCGAGCACCACAGGAAGAGATCCTTCCAGTGTTTCGCGGCCTCCGTCCACATCTCTCTCGATGCGGACAGTGGTACCGTCCACTTCAAGAGACGCGATGCTGTTTGCAAAGGGACGGCCCAGTTGGCTGGCCACCAGTGCTCCCACCTGCGAGCCTTGAGAATCGACAGATTGCCGCCCGAAGAGAACCAGGTCATCTCCTCTGCTCTCCAAAACCTGCGAGAGACAACGCGCAATCTGAATAGGATCCAGATCGTCTTCAGTTTGAATGTGGACGGCATCATCGGCCCCCATTCCCAGTGCCTGGCGCAGTTCCTTGGTGGCGGATGCGGGTCCACAGGTGATCACTGTCACGGTGCCCTCACCGGCCTTTTCCTTGAGGCGAAGTCCCTCTTCGATGGCAAACTCATCGTAGGGGCTGATGATCCACTGGACCTCGCTCTGGTCGATGGAAGTCCCGTCCGCGGCGAAATTCAGCCGGGTCGCGGTATCCGGTACTCTCTTGATGCAAACGGCGATCTTCACCGTGCTCCTCCTTTACCTGGGGTCATGGGAAAGATTCCGGTCGAAACCGATTTTTCCAACCCCTATCAAGAAGCGTCAGCGATCATTTGGCAAGCGGTTTCGGATCTTCCAGCAGCGGAAATGACTGAAACGGGGGCAGGGAATCGAGATTCAGTGCCTCGATCAGCTCAGCCATGTCCCCACCAGGGGGGCAGAGAAGATGGCTGGGAGTTCCCCAGACAGGGTGGGGGAAAACCAATTGGAAACTGTGGAGTAGTGCACGGTCCGGATGAGGGACTCCCTCCGGGAGTTGACCACCACAGGCTGCGAGGGACTCAACGGTCTGACCATATCCGACATCACCGAGGATCGGGTGTCCGGCAACCTGAAGGTGAATTCTGATCTGGTTCTGGCGACCGGTGATGGGGCGACAGAGAACCAGAGAGATTCCGTTTTTGCTGCCCAATGTGGAAAAGAGGGTTCGCGAAGGCTTTCCGTGTTCTTCATCTGCACGGGCCAACCGATTTCCTTTGGATCTCGACTGATCCAACTGGGCCGAAACCGGAGCGTCGATTTCAAATTCCATTTCCCGGGGAACTCCTTCGACGATGGCGAGATAGCTTTTTTTGACCCGGTCCTTTTCAAATGAGTCCTGCACTCTTCTGCGCGCCTCCACCGATTTGGCAACCAGTAAGAGGCCAGAGGTCTCCCGGTCGAGGCGATGACAGAGGCGATGGGTGGCCTGTCTCAGGCATGAGTTATTGAGGGGTTGCCAATCGCTGTGGAGGCCATCGACCACGGTGCCAGAATGGGTTCTTCCCACGGGATGAACGAGGATGCCTGCCGGTTTGTTGAGAGCGACCAGCCAGGGGTCCTCATGGAGCACCGGCAATCCACCTGAATTGGCGGAAGAATCTGTTTCCGAATTACCATCGAGAAAGACTTCGACTTCATCACCGGTCGAGACTTTAGTGGAAGCCTTGACGATTTGACCGTTGACCTGAACCCGTTCCAGTTGGATTAATTTTTGGATCTTGGTTCTGGATTTCCAACCGAGCCGGTCCTGTAGCCAGATATCCAGACGGATTCTCACATCCTGACGTACCCTGAAGAGGGCTGAGCCAGGGGGGCGTGAGAGATCCCGGCCGGAAGGCAAGACCATGGCTGTTTTCCTCTCTCTGTGGATTCTCAGGCTGATTGAAACGTGGATTCTACCAAAAGCCCTGATCGCTGGAATGATCCGGAAAGGGCCCGCCCTGACCGAATCTCTATCCTAGTGCTGCCCCTTGGTTGGGGAGACCAATTCGGGCCCGAGTCCGTGGGGGAGACTTGACCGCCGAGAATCGGCTCCCTACCATCTCGCAAGAACGTCGCGGATCCGTGATCGGTCCGACCGGCGTGGCAAGCCATGAAACCGGCTTCAGAACTGCAGTATAGCGGTTCTCGAGCGACTGCCCCGGGGGCGGGATTGGGATAACGTGGACACCCAGCGACTCAAGGAACTCATCGAGTTGATGGATCGCAACCAGCTGGAAGAGCTGGAGGTGGTCGACGGCGAACAGCGTGTTCGCTTGCGAAAAAAACCTGAAAAGCCCCGTGAAGTGGTGCAAGTGGCAGCAGGTGTTCCCGCTGCAGCTGCTCCTGCGGCCGCTGCCGATTCGGGGGCGACAGCCGAAGCCGCTCCGGTGGACGCTTCCAATGCCGTTCTCTCTCCGATGGTCGGAACCTTTTATCGGGCCCCGGGTCCGGGAGCGGAACCCTTTATAGAGGTTGGCGATCAGGTCGAGGAGGGGCAAGTCCTTTGCATCGTTGAAGCGATGAAAGTGATGAACGAGGTCAAGGCGGAACGATCCGGAGTGATCAGCTCTCACCTCGTCGAGGACGGAACCCCCGTGGAATTTGGCCAACCCCTCTTCAGTTTTTCCTGAAGTAGTGGTCCATATTGAATCGAAATGATCGGGTCAGAGCATGAAGCCGTTTTCCCGCATACTGGTTGCCAATCGTGGTGAGATTGCCCAACGGGTCATCCGCGCATGCCGCGAACTCGGCATCGAATCCGTGGCGGTCTATTCCGAAGCGGATCGCCACGCGAGTTACCTCGATCTCGCCGATCACAAAGTCTGTATAGGCCCTGCGCCGAGTCTCAACTCTTATCTGGACATCTCCAAAATCATCGCAGCGGCCGAGATTACCGATGTTGAGGCAATTCATCCCGGTTATGGATTCCTCTCCGAAAATCCACAGTTTGCCGAGATCTGTCAGTCATGCCGAATCCAGTTCATCGGTCCCACCGTCGACAATATTCGTCAGTTGGGCGACAAGGCGATGGCACGGGAGTTGGCGATGGCCAGTGAGGTTCCCGTCGTTCCCGGTTCACCTGAGATCGTCGAAGATGAAGAGGAAGGGCTGCGGATTTCGAGAGAGATCGGATTCCCGGTCCTGATCAAAGCGGTGGCTGGGGGAGGCGGACGTGGCATGAGGATTGCCCGCGAGGAATCAACCTTCGTTGCGGCATATCAGGCGGCAAGGACTGAAGCTGCCAATGCTTTCAAGAACTCGGACGTTTACATTGAAAAACTCATCGAAAAACCGCGTCACGTCGAGATCCAGATTCTCGCAGATTCCTATGGGAGCGTGATTCACCTCGGTGAGAGGGACTGTTCACTCCAGCGCAGGCACCAGAAATTGGTTGAAGAGAGCCCGTCACCCGCCGTGGATGAAGATCTTCGGGCACGCATGGGGGCAAGTGCAGTGAATCTGGCCAAGGCCTCCGGATACCGGGGGGCAGGAACCGTCGAATTCCTGCTCGATCGGGAGGGCAACTACTACTTCATCGAGATGAACACACGGATTCAGGTCGAGCACCCGGTGACAGAGATGGTTACAGGAATCGATCTGGTCCAGGAACAGATTCGCATTGCCAGTGGAGTTCCCCTGCGGTATCGCCAGGAGGATATCAAAATCAATGGCCATGCCATGGAATGCAGGATCAATGCCGAGGACCCCTCGCGTGATTTTGCACCTTCACCCGGAAAAATCGTCGATTTCCGGGCTCCAGGGGGGATGGGAGTGCGTCTCGATTCGCATGTTTATTCGGGATACACCGTTCCCAGTCACTACGATTCACTTCTCGGCAAGCTGATCGTCCACCGTGACACTCGCGAAGAGGCGATTCTGACGATGCGCCGTGCGCTCGATGAGTTCACCATCGACGGTGTTCACACCACGATTCCCTTCTACAGCGAAGTGCTCCAGCACTTCCACTTCGTCAAGGGCAATCACGACACCGGCTTCATTGAAGAGTACGTGATCGACGCTTGATCGACTTTTGATCGTGAACCGGGCTTCCATCTTCGGGCGTCTTCCCTCGTCTCATACTCGCCCGGGATTTCTGGAACTCCGGAGTGGATTTTCAGCGTCAATTCAAGCGTATCTGCAGACCTATAAACCACTTTCGGGTCTTGCCTCTCGTCCGTCATCGGTCACAATGGATCGATCGTCTCCAAGCACTGTTTTTCGTGGTGCAACGGTTCGTCCCAAGACCTGTGGGAGACGCCATTCTCGGAAGGGAAGTGACATGACCAGTTTTTTCCGGACCCGCTCGACGGGCCAAACCCGGACCGCTTCATCCAAAGCGGGTTTCACCCTGATCGAACTGATGATTGTTGTGGCGATCATTGGAGTTCTCTCCACTCTAGTAACCAAGATGATCCAGATGGCCCAGGCCCGAAGTTTCGAGGCCAATGCCAAGAGTGACATCTCCACCCTTTCCAGTGCTCTGGAGGCCTACGCCCGTGATGAAGGCGTTTATCCCGGATGGGATATGAAGTTGGGCGGAGAAGATCTGGAGACATTCAACTGTTTCCCGATCCTTTTTGAAAATCTTCAGGGAGAGCGTCCGCCCGAGGGTAAAGCGGGCAAAAATGCTCCCTACAGCGATATGGCTGCGGATCGGATTGCCGTCATCGATGAAGATTTCGAGGAAGAGTTCAAACGTGCTGGTCGGGATGAACTTTTCGACCCTGAGGTCGACAAGTACTACCTCGATCCGTGGAGTGAGCCTTACTTCTATCGCGAGAACAAGTCCAAGCGGACCAAGGAAGACTGGATGCTGAAGCGTCGGGGATTCGATCTTTGGTCGATTGGCCCTGACGGCGAGAATGAAGCCTGTTTCGGATACCCCGAAGAGGACGAGGAGTACGATGACATCGGCAACTGGTAAAACCATGTCCCTCGAAACAAGACCACGTTCCCATGCCGGCTTTACCATGGTGGAGTTGTTGGTCACCATTTCTCTGATCGTGTTTCTGATGTCGATGTTGGCGGTGGGAGCGGGAAGATATCTCGAAAACACCTCGGCAAAAGCGACAGAAGCCCTGATTGCAAGGATTAGCCTCAATCTGGGGACCTACAAGGGAATCACCGGTTCCTTCCCGCCGGATGGACTGGATGGCGTCGATGTCATCACTGAAGAGGGCACTCCCCTGACCGGTGGTGCGGCCCTGACTCTGGCGTTGACCCAACCGATGAAGCTGACCCGTAAAGTCGGTGGGGAAGTCCGGATCGTGGGTGAAAATCCGCCGATCGGTGACTTCCGCTCCGATGAGCTTTACGTCACAGAAGAAGATCCTGACGCATGTCAAATCCTCGACGCATGGGCCAACCCTTTGCATTACGACAATGTGATGGGGGGGGATGAGGCCTTCAGTCCACAGAGTCTGGGAGAAACCCATCTGGATTTTGATGAGGACCTTTACACCCACATGGAAGACTCTCGGGAAATCGAGGATCTCACAGGCGTTCTGGGCCCTCAAAACACCAACGAGTATGACATCTGGAGTCATGGTTCCTCTGGCCACGAGGACACCGAAGAGTATGAAGATTACATCACCAACTGGAATATGAGTAACTGAATGGATTCCCGTCCTTCACTCCTCACTGCCGGTCCGGATCGGGGTTTCACCCTCGTCGAGATGATTGTGACCATTGGGATCATCATCATGGCTGCCGGTTTTATTGCCCCGGCTGTAACCAAGATTTTCCAGGATCGCCGCATCGAGAATGCCGCTTCCGTGGTCATCACGGCCATCAACGAAGCACGCAACTCCACGGTGACCAAGAAGCAGAAATACTCTGTGGTTTTCCTCAAAAAGGGGGTACGTCTTTATCGTCACCCCAAGGGTGAGGATCCGGGTGGATTTGAGGGCGGTCTGAGATCGATCAATGCGACTGATGTCGAATTGATTTCCTATTCGATGCCCTGTGCTCGCATGGAGTTCGAAGATCTGCCCGAGATGCTCGTCGCCCAGAGTGACGGATTGAGTCAGGACGACTGGAAGCCGATGCGTGGCGACCTTTACCTGAACCTCAATTTTGATGGCACCATCGATTTTCAGGCATTGACCGACATCCCTTCCTATAAGTTTGATGCCGATCCTCCGTACGGAGGTGATCTCATCATTGCCCAGAGAGGTGACTTGAGGGTCTGTTACGTCGATATCAAGCCGACGGGGCGTGCTGGAAGCAAAGTGGCGGAACTGGAGTCGGACTGATGAGTTTGCAAAGAGCGCTGACTCCTCTCTCCTCGGGTCTTGGCCCCCGTAAAACGGGGACGAAAGACCCGGTCAGTGGATTCACCATTCTCGAAATCCTTTTGGCGGTCGTGATTCTGACTGTCGGACTATTGGGACTGTTGGCCGTATTTCCTGTCGCCATGGATTCCGGTCGTCGGGCGGTGGAATCGACCAATGCGGTGATCATCACCCAGTCTGTAGAGCAGGCGATTCGGGATGGTCTCAAGCAACACAAGGGGCAGAGTCGGGATGGTCGCTGGACCTACTTCATCTTTCATCACGATGGTGTGACTGACGACTACCCAACAGAAATTGAAAAAGCCCGTCCGGGAGCCGATTACTACATTCTGCTTCCCTCCCCTGACCCGGACTCGACCAGCAGTATCAATCGGGAACAGCATTGGGATCGGGGGAAAACCTTTGTCTTCCCCGAGTCGGATGGCCTGACCTGGATTGTGGATGATGGCAGTGGTGAACGTGAGGTCGATAACGGTACCGAAGACGAGTTCCGCGGAAGCCCCAATGGCAATGGAAACCCATTGCTGGCGGACGACGACGCTGACGATCGTGAAGTGGTGATCGAAAATGACGCCGGGGTCAGACTGGACAGTTACCCCGATATCGACGTTCGTCGGGTTTACACCCTGAGCAACAATTTCTTTGATGAGGAAATGGCGGAAGATTTCGATATCGTCGATGACGATCCGATTTCGCAATATTCCTTTGCGTTCTCCATTCGCCCGGCAAAACAGGACTCCAGTCTGGGCATCCAAATGCCGGACAGCTCCAGCTTGATTCCGGCGGGTGAACTTTACGAAGTCGACATCATGGTTTTCCGGACGTTCCGTGAGGGAACCCGAAATGCAGATCCGATCTACAGGAGTCAGATTCTTGTTCATCGCTAGAGAAGCCATAGAGGTTTACCCCATGGATATCACGAAAGATCATGCCAAGTCGCCGAAGGCTGAATCGGGATTCACGCTTCTTGAGTTGCTGGTAGCGTTAACGCTGGCCGCCATCATTTCACTGATCATCTCCCAGGTGGGAAATGATGCTCAAAAGATGTACGACACCACCATCAGCACTGTGGAAACGTATCAAAAGTTCCGTTACGCGATGGATGACATCAATGAGAACCTGTCGAAGATGATTCCAACCGCCTCACTGGAGTTCTATAACGACCGCGGAAGAACTCGTGGCTACTGGGACGAAGGCGAGGAGATCCCGAACTCCTTTGGCCCCAATATGGACGGCGGAGTTCCGGACGAGTACGACGAGGCTGCAACAGTCTTTGAACGTAAATACATCCTCAGTAACACCCGGCCTGGCGAGCCTGAGGTTCATTCGAATGATTCCATCTATTTCAAGGCTCCGGTGGAGATCAATGGCGTGATCCGCATGGCCAATGTGGAGTACTTCCTTGCGGATCCGCGTCTGCTTGAGCAGGGGGCTCCCAATGATGGCAAGATTCCTGCCGATGAGGAACTCACATACGAAGACAGTCGCCGACTGGTCCTTCTCAAAGCTGTTCGTTATATGGATATCGAAGACGTAAATTCAAATACGGTTGTGATTCGCAAGGTCATCAATGAGCTCTGCTCCAACGTGACCGACTTCAAGGTCGAATACTTCTACGACAATCCATTCGACAAGTCCCCTGGTGGGTACATGAGTCCCTCTATCGAGCAGACTCGGGAGTTGGTGGATACGGAGTTTGACATTCGCCAACAGCGGGGAACTCTCGCTCGTCCATTCCTCTATGGAGGTTTTACATCCAGATTGAGGACTACTGCCAGAGCGGGTGTGCGAGAGCTTGAGACAGGATCTTTCAAGCCGGTGCTGTTCAACTATGTACGCAGCAAGCTGAAGTTTTCCCAGTTGAAGCCTGGCGACAAGATGTACATTTGGGCTGACGGGGCGACCCAGTTTCCCTCAGGTGAGTATTCTCTGCTCTACAACAGCATTGGACGTTTGATGTTCAATGAACCCATCCAGTCGAGTACCTGGTCTCAGGATCCTGGTGGTTTGAGATTCCGTGCGCCTTACGTTCCGCCTTCATTCCGTATCTCTGTGCGGGTGCTGAATGAAAAGGGTGAGGAACCGCGAACCCTGACGACAGTGATCAAGACCGACAATTAAGAAGCAGGGCAGGATTTACGAGCCGCCTTTGATGGCCCTCCGGGTCATCAAAGGCGGCTCTTTTTTTATTCGGTTCTTTCGGTGTTCAATGCGAGGAGGAACTCGACATTTGAAGGGGTCTGCTTCAGTTTGGCCTTGAGCATTTCCATTGCTTCCACCGGATTCATATCGTTGAGAACCTTGCGAAGGATCCACAAGCGCTTGATCTCTTCCGGGCTCATCAGCAGCTCTTCCTTACGGGTGCCAGAGCGATTGATGTCGATGGCAGGCCATACACGCTTGTCAGCGAGTCTGCGATCCAGATGGAGTTCCATGTTACCGGTGCCTTTGAACTCTTCGAAGATCACCTCGTCCATCCTTGAACCGGTATCGATCAGTGCAGTGGCGAGAATCGTCAGGCTGCCACCCTCTTCGATGTTCCGTGCTGCACCAAAAAATCTCTTCGGCCTTTGCAATGCACCAGCGTCGACACCACCGGAGAGGATTCTGCCAGAGTGAGGGGCCTCATTGTTGTAGGCCCTGCCCAGGCGAGTAATCGAATCGAGGAGAATCACCACGTCTCTGCCGTATTCGACAAGTCGACGTGCCTTTTCGATCACCATCTCTGCAACCTGCACATGGCGGGAGGCGGGCTCGTCGAAGGTCGATGAGATCACTTCACCGCGGACATTGCGTTCCATGTCAGTGACTTCCTCGGGTCGCTCGTCGATGAGGAGGACCATCAGGTCGACTTCCGGATGGTTGGTGGCGATGGCGTTGGCGATCAACTGCAGGATGATGGTTTTACCGGTTCGGGGGGGCGCAACGATCAGGCCACGCTGCCCCTTACCGATGGGAGTGATCAGATCGATGGTTCGTGTCTCGTTGACATCCTGCTCGGTCTCCATACGCAGGCGCTCATCGGGGTAAAGCGGAGTCAGATCGTCAAAGACTGCTTTTTCGTGAACCTTGTCCGGGTTTTCGTAGTTGATGGAATCGACCTGGAGCAGAGCGAAGTATCTCTCTCCGTCTTTGGGAGGACGAACCTTGCCCTGAACCACCGTTCCGGTGGTCAATCCGAATCGACGGATCTGAGACGGAGAGACGTAGATATCGTCAGCACAGGGGTAGTATGAGTAACGCGGGGAGCGCAGGAATCCAAACCCATCCGGAAGGACTTCAAGGACACCCTCGCCGTACATGAATCCCGAGTCTTTGGCCCGTTCTTTGAGGATCTCAAAGATCAGATCTTGTTTCTTCAGTCCGGTGATTTCTTCCATGCCCTCGTCCCGAGCCATCGTCTGCAGTTCGGCGATGGTCATTTTGTGCATTTCAGAAAGATGAAGTTCCGGAGCCTGACCCTCACTGGGGGCAGGGATTTCACTCTCATCGAGCTCTTCCACATCCTGAGGCAGTCCCTCATAGACCTCGGCCGGCGGGGCCTGCCTCTGCCCGGTTTTCCGGGTGGTCTTGCGAGTGGCTTTTTTATGGGTGGTTTTCTTTGCGACCTTCTTGGTGGCCTTCTTTGCGGTTTTCTTTGTGATTTTCTTTTTTCCGCGGGAAGGTATGTCTGATCCCTGTGATTCGGTCATCTTGTCCTCAGTGTTTGCAGATCCCCAGAGGGACTTGGTCGGTTACTGAAATGAACTCACTTCATTTCACTGATCCACTGTTGGATCAGTTCCTGGCATCGGATTTTCAACTCCTCGGGAGTTGTATTATTACTGTTCTCAATCGAATGGGTTGCTCCGGCTCTTTTGTCGTTGATGGGGAGCTGGGCGTCTTCTCTGCGGGCACGTTCACCGGCGGCCCAACCCCGGTTCTCTCTCACTCTGGATTCCCGGTCTTCTTCGGGGGCCTCCACGAAGAGAATCCTGTCCACTTTGGTCCTGTAGGGAGAAGTTTCGAGGAGGGGAATGTCGAGAAGGATCCAGATCCGGCCGTCCGGAAAAGGACTACTGCTATCGAACCCCATTCCCGCCAGTTTTTCAAGTGCAACATCGATGCGGTCCCGAACTGCGGGGTGGACGACCGATTCAAGGAAATGGAGGGCTTCAGGGTCGCTAAAGACGATTTTGGACAGGGCCTCCCGATCAATCTCCCCCGGGGAAGACAGAATTTCAGAACCGAAGCGCTGTGCCAACCGGTCGATGACGGATTTTTCCTGAAGGACAGATCGGGCCTCCTCATCCGCGTCCATGCGGTGGGCCCCCAGATCTTCCAGAATCCGGGCAACGGTGCTCTTTCCGGATCCGATCCCTCCGGTCATGGCGACGACAAAGGGGGGAAGCTGCCCGGTTCTTTCTGTGGAATCACTTGGAGGCATCGAACCAGTCCTCCCCGACGTTGACTTCCACCTCCAGCGGGACGCTGAGGTCCATGACTCCGATCATCGCCTCCCTGAGCCAGCGCTGGCAATCCTCCGCCTGATCCCGGGGAACATCGAGGAGCAATTCGTCATGGATTTGCAGAAGCAGATAGGCGTCACGGTCGTCGAGTCGACACTGACGGTCCACCTCGATCATCGCCAGCTTGATCATATCTGCCGCTGAACCCTGAACGACACTGTTGATGGCAAATCGCTCACCCTGTGCTTTTTCGCGGGCCACTCTGGATCGGATCTCCGGAACAGGCCGGCGTCGGCCATGCAGCGTTCGTACTTCACCAGTTTCGGCAGCCTTACGCTTGGTTTCTTCCATCCAGTCTTGAACTGCGGGGAACTGATGAAAGTAATCGGCGATGAACTGCTTGGCTTCTGCGACGGGAATACCGAGATCCCTGGACAATCCAAAGGCACCCATTCCGTACATGAGGCCAAAGTTGACCGCTTTTGCCGCCGCTCTTTCATCCTTGGAAACTTCACTGTGGTGCTTGTCGTGGATCTTTGCAGCCACAGAGGCATGAATATCGACGCCATCGTGAATCGCCTGAAGCAGCCCCTCATCCGCAGTCAAGTGGGCGAGCAAACGTAATTCCACCTGTGAATAATCCGCACTGACAAAGATGCGGTTCGGGCCATTGGGGACAAAGCACTGGCGAATCTTGCGTCCCTCTTCGGAGCGGATCGGAATGTTTTGCAGGTTGGGCTTCATCGAAGCGAGGCGGCCGGTGGCGGTAATCGTCTGTCGAAAGTCGGTATGGATCCTGCCGGTGGTGGGATGAACATGCTGGGGCAACGCCTGAATGTAGGTCGACAGCAGCTTTGCCAGGCTCCTGTGGCGCAGGATCGTTGCAGGCAACGGTTGCTCCGGATGGCGGGCAGCCAGTTCCTCGAGGGTTTCCGCTTTGACGCTGACTCCGGTCTTGGTTTTGGCAAGACCGTCTGTGGGCAGTTTCAGATCTTCAAAGAGCACCTTCTGCAGTTGTTTGGGGCTGGCGATATTGAAGGGGCCACCGGCAGATTCATGGATCTCCGTTTCCAGCTGATCCAATTCTTCCTGAAGTGTGGATTCCTGTTCGGACAGCCGTTTTTCGTCGAGAGTGATGCCCTGTCGCTCCATGGAGGTCAATACCTCGACCAGCGGCAGTTCGATCTGGCGGTAGACCTCATCCAGATTCCACTTTTCGATGTCAGCTTGCAGATCATCGTAGAGACGAAGCGTGAAGTCCGCATCCTCGGCAGCGTATTCAGTGATCTTTTCCGGCTCGATCTGATCCATCGAGATTTCTTCGTCTCCTGAGCCGATGAGGGTCTTGATCTTAATCATGGTGTGTCCGAGTCGTTCTCCCACCAAATCGTCGAGACCGTAGCGGCCCCGAAGCGAGTTGATCAGATACGCGGCAATCATCGGGTCGCCACTGACGCCCTGAATCACCACACCTTCGTTGCGCATCACCTGCGCATCGAACTTCATGTTTTGACCGATCTTGCCGATAGCTGGATCTTCGAGGATCGGCTTGAGGCGTCCGATTACTTCCTCCCGTGTCATGGGAGGATTGCCATCCGGAGCTCGGAAGGGGATGTACCAGGCTTCCCCATGCTCCACAGCAATGCTGCAACCCACGGCGAACCCGCCGATGGAATCGAGAGAGTTGGTTTCCGTATCGAAGGCGAAACGACCCGCTTTGCGACAAGCTTCGATGACCGCGTCCAATTCCTCGAGATCACTGACATAGGAATAAGTGACCTTCTCTGCGACGGCAGTGGTGGCGGAGGGTTTTTCTTCGGGGGCAGTGGAAGGTGAGGATTCCGGAGTCCCTGAGAAGAGATCCATCTCGATCGGCTCTTCAGGCTCGAACATTTTCAGGAAGCGGCGGAATCCCAGTTCCATAAAGAGCTCCCGGAGGGCGGCATGATCCGGTTCGACCCGTTGAAGATCCTCTGGAGATTCTTTCAGAGGAGTTTCGAGAGACAGCGTGACCAACTCCCGGGAGAGCCTCAGCAGATCCGGTTCCTTGCGAACCTTCTTCAGTGCGCTGGCGGGGATGGCTTCAGGTACCGGGTCGTGTAGCAGAACTTCCGGATCGTCGACGACCTCCAGAATTTTGACGGCAGTTTTTGGTCCGACTCCGGGGACACCGGGAATGTTGTCCGAGCTGTCTCCAATCAGTGACTGATAGGCGATCACCTGATCGGGTCGAATGCCCTTCTTCGCCAGAAGCTCCTCCGGCCCGTACAGATCCCATTTTTTTTCATCGAGAAATCGGACCGACTTGGAGATCACTTGTTCGAGGTCTTTGTCACGGGTCAGCAGTCGAACTTCCATTCCATGCTGTTCCGCTTTCAGGGCCATCGTTGCCAGGCAGTCATCCGCTTCATGGCGATCCGATTGAAGGATCGGAACCCGGAATGCCTCGAGCATGCGATCGACGTAGGGGAGTTGGCTGCGCAGTTCTTCGGGCATCGCATCACGATTCGCCTTGTATTGATCGTAGCGTTCGTGGCGAAAGGTGGGGCCGTCACACTCCATGGCGACTGCCCAGTGACTGACGTCGTGATCCTTGCACAATCGAAGGAGCAGATCGGTCACGGCATAAATCGCCTGGACCTGCATTCCCTTGTTGTTGGTCAGGGTGCGCATCCCGTAGTGTCCGCGATAGATCTGGTAGCGGCCGTCGATCAAAAACAGGGTTTTGGACACTTGGGGGCCTTTCGGATGGGGGGCCAGAAGTGCCACCCGGCAGAAGGAAAGTCTGTGGAGGTGACCGGCATGGTCCCGATTTCCCGCTCCACACACACAGAACCTAGCGTATCCCCGGATATCCGGCAATATGGGGGCTCAGGGCTTCTTGACGGGGTCCCCCTGTGGTCTTAGGATCACGGCTTCCGGATTGTTGACGGTGCGGAAGGGAGACCTGGCTTTTCAGGAATTCCCCAACGTGTCGTGGGTCTCCGGATTTTGACTGCGGATTGAAATGAACCGATGTCCTCGCATGTTGACTCGATGGGCGGATCGAAGGGCTGATCGTTGGATCCATGTCCCGTGTTGGCGGTTTCGACCGTTGATCACAGGCTGAGACCGACGGGGTCCTGAAACTGACATCGTCCGGTGCGATAGAGGTCGTCATAACCAACAAACAACTGTCCGGTTTCTGTGGGATTGACAGGAATCAGACCCAGATGTCAGAGATAGTGATCTGGCATCAAGTGAGGAGTCTCCATGGCCCGTAATCAGGGGGGAGCACAGCTCTCTTTTCTCATCGTCTCGTTGATTCTGAATCTGGGACTGGCCTTTGTCGTCTTCAGTATG
The DNA here is from genome assembly GCA_013911165.1 of Planctomycetota bacterium. GTDB lineage: Bacteria > Planctomycetota > UBA8108 > UBA1146 > UBA1146 > UBA12191. Next base: position 26,749 of record JACETR010000005.1, on the reverse strand, counting down.
AACGGCGAGTACCAGAACCTGCTCGATCAGAAGAACAACGCAGATGACAAACTCGCCCGCCAAGAGGGTCAGGTCAAAGATCAGCAGGCGGAAATCTTCGCCATGAGAGGTCTGATTCAGGGATCGGATGATCTGGCAGTGCCCACCGAAGAGGTTCAGAGCCTCATCGACAAGGCCGGATCCGAGATTGCCACTGCCAAGGGATCTTCCAATCCTCGCAGCTATGAGTCTCTGACCGATCTTTACACCGACTCGGTCGACACCATTCGCTTCCTCAACAATGAACTCAACAGCCAGAGATCCCTCGCTGAGGCGAAGGATCAGGAGTACATGGAAGTGGTCACCTCCAAGAGCAATCTTGGAACCCAGTTGAATGAGGAGATCGACAGCCTTCGTGGTCAGGTCAATGATTTCCAGGTTGAACTGGAAGGAGCTCGTTCCCGCGGGCGTGAGGAATCCCAGCGTCTTCTCGAGGAGAATGAGCAGTTGGTTCAGGATCACAGCGCAGTGCTCTACAAGCTCCAGCGTGACCTCAGCATCACCGAGAACCTGCTTCAGCGTTCCAATGACCGTATTGAGGAACTCAAGCGTGAGATCGTGCGCGAGGAAACCTTCGCCATGGTCAAGCCTGACGGCGAGATCCTCAATGTCTCCGAGGAACTGGGCAAAGCCTGGATCAGTCTCGGCACCAAGAACAAACTGCGTCGTGGTCTCGTGTTTGACGTGTTCGCCTACCAAAAGGGTGGCAAGCGCATCAGCAAGGGCCGTGTTGAGGTTCTGAAGGTCGAAGAGGATTTCTCTGAGGTGGCCGTTCTCGAGAACCTTGATCGCTTCAATCCGATCTCAGCCGGTGACCAGATCACCAGCCCCTTCTTTGATCAGGACGATGTGCCGCACTTTGTCTTCGCCGGAGAGGCTGCCACCAATGGCAAATACTCTGTCGAGGAAATGGTTCGCAAGATTGAGCTCTTCGGCGGTGTGGTGAGTACTTCTGTCGCCCTCGACACTGATTTCGTGGTTGCAGTCAAGGGTTACGAAGAAACTGACGAGTACGGACTGGCCCGTGATCTTGGAGTCACGATTCTTCGTGAACGCGAGTTGCTCGATTTCATCGACTTCTAGGTTCAGCGGGATTGAAGCCAATAAAAGGGGTGATTGCGTATCGCAATCACCCCTTTTTTCATTTTTCACCTTCAGATCAAATCGTCGAAGGAAACCTCAACAGGGGGCCTTGATCAATTGCTGATCCCGACTGTCCGTGGCAATATAACGCCAATGAAGACGGTTTCGTCAGAAGTCCATTCGGAGGAGCCACCTCGATGTCCAAGCAAAACGAATCCCATAAGGACTCTCTTGAAACGATGTCCTTTGGTGACCACCTCGAGGAGTTGCGAGCCCGATTGATCCGCTCGCTGCTGGTGGTCGTGGTCTTTGCAGGGATCGCTCTGGTCTATCAGAGTGAGTTGATGACCATCGTTACCGCTCCCCACCGCAAGGCCATGTTGCAGATCGATTCTTCCAGGGTTTCACAGACCCTCTCCACCGAGACTGCGGAGATCGGAAGCACCATCCGTGATCTGGACCTCCGGGCTGTGCATCTGTGCCTGCAGCAGGCGATCGATCGCAGTGATTGGTGGCAGCGCTGGGACCGATTCAAGGAAGAAGCTCCAGAGGATGGACCCATCTCCGAATTGATCGTGCTCTTTGAGGAACGGGCAGAGGATCTGGACGGGACTCTGAAAACCGGTGATCCCCTTTTGCGTGTCCCTCAAAGCCTCGCCTACAGCGAATCCCTCCTCGTCAGGATCAGGGAATCGGACAAGGTTCCCTGGGGGGGGCAGGGGGCGCTGGAGGAAATGCAAAGTGTCCTCCAGTCGACGTCGGAATACTGGCAGGTTGCACAGGCGAAAGTTCTCAGGGATCCCGGACTGGAAGCAGGATCCGAAGCCAGTGAACGTAAGCCGGTCTCTCCTGCCGAATTGACCGCGACGGAAGAGAAACTTCGGGAGTTGGCCCAAAAGATCGAAAAGGTCGAGGAGAGACTGGTCGATTGGGCCCGTTGGTATGAGAAAGGCAAACCGCTGGTTTTGCTGGCCTATACCGAGGCCTTTTTCGCCTATCTCAAGTTGGGGCTGTTTCTCGGATTGATCTGCGCCCTCCCGTGGATCTCCGCAGAAGTCTGGCAGTTCATTGCCGCGGGTCTATATCCCGGTGAACGTCGTTCGGTCAGGCCCTTTCTGCCGGTGGCCTTTTTACTGTTGGCTGCCGGAGTCAATTTCGCTTATTGGATTCTGGTTCCAGTCGGGCTCTCCTTCCTCGGTGGGTATGGAGATCCCTCCCTGTTGGCAGCCAGTTTCACTCTCAAGGACTATATGGGACTGGTCTTTACTCTCGTTCTCGGCATGGGACTGATCTTCCAGCTTCCTCTGCTCATGGTTCTCCTGAGTCGAACCGGGCTTGTCGAAGTGTCCTTTTTCAGGGAGTACCGCAAGGTGGCGATCATGACCGCTGTTGTCTTCGGTGCATTTCTGACACCTCCCGATGTGGTCACCCAAATGTTGATGGCTGGACCTCTGGTTTTGCTCTACGAGTTGGGGATTTACGCGAGCATCGTTTTCGGTAAACCCCTGCGCCAGGAAAACTCCCTCGATGACCCCGCCTGACGGAACTCCCGGTCTCTCTGTCGGAGTGATCGCTGTCGGCGACGAGATTCTCGAGGGGCGGATCCTCGATGTCCATTCACAGCATGTCTCTGAAGAGATGCGCAGGTGGGGAGCTTTTGTCCGCTGGCATTTCAGTCTCGGAGATTCACCCGGAGAACTGGTGGAGGCCCTCAAGTTATTTCAGGGAAAAGTGGACTGGATTCTCGTGACTGGTGGTCTGGGGCCCACTGCCGATGACCGGACGCGGGAAGAGATCGCATCTGCCCTCAATCTGGATCTGGTCGAGAATGGGGATGCATGGCGGGAAATTCATCAACGGCTGAGCAGTCGCGGCTTTGAACCGACTGAAAACAATCGCAAGCAGGCTTTTTTCCCCAGAGGGGCGAGCATTCTTTCTAACCCCAATGGCAGTGCACCTGGATTTGCAGTGAAGACGGCCGATGGGACTCGTATTTTCGCCTTGCCCGGCGTTCCCCATGAGTTCAGGGCCATGTTTGAAGAGCATGTTGTGGAGGAATTGAAGTCGTATGGAGGTCTTTCCAGATTACAGGGCGAGATTCTCGATTTTGTCGGGGTTCCTGAATCCAGACTCGATGAGTGGGTCTCTTCCAAAGTTCCCTCCAGTCAGCTCTACCAAATCTGTGTGAGGGGGTGGGGGCAAATCGAGGTGCGATTACCTGCTGGTCTTTCTCTGGAAAGCGATGCCGCAGAAATGTTTGGTGCCCGCCTGATCGGTACCGGTGGTTTTCCGGTGGAAGAACATCTCGTGGAGAGAGCGATGGAAGCGGGGCTCAGTCTGACCACTGCTGAATCGTGCACAGGGGGGATGATCAGCAGTCGACTGGTGAATGTCGCCGGATCCAGCAGGGTGTTTCCCTGCAGTTGGGTTTGTTATTCGAATTCTTCAAAGACTCGTGAGTTGGGAGTCGACCCTGCCCTGATTGAAGGGCATGGAGCTGTCAGTCAACCGGTCGTCGAACAGATGGCCCTCAGGGCCCGGGAGAAGTCCGGGGCTGATCTGGCAATTTCTGTGAGTGGAGTTGCCGGACCGGGAGGGGGGACGGATCTCAAACCGGTGGGAACTGTTTGGCTGGCACTGGCGACGGAAAATCAAATCCTGTCGCACTGTTATCAGCTTCACGGGGACCGGGAGAGGATCCGCTCTCTGACTGCGAATCTGGCATTGCTGGGTTTGCTGGCAGCGGTTCGTGGTTTGGAGGTTCCCGGTTGGTCCGAAAAAAGGTCCTGACCGAGGACGGATCCCTGACCCGCTTTCATCCTCATTATCAAGAGCACTATCACTCCCTCAGTGGTGCCAGGAACGAAGCGATCCAGCGTTTTGTCGTTCCCTGCCGGATCATCGAACGGGCACAGCTTGCAGGAGTGGTCCGTATTCTCGATGTCGGGTTCGGATTGGGTGTCAATGTTGCAGTGACTCTCGAAGAGATCCATCGGCAAGTTCCTGATGCCCGTTGTGAGTGGGTCAGTCTTGAAAAGGAATTGCTCCCGCTGGTGGATCTTCAGGAACACTGGGGGGAGGGCAAGGTTGCCAGAGATCTTACCGAATTGGTTTCGAAAGGCTCATTCGATGAAGAGTTCTGGAGTGGCCGAATTCTGGTCGGCGATGCGAGGGATTCCCTGCGGAGTCTGAATGGCCCTTTTGATGCCATCTATCTCGATCCCTTTTCCCCTGCCAGAAACCCGGAGATGTGGTCTGTTGAGGTCATGCGTGCTCTTTGGGAGGTTTGCGAAGAGGGTGGTATACTTTCTACATACAGTTCCGCCGCAAAGGCAAGACTGGCACTGATGGCCGCAGGCTGGGAGATCGGCCTCGGGCCGAGAGTCGGCAGGAAATCCTCCGGAACTGTGGCCAGTCGAGGGTCGGTGGATCCGCCTCTGATGGCCCTCGAAGAGAAGCAGCGACGCTCATTGGAGCGGCGCCTCAATGAAGAGACAGGAATCAACGGATGCGACCCTCCTTCACCTGCCGCTGGTATCAACTCGCCCTGACGCTTTTTTGCGTCCTTTTGCTGGGCAGTGAGCGTTTCACCCATGCTGATACCGTTACCTTGACCAACGGTTCAAAAATTGACGGGACGGTGCTGAAGGAATCGGCGACTGAAGTGGTTTTGCAGGTGGGAACCCTCGGAGTTGTCCGATTGCAAAAAGACACGATCTCCGCAGTCGAAAAAAATCGTCGAACCGGTGTCGTCGATAAAAGACCTGATTCTGACAAGCCCCGGAAAAAGGTTGTGAATCACAAGGGAGAAGTGAAGCCAGAGAAGAAATCGGCTTTGACTTCAAAGACCGGGGTACAGGTCTCCCAAAGCTTGAAAAATCATCTCGATGAACCTTTGGTTGCCTTCACGGGAAAGCAAAAACTCGAAGTGGAACAATGGATTGAGGACCTTCAGAGACAAAGGGTGAACTACCGCAGTCGTGCGGAACGAAAATTAAAAGAGACGGGCCCCCGGGTTGTTCCGCTGCTTCAATCCGTTGCTCAAAGTCAATTCGCTCTGGCAAGGGTTTGTGCCTTGAGAGTCCTGAATCAATTTCCCCGGTATGAATCGATGTCCGCTGCTTTGGCTGGGCTCGACTCCGACGATCCCTGGGTCAGAAAACTTTCTTCAGAGTTGGCTGCCAAAATCAGCGGAGACCGCCCTCCCTTCCCCTGGAAAGACGCTGGTGCCAGCGCCGAGAGGTCCAGAGCGAAATCAGAGTGGAGCCTCTGGTATCAACAGCAGGAGTCCCTCAGATTGAAAATCGAAGCGGAACTCAAGGTTCCCAATCAGTCTGGCAAGGACCGAAAAAATCAGCGCTGACCAGCGGAGTGGGTGATTTGAAAAACCTTTCATGCCGACTCTTGTCTTCTTCAATTCTCTTTGCTAACTTCGCCCGTTGCCTGTCAGGGTGAGACGAGTGGATTTGTGCTTTTTGCACGCGACTCAGTACGAGTGACTCAAAAGTCCGTGTACTGCACTCAAGGGGACAATCTCAGGTGATTCTCCCTTTTCGATCTCCCCTGGTGGCCGGTTTTTCATGAGGAAATCACCTTCAGGGATGGTTGAGCATGAGACCGCACTTCACCTTTCCCGGGGGGGAAAGGCCGGAGGTGCTGGTTTCCGGTTCTCTACGACGGATTTTGTCGAGAACCGAACTCCCTTTTCTGCAGGAGAACAGATCACAGTCGTGGTCCAGCAGTGGAAGAATTTTTCGCGGTGATGGTGACCGGATCGGTTACCGGGGTCGACCGTCGAAAAATCACTGCGAGGAAGTCGACCTGCCCTTTCCCCATGTTCACCCGGTCCGGCATATCCGAGATGCTTGTTGGCAAGCTTCACGGGCGGAGTCGTGCTGATCTTACCGGTGTCTGAGCAAGTTGCTCTGGTCTGCCGATCCAGTATGACGATCTTCATTTTGGGGGCCGATTTCTTTGGAAGGTCGGGGGGGGCATGGATTCAGGGAACAGTCATCAGGAAACCTGGCAGACCATCCTGAACAACTGCTCGGGTCATCAGGGAAGCATCACCGCCATGCGTTGGTTGGGAACTGTGAACCCGGTCGACCTCTCTCCTCAAAAGAGCGTTCTCGAGGTGGATTCTCTTTTCACCCGCGATCTCCTGAAGAGGCACTGTGAAGATCTTTTGTCCACTGTCCTGAAAGACCAGGGCCTCGGGCGACTGGAGTGGCAAGTCTCGGACTCTGAGCAGCAGCTCTCACGAACAGGTCCTGTTGTTGAAGATCGCAAGAGTGCCGTGAACCGAATCGTTTCTGCGTCCCCGGATTCTTCCATCACCGGAGAGGCTTCACGCATTCGCCATCTGGACGCGCCCCGGACCGAAAATCTTCAGTCCAGAAATCTTCCAGCGATCGGGAATGTTTCGCAAAAAGCGTCCTCTCCCGGGAACATGCGTCAGGATCTGACTCTCGATCGATTTGTGGTCGGCAAGTCAAATCAGGTCGCCTATCAGGCGGTAAAAGCCGTTCTGAGAGATCCGGGTTCCAAATACAATCCGGTCTTTCTTCACGGGGGAAGCGGATTGGGGAAGACCCATTTGCTGCAGGCGATCACCCGGGAGTTTTTCATTCAGGGTGAGCGCAGTATCCGTTACGTCCAGTGCGAAAAATTCGTGCAGATGTTTGTTCGGGCCCTGCAAAACAAAACGATCAGCCAGTTCCGTTCCGAGTTCCGTTCTCTCAAGGTGTTGGCTATCGATGATGTCCAAATGATTGCCGGCAAAAAGAGCAGTCAGGAAGAACTGATTGAGACCATCGATGCGATCCAGCAGAGCGGTGGTCAGGTTCTTCTCGCCTGTGATCTTCCGCCTCGCCAGTGTGAGTTCCTTCAGCAACAATTGAAGAGCCGGTTTCTCGCCGGTCTCGTCGCACGCATGGAACCACCGGGAATGGAGACCCGCCTTTCCATTCTCGAGCGGGAAGCGATCCGCCATGGCACTCAGGTTCCTTATGAGGTTCTTCACTACATTGCTGACAGTATTCGAACCAGTGTCCGTGAACTTCTCGGGGCATTGACCCGACTCTTCGCCGAAGTGGACTTGCGTGGAAGCACCATCGATATCGGATTGGCGCGCCGGTGCCTGGAGCCGCTGGTCAGGCAAGGTCAACGGATGTTAACCGTTGACCAGATCGTCGAGGCTGTGGCACGTCGTTGGTCCTTGCCTCCTGAAGAGCTCTATTCCCGATCGAGAACGAGGCAAACCGCTCTCGCTCGCAATGTGGCGACCTACCTGGCCAGAATCCTCACGAATCGGTCTCTGGCTGAGATTGGGGCCGAGTTGGGGAGCAGGACCCACGCTACCGCCAGTAACTCCTACCGGAAAATCCGCGATTGCATCGAGTCGGATGCAAACCTGAAAATGGAGATCGAACATTTGGAAGCGGAATTGCGCGGCTGATTCGGTTTTCTTCAGGGCGGCTACAGGGAAAGGGAATCGATGGCTCAGATCCCACCGTCTACTCCAGCAGGAGGTGGCGACACGCGGCGATCAAATGAGCCTCTTTCTGCTCCCCTGACCGAGTTGCGCGGAGTCGGGCCGGTCATGGCCAAAAAGTTGGCACGACTCGATCTCCAGACTGTAGGTGACCTTCTTCATCACATTCCCGTTCGCTACGAAGATCTGGAGTTACGGGAAGATCTGCGCAGTATTCCGGATGGATTTCGCAAAAGTCTTTTTGGAACGGTGACGGAAGATCCGGCATGGATTCCGTCAGGTCAGGGACGCTGGGAGACGACCCTGATTTGCGATGATCCCTCTGCGACTCCTGTCACCCTTCAATGGTTTATGCCGAGGCGTTTTCAGCCCCCGGTTCGAGGGGGCTTTAGCGGATGGGTGACAGGAGCGATCAGGATTTTTCGCAGACCGACAATTGCGCACCCGACCGTCTGCGCAGCAGCGGACCGGGATCCGCCACCTCCCGGTCACGGTGGAATCGTCGCTGTCTATCGATCCACGGCAGGAGTCACCCAGGACTTTCTGAGGAAGCTGATGGATCAGATCCTCGATCGGGATTTGCAGCTCGAAGATTCCTTGCCCGAGATCCTCACGGGGGGGCGTTCCATCGATCGACTGTATCGGGGCTTGCACCAACCGGAGAGTTCCGCCGAATTAGAGGTTTGTCATCAGCAGTTGGCTCGACTGGAGCTCTACTTCCATGCTGAAGGGCAGGCGAGAACACGACGCCGGCGACAGCAGGTCAGAATCGACCCTTTGCCTCTGACCAAGAAAATCAGAGATCGGATAGAGGCCCGCTTTCCCTTTGACTTCACCGGGGCCCAGAATCGGGTGATCGGAGAGATTGATCAGGATCTGCAGGCGGGATTCCCGATGGCAAGATTGGTTCAGGGAGATGTCGGCAGTGGAAAAACCGCAGTGGCGCTGTGGGCGATACTTGCTGCTGTTGCTCACGGCAAGCAAGCTGCTCTCGTTGCACCGACGATGACGCTTGCGGAGCAGCACCTGAGAACCCTCGAAAAGTTGCTCAGTGGATCCCGACTGAAAATTTCGCTGGTAGTCTCCGGAACCTCCTCTGATGTGAAAGAGGAAATTTCCCGGGGCGAGGTCGATATTGTCGTGGGAACCCATGCGGTGATGTCGGACTCCGTCCAATTTCAGAGACTGGCCCTTGTGGTCGTCGATGAAGAGCAAAAGTTTGGAGTGGGCCAACGTCAGAAACTTGCGGCCAAGGGAGCGTCGGTTCATCGACTGCATCTCTCCGCCACTCCGATTCCCAGAAGTCTGGCCCTGGCATTGAGGGGGGAATTCGATCTCAGTCGGGTGGACGAGAAGCCTCCTGGGCGTCAACCGGTCAAAACGCGCAGAGTTCCTTCCGACCGATTTCCTGCGGCGATCGATTTTTTGTGTCGTGAAATCGATGACGGTCAGAGAGCACTCTTCGTCGTGCCACGCATCGAAGATGGGGACGGAGACGATCCCCAGGGGGTGGAGCAGGTAGCGAAACGCCTCCTGGAGACAACATTGGCGTCCCGTGGAATCACCCTGCTCCATGGTCGTCTCTCCCCAGAGGAGCGCAGTCGGAATATGGAAAAATTTCGTCAGGGAAGTTCTGCCGTCCTCGTCGCCACGAGTATCGTGGAAGTGGGGCTCGATATTCCTGAACTTTCCGTACTCTGGATAGAGAATGCCGATCGCTTTGGATTGTCCCAATTGCACCAGTTGCGGGGGAGAGTCGGGCGTGGAGATCGGGCCTCATGGTGTTTTTTCACCGTATCCGGCGATCCTGAAGAGACCGAGGAGCGCCTGCAGGCCTTCATCGATGAGGACGACGGCTTCCGTATCGCTGAGCGGGATCTCGAACTGAGGGGCGGTGGAGAGGTCCACGGAGTTCGTCAGAGTGGCCAGGGAAGGTTTCTTCTGGCTCGCCCCCTCGCTGATCTGGACGCATTTCGGCGCCTCTCAGAGGTGGCGGGCCTGCGTCTGGACCGGGGGGAGGATTCGAGGGAGCAACCGCTCCTGAAACGCCTCAGTCCCTATCTGGGCCCAGACCGCCCTTCCCATGAAAACACCGAAGGAACCCCGGATGGACCCCTTGCCGCACCGTGAGACCGGGCTACAATCCTTTTCTGAATCTCAAGGCCCAAAATGGGAACCGGGGAGTCGGGAGAGTGGATGAAGTGGAGTTGCTCTTCAAGGGTAATTCAGGTCCAGATCCCGGCCGGGATTCATGATTTGTAAATTTGGATGCGAATAGACTCCCGAATGTTTCGTCATCGAAACTGACCGTGGGGACTCACAAGTGAAAGCGGATTCCCGTCGGGACTGCGATTGCGAGTGAACTCCGGGACCTGTGGGGACAGGTCGGGAATCGTCGCAGTGGTCGCCAGGCCGTTGTGGCGAAGAAGAAACCAGAGTGCGGAACACCAAAATCACCGCACTTGTGAAAGGAATGTGAGCCATGCAAAACACCACCGAACAGTCGGGACGTCTGAAGACCTTCTGGTTGCCCGTCCTTCTCGGATTCTCCGTGGGAGCAAATCTCATCCTGTGGATGGGTTCCAGCAACGCACCTCAGGTCGCTCACGGTGAGACTGGATCAGCGAGCAACGGCTTCATCATGACTTCTTTCGTCATGCAGGGAAAAGGTCAGGCTGAAGGCCTCGCGATCTTTGATACCAACACCAAAAAACTTTGGACCGGCTACGAGACTGGAAACGGCTTCAGCGTCAACAGTGTCCGTGACCTGAACTACGATTTCGTTCCGCAGGAGTACTCTCAGAAGGGCAAGCAGAAGCCCAGTGTCAAAGCCATGAAAGAAGCAGGCCGCAAGTAAGCGGTTCCCCAGGAAAGGGTCCGATTCATGTCCGATCGATTGAACTTTGATCAGGCTGCGCAGCATCTGGGGGTTTCCGCTGAGGAACTTCAGGGGCTCGTGAGCAATCAGGAGATTCGCGCCGAGCACGATGGCGGTGAAGTTTACTTCAGCCAGCAGGATCTCGACGCCTACAAGGAAGGTCGTTCCACCGAGCCGACCGTGGTCCTCTCTGAGGATGGCGGTGGAATGCTCGAGGACGAAGGTCTGGAATTGGAAGATTTCTCCACCGACGAGACGGTGCTCAACATCGAGGGTCTCCTCGAGGATGACGGAGGATCTCTTCTGGAGGGCGAGTCCGAGCTCGATCTGGGCGGCGTGGGAGATGAGACCGTCATCGATACCGATGACCTGTCTCTCGACTCCTTCGATTTTGAAGAGGAAGCCGGTGGTGACGCCGGTGGTGACGAAATGCTCTTTTCGGGCAACACCGAGATGCAAATGGTGCGCAAGAAGCCGGCAACTGCAATGACGGTCCTGATGGTCCTGACCCTGCTTTGCCTGCTGATTCCCGCGGCCCTTTTGTTGAACCTGATGAATCCCGGCGGAACCTTCCCTGACTGGGGAAATCATGGAGCCGTCAACTTCATGAATGGTCTCGTTGAAAGCATTGTCAACAGTCTTTGATAAGCCGACTTTTTGATAAACCGGGTCCCGGAGGAGCCACCTCCGGGACCCGGTTTTTTTGTGTCTGGAGAGCTCCATGTCGAGCCATCCCCATGTGGCTGGAACAGGGGGATTCTATGGAAGGGCCCTTTCTCTCGGTGGGTCCCCGTGGCAAACTGACGACTTCAGGGATTGTCGCGCCCTGGATATTGAATGGCTCGCAATGCCAGTCGTGACCGATCAGGGGAAGAAGCGATCTTTGTCGCCCGTCTCACTCTTTCAGCGGTGAGAATTTCCTGCAGGAACCTTTTTCATGATGGTTTTTCTGCTTTGGATATCTGGAGGCATCGACAGTGTGACGGGGAATCATCCTGCCGCTCCGCTGAGAAACCTTGCCGGTCATTTCCGGGTGCAGCCTGTGAAAGGAAGTTTTTGTGAACCACTTCAACCGTCTCGCCAACTCTGGGGCATCTGTTTCCGGGGGACTCCGGTTTTTGAGTCTTTTCATCATCCCGGCTCTGCTGTGTTCCTGTGTCCCTTACGTCAAGTACGAGGATGCTGTGAGCAAGTTGCAGCGTGCCAATCGAGTCAACTCGGATATGGAAAAGCGTCTCAAGGATACACAGATCGCAGGATTCGATGGGGCTGCCCAGTTGCAGAGAAGTTCTGCCAGGATTGAAGGTCTTGAGAGAGATCTGAATGCGGTGACCTCCGAGAGGGATGCCCTTTCGAGAGTGAATGACGAACTCAAAAAGAGTCTGGCAGATATTCCCAAGGTGGTGATCTCGACCGAGCAGATCGCTCCCGGTATCAGCACCAATCCGGAGACTGGCGGCATCATGCTTCGGGATGACGTTCTCTTTGACAAGGGAAAGAGCACGCTCAAAAAACAGGGCAAGACGATCATCCAGGAGTTGGTGAAAAACATTCAGCGCGACTACCCGGGCAACATCATCTACATCGATGGACATACCGACAATACCCCGATCAAGCGTTCAAAGAATGCTGATAACTGGGAGTTGGGAGCAAAACGTGCTCATGCCGTCTTCAAGGAGTTTGTTGCTCTGGGATTCAGCAAGAATCAATTGAGACTTTCCTCCTCCGGTTGGGCTCAACCGGTGCCAGGAGTCAACCCGGATACTGAAGCCGGAAGACGTCAGTGCCGTCGTGTGGAAATCCGTCTCGTGGATCCCACCGAGTGATCTCTTCGTCAGGAGATCATTCTCCGGAGTCGCGAGATCGAGACAAAATGCCTGTGGACGGGAGTTCCTCCGAAGAGGAGCTCCCGTTTTCTATTCGGCGGGCAGAGATTCTCGCAGACCTGAAAATGAGGGGATTTCGCTTTGATCCCCGCAAGGGTCAGAATTTCCTCTTCGACGGAAACCTGCTGCGGGCACTGGTTCGCGACGCCGAAATCTCACCGGAATTGCCCATCCTTGAAATCGGTCCGGGAGCGGGGACGTTGACCCGGTCCCTGCTGGCTGCGGGTTCCCATGTGACCGCGGTGGAAATCGACCCGATTCTGGCAGGATACCTGCGGGAGACCTTTTCGGAGGACTCTCTTCATGTCGTTCAGGCTGACGCTCTGGAGACGAAGAATCGGCTCTCTGAAGAGTTGCTGGCCGCCCTCCCAGAGGGAGAGTTTCAAATGGTGGCCAACTTGCCCTACTCCATCGCCAGTCCTCTGGTCTGCTTGCTGGTGGAAGCGTGCCCACGGATGTCCGGGTTCTCGGTTCTGGTTCAACAGGAGGTGGCAGATCGCTGGGTCGCTGGGCCCGGTTCCCGGGAATATGGAACCAGCAGTGTTCTTCTCTCCCGATTGGGTCAGGGACGCATCACCCGCAAGGTCCCTCCCCATGCTTTTGTCCCGGCCCCAAGAGTCGATTCCGCCTTTATTCGCTGGCAACGAACCGATCCTGCCCCTGATCAGCCCCGGGACTGGATGAGACTTGTCAGGACCTGTTTTCAGGGGCGACGGAAGTCGATGTCCCGATTGTTGGGACAACAGGGTTTTTCTGACTGGGAGGCCAGCGGAATCGACGGAAGAATCCGGCCCGATCAACTGACGCCCGAGGAATGGGCCCTCCTGGCCCAAATCCTGCTGCCGGAAAACGGTCCCTCCGGAAAAGATGAATGACTGGCAGGGCATGTTTGGGCGGTGTAGATTCCACTTTCAGTCCGGTTCCCCCAGTATCGCCCCGACACCGTGTGTCTTGAGGGCTCAGGTGGGATTCACCGCGCCACTGAATCTGCCGAAGACGGCTTCAATATCTTGATCGAATCTCCCGATTGCCTTGGGTGGGCCAGTCCACGATGGCCAGTCCACTCCTGATTCCTGCTGTTTGGGTGCTCACTCAAAACACGCGTCTGTGCGAATGGTCGAGACCAGCGCAGGCGCTGTGTGATCCGGGTGAATCCATACCGATGAAGTTTTTGAAAGGCCGACCTTGTCCATTCTGGAAAACGAAGACCGCGAACGAATCCGTGATGCCAATCCCATCGAGCAGGTGGTCGGCAAATATGTGGATCTGGTTCAAAGGGGTCGAGTTTTCAAGGGGCTTTGTCCCTTCCACGATGACAGTAATCCGTCGATGGACGTTGATCCCGATCGCGGGACCTTCAAGTGCTGGGCATGTAATGAGGGTGGTGATGTCTTTGCCTTCATCCAGAAACGATACAACCTTGATTTTCTGGAATCGATGGAGCATTTGGCTCAGGAGGCGGGGATCGAGTTTCGTCGACGCCCGGTAGACCCGGAGGTCGCGGCCCAAAGGGACAAGGACCTGGAGATGCTTGAGTGGGTGACCGAATGGTTCATCCGCCAACTGGAATCACCGAGTGGTAAAGACGCCCGTGAGAACCTCAAGAAACGTGGCTTTCGCCCCGACATGATCCGCAAATTCCGTATCGGCTTCGCTCCTCCCGGATTTGATTCCCTGACCAACACCCTCAAGAAAGCGGGAGACCCTGAGGCTGCGATGAAACGTGCCTGTGAATTGGGTCTGCTGAAGGAGGGCCGAGAGGGGACTTACTACGATGCTTTCCGGGATCGCATCATTTTCCCGATTATCCGCCCGGCAAAAGGTCAGGCCCGTGAAACCGGTGAAGTGATCGCATTCGGGGGGCGCCATCTCGGCTCGGGGGTGGAGAAACCGGGACTGACACCGGCGAAGTACATCAACTCGCCGGAGACCCGAGTCTACAGCAAGGGAAAGGTTCTCTACGGATACCATCAGGGTCTCGACCAAATTCGCCGGGGCCGCAGTCTGGTTCTGTCAGAGGGTTACACCGATGTCATCATGGCTCACCAGTACGGATTCGGAAACACCGTGGCCGTGCTTGGAACAGCTTTGACTGAGGAGGGGGTCCAGCTGATCTCCCGGAAGGTCGATCGTGTCGATCTCCTTTTTGACGGGGATGAGGCAGGAAAAAAAGCAGCTTCCAAATGTTGTGAATTGTTTTTGGGAACTGAAGTAGAGGTTCGCGTCGTCATCCTTGAGTCGGGGGTCGATCCGTGTGATCTGCTCTCTGCCGAAGGTGGGAAGGAAGCGTATGAGTCTTTCCTCGCCGCTGGGATCTCTTCATTGGAGTTTCTGATCAGGGATATTCTGGAACAACACGAGTTTGAGCCCGGAGTCAGTTCGATGAGGACCGTTTCGAGGGTCCGCAAGGAACTCTCCCGGCGTGTTCTCGAACCTCTTTCCGATATGGGGCAGATTCCCCTGGAAGAAGCGGTTCGCAGAATCTCCTTAGAGACCCGCTGGTCAGAAGCCTCGATTCATCAGGATTTTCTGGCGGATCGGGATCAACGGCCTACCCGCAGGGGACCTACAGGCAGGGGATCATCTGGCAGGGGATCATCTGGTAGAGGAGGTCCGGGAAACTTTGATGAGGGTCCTGTACCGATCGTTGAGGACTCCTCCCTTGAGACCGAAGTCATCCTGGGCGATTACGGGCCGGGATCACCTCATGTGGGGGAATCAGGGGTGGAGAAGCCCGCTGACGCGTCTCCGGGGAGTCCTGAGGCTGCTCATGTTCCTGAAGATGAGCATATCATGATCAAAATGGTGCTCCGTGATGAGTCGTATTGTCGACCCCTTTTCCGAATTCATCCTCCAGAGCGCTGGCGTGCGCCCCTCCATCGGGAGCTGGCTTTGCTGATCATTTCCCAGAGGGGGGTTCCCGATCCCGAGGAGGTGTCGAGTTCCGGTCTCAAGTCGTTAATTCTCGATATTCTTTCCTTTATTTCCGTGGAAGATGAGATGATCCCGGATCCGGATGAACGTAACCTCTTGGTACCACAGTACATCGCAGAGATTCTGGTCTCAGAGTTGGAGAGAAAACGCCACCAGCTCGTCCGTAAAGGCGAAGCGAGAGAACAGATCCAGAGCATCAATGATCAGATACAAACATTAACAAGCAGTAAATTTCTTTTCGATAATCCGTCGCAGGTCGACGAAATCATCAATAGGTTTGAATTAGAGTCCCTTGGGTCGACATTGACCCAAAAGAGCGAAGAGCAGGAGAGAACCATCCATGAGTGATTCGATGTTGATCGATGGGGGTGACCAAGACCACACCAGCCACTCCATGAGCTCCAAAGAAGACCAGTTCCAGGGCGACGATTCTGAAATCGGCGTCGCTGAATTGGACGAGGGCGAAGAGGAGGAACTGGAGAGCGAGGAAGACGACCTGCCAACTCTCGGCACCGATAGCCCCGAGGTTGAGATCGGGCCCATCGATGACGATGAAAATCGCATGCCCCTTGAGGAGATCCCGAAGATTGCTTCCGGTCGTCCCGCTTCACGGGATTTCAGCAAGCAAAAGCGCACCATGGAGGAAGGCCTCGAGCGCCTTCTGGAAATCGGAAAAGCGCAGGGGCACATCACCTTTGAGCAATTCAATCAGTGCTTCCCCGAAGAGTGCAACACCCCCGAGCGTATCGATGCCGTTTACGATCTGCTCGAGGCGCACGATCTCGAAATCACTGACGATCCGGTCAAGATCGACGATATTCCGGATGAGCCTGATTTCACCGGCGAAAAGATCGACGATCCGGTGCGCATGTACCTCACCCAAATGGGTGAAATTCCACTGTTGACCCGTGCAGAAGAGCTGCTTCTGGCGAAAACCATCGAAACCTGCCGAGACTATTATCGAACGGCGATCTATTCCTCGGGCTTCTGCCAGAGCCAAATGATCCGTTTGTGTCAGGAGGTTCTCTGCGGTGATCAGGCCATCGACAAGGTCATCAAATTGACGCCCTCATCCGGGGAGCCGAGCCGGGAAGACATGCTTCAGCGTATGGGGCAGAATCTGGCGACCATCGAACGGCTTTACCAATTAAATTTGGCCGACAAGAAAAAGTTGGATTCCAGCAAACTGACCGACCGCTACAAGGACAAGATTCGCGAGAAAGTTCATGAGCGGGCACACAAGATCGGTCTGTTGCTCGGTGAGTTGGTTTTCAAGCGGGATATTCTCGACAATCTTCGCGATACGATGCGAGGCCACTGGAGAAAGATTCGCAAATCCAGAAATCGTATTCAGGAGATCAAGAATCGTCGTGGCCGTCGTAAGACGGACAAGGAAACGATGGAGTTGGAAGAATCCAATATCTCCGAGATTGCGGTCATGGTCATGGAGCTGACCGATCCTTTCGGTGAACGTGTGGTGAGAATGAATCGCCAGTTCAATCGATATGAGATCGCCAAGCGCAAACTGTCCGCAGGTAACCTTCGTCTGGTCGTCTCGATTGCCAAGCGGTACCGCAACCGCGGACTTTCCTTCCTCGATCTGATTCAGGAGGGCAACACCGGTTTGATGAAGGCGGTGGAGAAATACGAATACCGCCGTGGATACAAGTTTTCGACCTATGCCACATGGTGGATTCGCCAGGCGATCACCCGTTCCATTGCGGACCAGGCAAGAACGATCCGTATTCCAGTGCACATGATCGAAACGATGAGCAAGGTCCGGAACGCGACCAAGAAGCTGATGCAGAAACTGGGTTATGAGCCGAGCATGAAGGAAATCGCCATCGAGTTGGAACTTCCTGAAGAAGAAGTTCGCAAGGTGCTGAAGATTTCCAAACATCCGATCTCGCTGGATCGCCCGATCGGGGACAGTGACGACGGTTTCTTTGGTGACTTCATTGAGGATCAGAATGTGGAATCACCGATTCACACGGCGACCCACGAAATGCTCAAGGATCGCCTCAAGGACGTCCTCAAGACCCTGACCTACCGTGAGCGTGAAATCATCAAGCTTCGCTATGGCCTGGAAGATGGTTACACCTACACACTGGAAGAGGTCGGAAAGATCTTCAAGGTGACCCGAGAGCGGGTGCGTCAGATTGAAGCGAAAGCGGTGAAGAAACTTCAGCACCCGATTCGCTCCAGACACCTCGAAGGATTCCTCGACGAGTAATCAAGTGATGAGTGGATAACAAGGCCCGTAGCCGTCTTTGGCTGCGGGCCTTTTTTCTTGATTTGAAGATACGGAACCCTGCGATTATGATGAAGTGCAGGCGCTGGATTCTGAGTATCTGTGAGAGCGCTTCATTTACCTGCTTCGGGAAGCGAGATGGTTCGTTGGAAAAACTCGATCAACTGCGTCAATACCAGGATCTCTTTGCGAAGATTGAACTCTTCCGTTCGGAGATAGACAAAAGAAACCAAAAGGTCTCTGAGTTCGAGGAGGCGGTCGCTCAAATGTTGGCGGAGAGAGCTCCTCACGAAGAGCGCATGGAACAGGGACGGGGTCTGGCCCGGAAATTTGAAGCAGACATCGCTGATTTGGAAAGCAAGATTTCAAAGACTCAGGATCAACTTTCCAGTGCGACTCAAGCGACAGAATATTCAGGGCTCCGTGGGCAGATTGAGAAGTACGAAACCGACAAATCCGCTTTGGAAGAAAACCTTTTGACCATCTTTTCAAAGATTGAGGAGATCGAAGGCGGATTGAATGATCTCGATCAAAGACTGGGTAATGCCAGAAGCGAATATCAGGAACTCAAATCCCGTGTGACCGAAGAAAACAGCGACTTCGAGAAGGAGATCGGGCAAATGGAGACTCCTCTCAGGGAGGCTCGTGAAACCGTCGATGAAGAGCTGCTGGCGATCTTTGATCGTTTACAGCCTTCCCTCGGATCGAAAATTCTCGTCTCCGCAGCAGGGGGAACTTGTGGTGGCTGTCACGTTTCATTGGCACCGCAATTGATGGAGCGTATCCGTCAGGAGAAGGAAGTGGTCTGCTGCAACTTTTGTGGCCGGGTACTCCAATGCTGATCATTCCACGCTGGATGGGAAAGAAAGGTTTCGTAGCCCTTTCCATATCCACTTTGGCCATTCTTCTTTTGCTGGTCATGGTGGCACAAGAGTTCCGCAATCGAAATCTGAGAACGATGCAAGAGATCTATCGCTCTGCAGGGTTTGAAGATTTCAGTGATTATGCTCAGTCCATCGTTGCAGACCGGGACCCCGGGCTGTTTCCCCTGAAGTCCAGAGAAGAGGTCGATCAGTTTCTGTCGAAGAATTCCAGTCGATTGGATGTCGACCCGGATTCGCCGCCGGACCCTCAGGGGGCCGTGGAGGCGGTCATGGCTTACGACCAGGAATTTCTGGCTGTTGTCGAATCCTTGCCGGGTCGGCCGCCGATGAACTCAGAAACTGCACACCTGGATTCATTCAATTACACCGGAATACGTTCAAGGTTGGCCTCGCTGTCCTCCGCTGCACGGGCTGTTGGAGACTGCAAACAGGTCACTACCCTGATGATCGAGGCTTTGAAGGCCAACGACAGTCTGTGTGCCGGGGGCACCATGGTCGAGGAGTTGGTCCGCCAAGCCATATTGGGAGATTTCCTGAAGAATTTCTGGCTGAATCAACTGGCCTGTGAAGACTCCTCCGATTCTTTGGGAAATGCGCAACGCCTTCTGGAAACCATCGAAATGGTGGAATCTCCGCTGACCTCCATACGGAGGGCGTTTATGACGGAGATTCTGGGGAGCATCGAACTGGTTCAGGTCAATCGAAGCAGTTTTTTTCCTTCTGGAGTAATGGGGTACATCCATGAGCCGGATATTTATTTCTACCTGACTCACCAACTGCGGCTCCTCAATGATCTTGAGAATCTGGATACGCTGACCGGGTTTTCAAAGTTGCCTGAGATTCCCTGGTATGCCATCTACACCAAAGTTCTGATTCTGGGTGAAGACGCGTGGAACAATGCTCTTTCGAATTCGAGGGGGATGCATGGATTGCTGGAGTTTACCAAAGACTGTCTCAGGGCATTGATTCACATGAAGTCGCCGGGCTCAGGAGGGGGAGACTCCCTGCCTGAGTTCACAAAGTACACCGCATTGGAGGACGGAGAACTCGGGTCCGGAAAGAAGTTTCTGATTTATGTTGGCCCTGAGATTCCCGGCAGGCTGAATGAGTTGGTTGATCTCCGCTTTCCTCTGCCGTGAATCAATCGCCCGGATAGGGAAGAAGCCAATCTTTCTTTGCCAATGACCACTCAACCCGTGAGAGATCCACGGTCGGATCATAAAGCGGTGCGGGAGGTTTACCGTTAATACTGAGTTCTACATTGGCGTGTATCGGATAGCGTTTGCCCTGTTTTTCTTCCAGTTTATCGCCAAGATCCCTCGTGAATTGCAGTAACAGATCCGGCTGTTTGGCAACGATGCTTTGCTGCCAGCGGACGAGGACATTGGTGTAATTGGGGGTCAGTTCGATCCGTTTGCCACTGTCGGGATCGAAGGTAAAGATCTCAATTTTCCCAACCTGCTTGTTCACCAGTTTCATTCGCCAGGACCACCGGTGTCCTTCATGGGTCCAGGAAGTGTACCCGTCGTAGAGGTACTGCCTTAAGGGCATCAGGAGCTGAACGACAAAGTAGACCGCGAGTAATCCCACCAGCCATTTTCTTCCCAGGGGAACATCGTCTTTTTCCGGGGCAACCTGAGCGGGGATGGGAATCTTGGCTCCGGAAGCGAGCCCCCAACGGGCAAGGAGGCGCCTGGGCCAGTCTGCGTCGAAGTAGAGGGTGCCGGCCATCAGCATGAACCAGGGGAAGATGCCGACGCTGACCAGAAAGACACCGTTGGTCAGGTGGAACGCCGCAGCTCCGAAAAACGCCAGGACCCGAGTCCGCTTCCAGAATAGGAAGAATGGAATCGTCAGGTCAAACAGCATTCCGGACCACACGAAAAACTCGGTGACTGCTGGTTGGTAGAGGAAATTGAGCAATTCGGGGGAGTGGCCTTCGTCTGCAAAGATGACTCGAATCGAGTCACCGCTCATCCAGCCCCGGTCTAGTTTGGCAATTCCGGCAAAGAAATAAACGACGGCCAGTTGCCCTCGAATCAGCCACAGCATCCAGCGTTGGCACCAATCCTGTCTCAATCCCTGAATCCGGCTGCAGTCCATCGAAAAAGCCCGGTGTGCAGGCATGAAGATGAGGAAAAAGCAGAGCACACACAGCAGGTACCAGTGATTGCGGTAGCCGGCAGCATCCAGCAGAAAGAGGTAGGTGAATCCCAGAAACTGGAGTGTCGCAGAAAGCCGATACCGGTATCCCAGAGTGACTCCGAGACTGGCGGCGATCAGAATGAGAAAGACACCCTGCATCGCCCAGTCGTAAGGCAACTGTTGGACCCATGAGAATCCAAAAAATTTGAAGTGGAAGGGGGTGTTGATGTAGTAACTCTCGAGCCAGCCTTCAGCGAGATACCGGACCATCTCAAAAAACATCAGGCCACCGGTGATGATTCGAAATGCGACCAGCCAGGCAATATCAACAGGCTGGAACAATTTCTCCTGAAGACCCTTCAACCCGGTCGATTCAGATGATTCAGCATTCACGTCGGCAACCTCCCACGGGTAAATCAGGCTCGAAGGTTCCCGAATGATGACGATTTGTCAGATTCAGTCAAGTTCGGTGGTATGGGGGGAGAACCCGTGAGGCCTTTGTACTTCAAATACGGCCTTGAAAATAAAAAATGTGAGCGAGCGGTAAGCCGAGTCCTGTTCACCGCAAAAGCGGTGTGCGGTCATTCCTCTGGGCCCCCTGTTGCCAAGGGGCTCTAACGACCTACCCGGACCTATTCCCGCAAGCGGGAGCGGAGTGGGCACTCCTTCGTCTCTGTTTGGTCTTTCTCCGGGTGGGGTTTACCCTGCCAGGGACGTCACCGCCCCCGCGGTGAGCTCTTACCTCACCATTTCACCCTTACCTGCATCATAGACACAGGCGGTATCTTTTCTGTGGCACTTTCCCTGGGATTGCTCCCGGTGGGCGTTACCCACCACCCTGCCCTGTGGAGCTCGGACTTTCCTCGCCCCGAACAAGTTCGAGGCGCGACCGCTACACTCGCTCACAAGTTAGTATCGTACCCAATCAGACCACTTACTGAAAGGCCAGCGAGAGCCCCTGAATCACCCCTCCGATGAGAATGATCAAACCGGTCAGAAAAATGAAATGGGTGGAGATCTCTCGCAGGATCGACTCGGGCTTACGTTGACGGAGTGTCACGAGGACGTGAACAGATGAAAGGCAGGCGCACAGTGCGAGAAAGATCAGGGCCTCAATCATTGCTGACTCTCGTCGCTTTGGGGAGCGACTACCCTGTCTGCCACATCGAGCATCGCCAACAGGTTCAGCAAACCCGCAAAACAGGCCATATGAACACCGGTGTCATTGAAGCGGGAGACATCCTTGTAGGTATTCACGCTGGCGAGGCCGTGCATCACATTATCTGCGGCAGGTGAAAGGGTCATCTCAACGATGGGGGTTAATCCGCACCCAGAACTCAACCAGAACAGGTAGGGATTGAAGCTTCTGGAAATCGCCTCGAAATCCGAGAGCAGAACCCCCGCTATCCAGAGGCCATTGATTAAAACGAGGATTGCCCAGCCGCGCAGTTTTTCTCCCATGAGGACATGCGCGGAACCTGGAATCACCCATGCCGGCAGTAAAAGCCCCAAGTGGGGGGAAGAGTTCTTCATCTTCTTTCCCTCACATCGAAAACTGTTCGCCGAGGTAATACCTGCGGGCGTCTGCGTTTTTGAGGATCTCTTGCTGGTCGCCCTGAGCGATGATGCGACCGTCGTAAATGATGTAGGAACGGTCACAGACATTCAGGGTTTCGCGGACGTTATGGTCTGTGAGAAGAACGCCGATACCGCGTTCCTCAGAGAGGTAACGAATCACTTCCTGAAGATCTGCCACGGCGATGGGGTCGACCCCACTGAAGGGTTCATCGAGAAGAATCAGTGAGGGCTCCGAAACGAGTGCACGGGCGACTTCCAGCCTTCTTTTCTCACCACCGGACAAGACTTCTCCGCGACTGTCGACGACTCGCTGAAGGCCGAATTCCTCAATTAATTCTTCAAGGCGATCAGCCTGCTCAGGTTCACTGAGAGGGCGGGTTTCCAGGATCGCCATCAAATTTTGTCTCACCGTCAATCCACGAAAAACGGAAGATTCCTGAGGAAGGTAGCCCATACCTTTTCGGGCTCTTTGGTACATCGGCAAGGCGGAGATTTCTTCGCCATTGAAAAACACTTGCCCCTGATCGGACCGAATCATTCCCATCGTCATGCGAAATGTGGTGGTTTTTCCGGCACCATTTTTTCCCAACAGCCCGATCACCGCACCGGGGGGGACGTCAAAGGAGACCCGATCTGCGACTCTTCGATTGCCGTAGGACTTGCACAGATTTCTGACGGTCAAAATCATCGGATAAAGCCACTTTCATTTCGCCAGGGCAGGGCCGGCCAAAAGATCACAAATCCTCGTCCGAGCAGATTCGATCGGGAGAATGACCCCCAATATCTCGAGTCCAGACTGGAGGGACTGTTGTCCCCCAATACGAAGTATCTTCCCTGATCAATCTGGAAGGGTCCAGTCACCGCATGATTCCCGTTTCCTGTCCAGTGGAGATCCCGGAAGACCTGCACTTGATGAACATAGCCGCCGCAGCGATTCATCTGCAGTCGAATGGTTTGGCCTTTTGCGGACTTCAAGCCAGCCGACAACTCGGAGTCCGGCAGGGGGATCTGTGCGATCAGTTTCTCATCGGAGAAGAGGCGCACGTGACGATCGACGACCTCCATCGACAAAGCGGTTTCCCTGTCCGGGACGATGGCAAAGGAGTCTTTCCATAAATCTTCTTCTGAGGATTCGTTTCCAGTGATCAAAAAGCGGCTTTCACCAGTGGAGAAGGGGATCTCCCAGCGATAGGTGGAGGGAGAATTGTCGATCTCAATGGCGATAGAGGATTCGCCACTGGATGTGGGCATCGCAGAAATACGTGCCAATACCTTCAAGTCGCGAACAGGTGCAGGCTGCTTGCCTCGATAGGACCCGTTGTATCCATAGTAGTTCCGGATCGGGCGGACGTATCGAAGTTCACCGGAACTGGCAGACAGGTTGATGCCCCATCCTCCAGCAGTTTTTTCCGGAGTGTCAGCCGTTTCTTCTGTGTATCGGGTCCAGCCCTTGTCCTGGCTCCAGGCGGGTTCTTCAAGGCCCGCTTCTGCAATCAAGCTGTCATGGATGGGTATCCACAGGTGTTTTTGAACATCAACCGGTTTCAGTTCCACCTCGCCGTCGATATGGATGTCTCCATTGACAATCTCTACCTGTTCTCCCGGAAGTCCCACCAGTCTTTTGATGTAGTTCCTCTGGGAGTTGAATCGAAAGACTACGACGTCCCATCGGTTGGGTTCGACCGCGTCATACCAGAATTTTTCGACGAGGATTTTGTTCCCCCCGAGGATGTCATCCGGTTCAACCAGTGTTTCGTGTTTGTAGGTGCACTCACGGCATTCGACGCGAAGTGACTTTGCGACCGCAGTGCGGATCGTGACTTCACTGACAGAGCGTGTATCCTTGCAACCGGGACAGATAAAGTTGTTCCCGGTTCCTGCCTGAATCTTGAACGGTGTTCCGTTTTTCTTGCAGACGCCCTCCAGGATCCGATAGCGATCACCCAATTGAACACGATTGGTCAGGCTGTCACTGGAGATACCCACCGGAGTATCCACTCCACAGTTGGGGCAGACGATTCTGGAGTTAAGGCCATGGAGGTAGGGGGCCATCGATCCAGTCGGGATTTCATACGATTCCAGTACAAAATGGCGAATCAGCAGTGCCAGCAGAAGAGCAACGATGATTGCTTCTGCATTTTCTCTGAAATCGGTCCACTTCACTTTTTGTCCTCATCGTCAAGGCGCAGAACCGCCATGAATGCGTCTTGCGGAATCGCTACACTACCGATCTGTTTCAGCCGCTTTTTACCTTCCTTCTGCTTTTCCAGAAGTTTGCGTTTACGGCTGATATCACCACCATAACATTTTGCGGTCACATTTTTCATCAGTGCCTTGATCGTTTCGCGGGCGACGATCTTTCCGCCGATGGAGGCCTGAAGCGGAACCTGGAACATGTGGCGCGGAATGACATTTTTCAACTTTTTAAGAAGCACTCGGCCGCGCCTCTCTGCCACATCCTTGTGGACGATGATGCTCAGCGCGTCGACGGATTCTCCATTGACGAGAATGTTCAGTTTCACCAACTGATCGGCACGGTATTCAGCAAGCTGATAATCAAGGGTTCCGTATCCACGGGTGTTGGATTTCAGTTTGTCATAGAAATCTGCAATGATTTCTGCCAGCGGAACCATGTAGGTCATCTGTACACGCGTTTGTGACAGATAATCGGTTTTGCGCCATTCACCCCGTTTTTCGTCCATCAACTTCATCACTACGCCGATGAATTCCACAGGAATGATGATGTTCGCTTCAACAATCGGTTCCCGTACTTCGTCGATCAACATGACTTCCGGCAATTGACTGGGACTGTCGATGTGTTTGATTTCTCCGGAGTTGAGAAGGATTTCATAGGTGACAGTTGGCGCTGTCTGAACAACTTCAATCCCGGATTCCCGCTCGAGTCTTTCCTGAACAATTTCCATGTGCAAAAGACCGAGGAATCCACAACGGAAACCGAAGCCCAATGCATCAGAAGATTCTGGTTGGAAGGAGAAGGAAGGGTCGTTCAACCACAGCTTTTCCAGTGCAGTACGCAGGTTT
Organism: Planctomycetota bacterium; assembly: GCA_013911165.1. Lineage (GTDB taxonomy): Bacteria > Planctomycetota > UBA8108 > UBA1146 > UBA1146 > UBA12191. The sequence goes on along the minus strand of JACETR010000005.1, from coordinate 1,536 downwards.
TCGTAATCTCCGCTGTCTGTGGGGTAGGTTCCACAGAACACCATTGGATTCGGATTCATGAATCCCGGAAGGGACTCATCAGCACTTCCGACTCGCGTTGTCACCGTATCGCCGATCTTGACGTCATGAATCGTTTTGATACTGGCGAAGAAGTAACCGACTTCGCCGGCCTCAAGAGCGTCCACCGGTTGCATGCCAGGTTTGAAGACTCCCACTTCATCCACGGAGTACCAGCGACCCGTCGACATCAGCAGAATGTCATCGTTCTTGGTCAGTCGACCTTCTTTCACACAGACGTATACGATCACTCCACGATACTCATCGTAGTGCGAATCAAAGATCAATGCTCTGAGAGGAGTTTCCCTGGGAGCTACAGGTGGGGGAACAAAGGTGACGATCGCTTCGAGAAGTTCGTCGATTCCTTCTCCGGACTTGGCGGAGCAGCGGATCGTTTCTCCGGGCTTGATCCCAAAGGTCTGATCCAACTCTTCGTCGATTTCATCCGGTCGGGCAGTCTGCAGATCGATTTTGTTCATCACCGGGATGATTTCAAGACCACCCTCCAACGCCAAAAAGGCATTGGCCACCGTTTGTGCTTCTACCCCTTGTGCGGCATCGACAACAAGGAGAGCTCCCTGACATGCGGCAAGACTGCGGGAGACTTCATATCCAAAGTCGACGTGTCCTGGAGTGTCGATCAGGTTGAGCTGGTAACATTCACCATCATCCGCGGTATATTCCATGCGTACGGTTTTTGCCTTGATGGTGATGCCACGTTCCTGTTCCAGTTCCATGTCATCCAGCAACTGGCTACGAAAGTCTCTTTCGGTGATGGTCTCGGTTTTGAGAAGGAGCCGGTCCGCCAGTGTGGATTTTCCGTGGTCGATGTGAGCCACGATGGAAAAGTTGCGTATCCTCTCGGGAGGGAAACTCATGATTTTTTCCCTTCCGTCATGGCTGTCTCAAAGAGTTGTGAAAACTGGCGTACAGCCAAGCCTCTGTGACTGATCTGATTTTTGGCCTCAGGGGACATCTCGCTGAAGGTCTGGGTCTCTCCGTCAGGCAGAAACACCGGGTCATAACCGAAGCCCCCTTCTCCTCGGGGGGATTCAGTGATTTGACCATTGCAGCGACCCTCAACACTCAGAATCACTTCTTCTCCATCACAAAGAACCAGAACACAGGAAAAGTGAGCTTCACGGGAGGTACATTCCCGGGCGGCCAGATTCTTCAGGAGTTTGTCAATATTGTCGGCAAAGGTTGCATTTTCTCCGGCATACCTCGCGGAATATACGCCGGGGTCACCGTTCAGACCTTCGACAAAAAGTCCCGTGTCATCGGCGAGGGCCCATTGGCCACTCCAGAGAGAAAACTCACGTGCCTTGATGATCGCATTCTCGAGGAGTGTCGCCCCGGTTTCGTCCGGATCGGGTGCCGATCCCCGGTCCGATTCCAGATCGGCAGGGGTGATGACCTGCTGGGGCGGAAGATTCAGGGCCTGACTGATTTCCCGATGTTTATTGGGGTTTCCGGAGG
>JACETR010000049.1 GCA_013911165.1 Planctomycetota bacterium | reverse complement strand
GGGCGGATCAGGGAGCGGACTGGGGTGAGGAGATCAATCTGATCCTCGATCACCGCATTGGTGACCTCGATGTCGAGTTCGGTGCTGCCAAATTCAACTCCCTGACCAGTACCTACGAGTCGACGAACTTCTTCTACGCCCAGACTTTCTGGAACTTCTAGGATCGGAACAGATTCCAGCAAAAAAAGGGTCTGTGCTCACAGAGCACAGACCCTTTTTTTGTTTGGGACATGGCCTAGAAGAACTTTAACGAGTCTAGCGGCCACAGCCGCAGAAGCACCCTGCCCTTGACCTGGTCGAGGGTCACCGTGCCGAAGTCGCGGCTGTCGCGGCTTTGGGGCCTGTTGTCACCGAGGACATACATCGATCCCTCTTCGACGATCGTCGATTCCCCCGGTTTCTGGGGGAAGATGGTGCGCCGTGTGTAGGCTTCACGCAGGGGTTGATCGTTGAGGTAGACCATTTCACCGATCAGTTCGATCTTGTCACCGGCAAGGCCGATGACGCGCTTGATCAGGTTTTTGGAGGTGTCTTCAGGAGAGGCAAAGATCACCAGGTCTCCCCTTGAGATTTCTGCGATGGCGGGGCTGACCTTGTCGACCATGACCCGTTCGCCGTCAAAGAGGGTCGGCTCCATCGAATGGCCACTGATGGCATAGACCTGGGTGACGAAGGTGTGCAGGACCAGTGCCAACGGGAAGGCAATCCCGACCACCAGCAGTACCTCCAGAGTGATTCTCCTGAAGGGGCTGAGACGGGGAGTTGGAGTCGTTTCGACTTCCGGAGTATCGGAACCCAACTCACCCGGGTTCGACGCCTCTTCGGGATTCAGTGGGTCGGGGGGGGACTCAAATCCACTCATGCCTGCTTACCCACCCTGTCCGAGTTCTCACTGTTGTCTGTGAACTCTTTGGCCAGAAGCGGAGAACCCTGAACCTTTTGCTCTTCCTGACGCAGCCATTGGCGCCAGCGGTGAGCTTCGAGGCCAAAATCCTGACCGGTCAGCCTGACCAGTTCTTCATGGACCGTTTTTGCAGTTTCCGCCTCCGCGTTTTCAAGGGCGTCGATGAGGATACTGACCGCTCCATCGTGCTTCAGGCCTGGCTGCAGTTGAATCAGCGAACGGGCCAGCAGACTTTGCCGCTTGCGGGTGAGAACTCCCAGGTAGTGTTCCATCAGCAATCCCCCGAGGAAGAGGGAGCCGACGACACGCCAGAATCCGTCCGGACTGATGAGATTCGTGGTCACCCAGTCATAGAAGCCGATCAGCACGATCAGTGAGACCCAGTAAAGGGCGATCCACAGGAATCGAACCGCTTTCAGAAATGCGATGAAGGATTTCATTCGACTCCTAGTGACGGAAGTGTCTCTCTCCGGTGAAGACCATGGCGATGCCGGCCTTGTTGGCGGCCTCGATCACTTCGCCATCCCTGCGGGAACCTCCCGGTTGGATCACGGCACTGACTCCCGCCTCGATAGCTGCTTCGACACCATCCGGGAAAGGGAAGAACGCATCCGAGGCGAGGGATGATCCCTGAGCCTTCTCAGCGGCCTTTCTGCAGGCGATGTGCACGGCATCCACCCTGCTCGGCTGGCCTGCACCGACGCCGACGACGGCATTGGACTGGGCCAGAAGAATTCCGTTTGAGCGTACGTGGGGCAATACTCGCCAGCCGAAGAGGAGGTCGCGCCACTCTTCATCGGTGGGGGCCCTGTCGGTCGCAACTTCGTAATCATCCCGGGTTTTCTGTGGAATATCACGGGTTTGCAGAAGCATCGCTCCGGGCACGGCCCGGGCCTCGATGGGCACGGCACCTTCATCGGCGAAGAAACCGCCCTCGAGGATCCTGCAGGAAGAACCCCATTTGGCACCGCTCTGGATGGCCTCGATGGCGCCCTCCTCGTAGGCGGGGGCATGGATGACCTCGAAGAAGTGGTCGGGGGTGCTGATGCGACGGGCGAGGTCGACCGTCAGCGGTTCGGAGAGGGCCAGAATGCCACCGAAAGCACTCACCGGGTCACTGGCGAGAGCGGCGTCAAAGGCCTGATCGAGAGAACCGGCCTCCGCCGCTCCACAGGGGAGGCAGTGCTTGACGATGACAGCGGCAGTGCCCTCCAGTCCACGGCAGCAATCGATGGCCGCCGCAGCGTCGAGAATGTTGTTGTAGGAGAGTTCCTTGCCTCCGTGGCAGGTCGCCTCGGCGATGGAAAAACTGTCTCCATCATTGCGCTGATACCATGCGGCTTCCTGATGGGGGTTCTCCCCATAGCGGAGGCCACCGACCTGGTACCACTGTTCGGTGACGGTCGCAGGGAAGGGCCCCTCCAATTGCTGGCCGAGCCAGTTGGAGATGGACGCATCGTAGGCGGCCGTACGGCGGAAGGCCTCGAGGGCGAGACGGTTGCGGGTATCGCCACAAAGTTGCCCGTTGCTCTCCAGAAGTTCGTGGGTCAGCGCCGGGTAACTGGCAGGATCGACGACCACTGCCACATCCGGATGATTTTTGGCGGCGGCACGTACCATCGCCGGTCCTCCGATGTCGATTTGCTCAATCGTGTCGGCGAAGGAGGCACCCGAGGCCGCAGTTCTCTCAAAGGGATACAGATTGACCACGAGCAGATCGATGGGCGGGATTCCGTATTCGTCACACGACTCGAGATCGCCGGGAACGGAGCGACGTGCCAGCAGTCCTCCATGAATCCGTGGGTGGAGTGTCTTGATACGACCGTCCATCATTTCCGGGAAACCGGTCACATCCTCCACTGGTCGAACTGTGATTCCCGCATCGCGCAGGGTTTTGGCAGTTCCGCCGGTGGAGAGGATTTCGATCCCCAGAGAAACCAGGTGCTGACAGAAGTCGACAACTCCGGTTTTGTCACTGACGGTGACGAGCGCCCTGCGAATCATGCGCAGGTCCTCATCACCTTGAATCTCGGGAGTGTTTTCCTGGCTCGACATACTCTGCTGGCTCCTTCAAAACAGGTGGTTTTCCGGGGGTTTTGCCCTCGGACCTTGAGGAAACGACCGGTGGATCGCAAACTCGAAGCGGGATGTTAGCCCGGGTGGCGGGTAGGGTCCAGCGAGCGAGGAGAGATCGTCGATGAAGATTCTGGAGTGGTGGGCAGAGAAAGGCCGGATTCGGGTCCGCTTTCCCTATGACGCGGTGCTGGTCGCCGAAGTCAAGGAAGTCACCGGTCGTCGCTGGCACCGCGAGGAAAAGGCGTGGTCGATTCCACTGGAGAGTGCCGGTGAAGCGGGGAGGATTTTACTCCCTCTGGGTTTTCAGGCTGCCCCGGAGGTCGAGAAACTTCTGACCGGCGAGATCGAGGGGATCGCCGGTTTGACCGAGGCCGCGGAAACGATCAGAGAACACTCCGGAGAGGATCACGCCTCCGGAGACTCCACGGACTGGTCCGTCTCGCGCCTGAATGAAGAGGTCCGTCAGGCCATCCTTCAGGGCATGCCGAAAACCCTGTGGCTTCAGGGCGAAGTCATGGGAGCAGATCGAAGCCTCGGTCGTGGAAGTAATGCCTCCCACCTGTATTTTCGTCTGGTCGAGAAGGAGCAGGGGGCGGATCGCCCCTTGGCTGAAGTCTCGGCGGTGATGTGGAACTTCCGGCGCGATGCTTCTTTCCGCAAGCTGGAGGAAAATGGCACACCTCTGGAGGACGGTCTCAAAATCCGCGTCAAGGTTCGTCTGGATCTCTATGTGGCCCGTGGCCAGTACCAGGTCACGGTGGAGGAGATCGACCCTGAATTCACCCTCGGAGAATTGGCTCGCCGGCGTGAGGAAATCCTCGCCGAGGTCCGTCGTCTGGGGATCGAGCGCAAAAACCTCGATCGGGAGATGCCGACGGTCCCATTGAGGGTCGGGGTCGTCACCAGCCCCGGGAGTGATGCCTGGAAAGATTTTCACGATGAATTGGTTCGTTCGGGATTCGCTTTTGAGATCAGCCTCTGCGGGGCAAGGGTTCAGGGTGAGGGGGCGGAAAGCGATCTCCTGAAAGCACTCGCATACTTTGCCTCCAGAGAAGCGGAGTTTGATGTGGTGGTCGTGATTCGCGGTGGCGGATCGCGCACAGATTTGATGGCGTTCGACACCATCGATCTCGCCAAATCAGTGGCGCTGCATCCGGTGAAGGTGGTCGTCGGCATCGGTCATCATGCCGACCGATCTGTTCTCGATGAGTTGGCCCACTCGGAAAAGACTCCCACCGCGGTTGGCCAGTATCTGGTTTCCAGAGTTCAGGAGTCATGGGATTCGGTGGTAGGGACGGCGGAATCGATCATCGATCGGGCCAGTGCATTGATCGAGATGGAAACGGAACGCCAGATTCACTCTCGGAAGAGAGCGGCACTTCTGGGCAGACGGGCACTCGCCGTGGCGGTCGACAAAAAGGAAGCCCAGAGGCTTCGCTGTCAGCGTCAACTGGGCAGGGCAATTCAGCAAGAGGGGGAAGCCCTGTTGATGCGTACCCGTCGGATCCACTCTGCCACTTCCGTACAAACTCAATTGGAGAGAGCGCGTCAGGATTCCAGAATCCAACGGTTGATCTCTGCAGCCGGGAACCGGCTCAAGGATGGTCAGCGCGTGAGGTCCGAGAGCCGGAGGCGACTGGTCTCTCTCACCAGCCGATCCCTGATGCGGGAGCAGGAGCAACTGGCCCAGAGGATTCGCAGAAATCGATCTGCGGATCCGCAGCAGATCCTCGGTCGCGGATTTGCGTGGATCAAGAATGAACAGGGAACAACGGTTCGCAACAGTGACGAAGTGGAAAAGGGAGATCGCCTTCACATCCGTCTCAGCGAAGGCTCCGTGGACGCCCGTGTGGAGTAATCTGCAGTAGAAATTTGCCCCGGAAAGTCATGAACTTTGAAGCGGTGCACCTGTTCGGTGGCTCCCTGAGCCGATAGACTGGATTCTTGCTTCAAAAGAGGGCTTTTTGGAAAGAGCCCCGGCATACATCTGGGATCTGCGAAATCAGGGATCTGAAGGAGTTGCTCCGCGATGGCAGCAAAAAAGAAACAGCCCGGTTACCGGGAAGCGACGGAAGAGATCGATGCCATCCTCGATCGTATTGAGGATTCCCGTGAAGTCGATGTCGATGCACTGGCAGACGATGTGGAACGGGCGGCAGAACTCCTGAAAATCTGTGGAGACCGATTGAAGCGTGCCGAACTGCGGGTCATGGAAGTTTCCGAACGCCTGCAAGAAGAAGCTGAAGAAGAAGCGGAAGAAGAATCCTGATCCGGGATCAGGACCCAAGTTACCTGGAGGCCATCATGTCCCTCGTCGTCGTCGGCAGTGTTGCCTTTGACAGTATCCAAACCCCCGATGGAGCATTGGAAAATGCTCTCGGTGGTTCTGCAGTCCATTTTTCCATGGCCGCTTCCTATTTTGGAGGAGTCCAGTTGGTCGGTGTGGTCGGTGAGGATTTCCCCGACAGTCATCGTCAATTGATGTCTTCCCGCGGGATCTGTCTGGACGGTTTGGAAGTGGTCACAGGGGGCGAAACTTTCCGCTGGTCCGGCAAGTACTTCGATGACATGGACCACCGTGAAACTCTCAGTGTTGATCTCAATGTCTTCGAGAACTTCAAGCCAGATCTTCCGGCATCCTATCGCGATACCGGGTTCCTGTTTCTCGGCAACGGAGCCCCGCTGACCCAGGCCAGTGTTCTCGATCAGGTTTCATCGGCCCCCTTCACGGTGGTCGACACGATGGACCTCTGGATCGACATCGCCCGCCCTGATCTGGAAGCGTTGCTGACCCGTGTCGACGCACTGGTTCTCAATGATGAAGAATCGCAGCAACTCTCCGGGGAGAAAAACGTCATCATCGCCGGTCGCAAGATTCGCGAGATGGGCCCCCGTTGCGTGATTATCAAACGGGGGCAGCATGGGGCATTCATCTCTCACGAAGATGGGGAAGTGGCACTGCCTGCTCTGCCCCTTGCAAACGTGGTCGATCCTACCGGTGCTGGCGACTCCTTTGCAGGCGGCCTCATGGGCTGCCTGATGAAAAGTGAGCGGACCGATCTTGCTGCCCTCAAGGTGGCGGTGGCATGGGGGACGGTGACCGCTTCCTTCTGCTGTCAGGGATTCGGTGTTACGGGTTTCGACAGTGTCTCCGCAGGAGACCTTCGGGATCGATTTGAGACCTACAGAAACATGCTCGAACTGGATCCGGTGGAGATTCCGCAAATCATCTGAGGGTGACGATCGGGATTGCCTTGAAGAATTCTTCCGCCGGTCGACGATGAAGTGAACCGCGAGGGATATCGGCAGGAGTACCGGTTTCCAGGATTCAGGGAAGTGCAGCCAAGATGCGTGTAAAAGAGATCCGTAATCAGTTCCTCGATTACTTCGAGTCCCACGGACACGAAAAGGTGGCCTCGAGCCCCGTCGTGCCCCACGAAGATCCCACATTGCTCTTCACCAACGCAGGGATGAACCAGTTCAAGGGTGTCTTCACAGGCCAAGAGACTCGCGAGATTTCCAGAGCGTGTTCTTCCCAGAAGTGCATCCGTGCCGGGGGCAAGCACAACGACCTTGAGAATGTGGGTTACACTGCCCGCCACCTGACCTTCTTTGAAATGCTCGGCAACTTTTCATTCGGCGATTACTTCAAAAAGGAAGCGTGTGCCTGGGCCTGGGAATTGATCACCGAGCGTTTCGGCATCGATGCCGACCGCATGTGGATCTCCGTTTTCGAGGAAGACGAGGAAGCCCGGGAGATCTGGCGTGATCATGTCGGTGTGTCTGCGGATCGCATCGTGGGCCTCGGGGTCAAGGACAACTTCTGGTCGATGGGTGACACGGGGCCGTGTGGCCCCTGTTCCGAGTTGCATGTCGACCGTGGGGAAGAACGCTCCTGTGGCTCTGAATGTGCCTTGGGAGTGTGTGATTGCGATCGCTGGATGGAGATCTGGAATCTGGTCTTCATGCAGTTTGAGCAGCGTGGACCCGATGATCGCATTATTTTGCCCAAGCCGAGCATCGACACGGGAATGGGTCTTGAACGAATCACCATGATCCTTCAGGACAAGGATGATGTTTATGAGACCGATCTGTTGGCGACCCTGATCGAGGGCATCGGAGACATCACGGGAGTGGCTCCCAGGAAAGGCCCCGAGGGGATTCCTCACCGGGTGATCTCTGATCACATCCGCAGTCTTTCCTTTGCCATCGCAGACGGGGCATTCCCATCCAATGAGGAGCGTGGATACGTACTCCGGAGGATTCTGCGCAGGGCGAGTCGCTACGGATACAAATTGGGAATGGAAAAACCATTCCTTCATGAGCTGGTGCCACTGTTGACTCGCGAAATGGGTGAAGCATTCCCTGAATTACAAGAGCGCCAGGACCTCATTGCCAAGTTGATTTTCAAGGAGGAAGAGCAATTCCTCCGGACCCTGAAAACAGGCATGACCCGATTCGATGAAGAAGTGGCTCAAATGGAAAAAACAGGAGCGACAGCGTTTCCTGCCAGTGCTGCTTTCTTTCTCCATGATTCCTGTGGATTCCCCATAGACTTGACAGAGCAGATGGCTCGGGAAGTCGAGGTCGAGGTGGACCGTCCCGGGTTTGAAAACCTCATGGAAGAACAGCGAACCCGAAGCCGAGTGGGGAACAAGGTCGGAGTCGCTGTCGCCGGTGACGATCGCAACGACCTCGCCGGGAACTGGGGAGCCACCGAGTTTGTCGGGTATTCCGACGGCGAAGGTGAGGCCAGCCTGCTCTCATTCAGTGCAGACGGCGATCACGGACGGGTCATCCTCGATCGTACACCCTTCTATGCTGAATCGGGGGGGCAGGTCGGGGACACCGGAATCCTGCACATTGGTGGTGTGGATGTTCCTGTGATCGATTGTCAAAAAGACGGTCAGGGGACCTTCTTCCACACCGTCGATCTCTCGGGAATTGAGGCCGCGGGAATCGAGGTGGGGGCTGCAGTTCATGCCCGCGTCGATCTTGATCGCCGTCAGCATATCCAGCGCAACCATACGGCGACCCATTTGCTCCATGCGGCATTGCGTCAGGTGGTGGGAGATCACGTTCAACAGAAGGGCTCCCTCGTTTCGCAGGAACGATTGCGCTTTGACATCAGCCATTACGAAAAGGTGTCACCAGAGCAGTTGAAAGAGGTGGAAGGCCAGGTTCAGGACTGGATCCTTCTCGATCAGGAGATTGCCATTCATGACGATATTCCCATCGACGAAGCCAAGGATCGCGGAGCGATGGCTCTCTTCGGTGAGAAGTATGGTGACCGGGTGCGCATGGTTGAGATCGGCGATTTTTCCATCGAGCTTTGTGGGGGCATCCATTGTGCTCATACCGGCGAAATCGGTCCGATGATGATCACCGGTGAGGGCAGTGTTTCCTCCGGTGTTCGCCGGGTGGAAGCGTTGACCGGTGCTGAGGGTGCCCGTCGAATGCGCGAAAATGAAGACCTGGTTCAGGACCTTGCATTGCTGATGAAGAGTTCCCGAGAGGAGTTGGGTGATCGCCTCACCGCCATCCTCAAGGAGAATCGTCAGCTCCGTGAAGGCAAGGGTGCGGGGCAGTCCAATCGCGACCTGCTCGCAGACCTCGAGGGAGGGCACGGCCAAAGGATCGCCGCTGATCCGGGAGAGGTGGTGGTGGCCCATTGGAGCGACACCCCTCAGGACCAGCTATTGGTGGCTGCGGATTCCCTCAAGAGACGCAAGGGGCAACGGGCCTTCGTACTCGCCTCGACCGGGGAAGACGGGGTTCGCTTTATCTGCGGGACCTCTGAGGAGGTCCCCAAGGGCCGGGTTCATTGCGGGAAAATCGCCAAGATGGGGGCTGGAATCCTCGGTGGCGGTGGGGGTGGACGCCCGGATATGGCTCAGGCGGGCGGAAAAGCCGTGGATCAGCTGGATGAGGCCCTGGGAGCAATGGCCGCCGAATTGGCCCAGGCGCTCTCTGGAAATGGCTCCTGAGTTCTCCGGATCTTCTTGACCAATTTGGCAGGCAATCATACCATCCGGGTTCGTCCGGGTGCGGGTACGTCAGGGATGCCCCTGCGAATCCCCCGTAGACCATGACAGGAACAACCAGGGTGTAGCCCAAATTGTATGGGCACCACAGACACAGGAGCGAGATCGATGGCAGTCCCACAGCGTAAAACCAATCAGGCCCGCAAGCGCAAGCGCAGGGCTCATGACGCCGTCAGGCCGATCCTTCACACCAAATGCACCCGTTGCAATTCCCTGACCCTCCCTCACAGTATCTGTGACGTTTGTGGAACCTACCGGGGCAGGGCTCTGTTGGCGGTCGAAGAGTTCTAGAGACCCGGTTCTCTGGCTGTTTCCCGCAAGGAATTTGCTTCAGAGGCTCTGGTTCATGACTCGGTGTTACCAAGACCCGGTGTTATCACGACCCGGTGTTATCAAGATTCTTGGGCAGGAGTGACGACATGCCTCTGATTGCAATCGACGCCATGGGCGGCGATCACGTTCCCTCCGTACCTGTTCAGGGTGCTTTCCGCGCTCTCGAAAACATTCCCGACCTGAAGATCATTCTCGTTGGCCCTGAAGATCAGGTGATGCCTGCCATCGATTCCTGCGGGGGGCTCAATGATCGGGTTCAGTTTGTTCACGCTCCCGAGTGGGTGACGATGGAAGAGTCGCCTGTTGAGGCGTTGAGAAACAAACCCGCTTCCTCACTCGCCAGCATCGTCATGATGCAAAAAGAGCGGACGGTGGAAGGCATCTTTTCCGCAGGAAACACCGGTGCCTTTGTTGCCGCCTGTTCGGTTCACCTGCGAATGCATGAAGGAGTTCGTCGACCCGCCATCGCATTGCCGATGCCCCGTGGGGAAAAGCCGATTATCCTTTGCGATGGTGGGGCCAATGTGGAAAGCCGACCGCAGCATCTTCTGCACAATGCAGCCATGTCTGCCACTTTCCTGACTTCGGTCTATGGAATCGAGTCCCCCCGAATCGGCTTGCTGAATGTAGGGTCGGAAGCGGACAAGGGGCATACCCTGGCGAAGGAGACCTTTGAACTTCTGTCCGCCAGTGGGTTGAATTTCTGTGGCAACGTTGAGGGCAATGATCTTTTCAACACGACCGTGGACGTCATCGTTTGTGACGGTTTCACCGGAAATGTGGTCCTCAAGTCATCCGAGGGGCTTTCCGAGTTCATCTTCTCGACCATCGCCCGTGAACTTTCCGGCGATTCAGTCGGCGGCTTTGACCTTGGGCCACTCAAGGAAATGATCGGTGCAGGACTGAAAAGCATCGCCAGCCGATTTGACTACGCAGAGTATGGTGGTGCTCCACTTCTGGGGCCCAAGGGAGTCTGCACCATCGGTCACGGAAAAAGTGATGAGAAAGCGATCTGCAACGCCATCACATGGACCTGCAGAATGATTGAATCCCGCTTCGAGGAAGATATGGTGCGTGCGATCAGGACTGTCAATGAAAACGTTGAGTCCACCGATCACAGCTCTGAGAAGCAGGCCTGATCCCTTTTCATTTTAGGGATTATCAGTTCCCCTGAGGAGTGAGGAATAATGTCCAACCTTTCCCATCCGGATTCCACCCGTGCCATTCTCTTCCCGGGACAGGGAAGTCAGTTTGTGGGCATGGCCCGGGATCTGTTTGAAAACGAGACTGTTGCCAGAGACATGTTTGAAATCGCCAGTGAGCGCATGGGCCGTGACCTGATGGCTCTTTGTGCTGAGGGGCCGCAGGAAGTTCTCAATGCCACTGATGTCTGTCAGCCGGCGATCTTTGTCGCCTCTCTGGCAGCGGTAAAGGTGATTGAAAACTCTGGCGGTGCTTCACATCTGGAAGCGCGAGCAACGGCAGGCCTTTCACTCGGGGAATACAGCGCATTGGTCCACAGCGGAGCAATCCGTTTTGAAGATGCCCTCGATGTGGTGATCGCCCGAGGCAAGGCGATGCAGGAGGCTTGCGACAAGACCGCTGGAACGATGGCTTCAATTTTGGGCCTCGATCTGGAGACGGTGCGAGAGGCTGTTTCAGAAGCTTCCGACGCAGGGATCGTTGCGGTCGCCAACGTCAATGCAGCGACCCAGATCGTGATCAGTGGCGAAAAGGCTGCGGTCGAGCTCGCCAGTGAGAAAGCCCGGGAAAAAGGTGCTCGCAGGGTGATTCCACTGGAGGTGGCAGGTGCATACCACTCACCGCTGATGGCCTCTGCGACGGAAACCCTGAAGCCGATTCTTGGAGATCTGAAGATCTGTGAGCCGGAGATTCCATTCTATGCCAATGTCAGCGGAGCCCGGGTGAGTGATCCGGAAGAGATCCGCGATGGCCTTATCCGCCAGGTCGAATCTTCGGTACTCTGGGAGCCGACTTTGCGATTGCTGATAGAGGATGGAGTGGCTGAGGTGCTGGAACCGGGCCCCGGCAAGGTTGTGGCAGGTCTGGTTCGTCAGGTCGACCGCAGTATTCCGACACGTTCGGTGCTCGCCAAGGATTCCATTGAAGAACTGTTGGAAGGAACCCCGTCATGAAACTCGACTTCACCGGCAAGTCTGTCATCGTCACTGGAGGAACCCGTGGAATCGGCAGGGCTGTCGCCAGCGCTTTCGCAGGTGCAGGTGCAAAGGTGGTGATCTCTGGAAGAAATGCAGAGACTGCTGCTTCCATCGCCGCAGAAATCGATGGCGACGTCCACGGACTGGCACTCGATATTTCTGACTCCGCAAGTGTCAGTGTGTTTTTTCCCGCAGCGCAAGAGATCCTCGGGGGAGTCGATGTTCTCGTGGCCAATGCCGGAATCACCAGGGACAAACTGGTGATGGCGACGAAGGATGACGACTGGGATGATGTGATTTCGACCAACCTTCGCGGCACCTTTCTCTGTGCACGGGAAGTGATCCGGCCGATGATCAAGAGCCGTTCCGGAAGAATAATCGCGATTACCAGTATCATCGGCCTGACCGGAAATCCGGGGCAGGGCAACTATGCAGCGAGCAAGGCAGGGGTCATCGGCTTCGTCAAGTCTCTCGCCCAGGAGGTGGCCAGCAGAAACATCACGGTCAATGCCGTGGCTCCCGGGATGATCACCACCGATATGTCGGCGGATATCTCCGAAAAGGCCCGAGAGGCCATCGAGGGACGAATCCCGGCTGGAAGATCCGGAACTCCTGATGAGGTGGCGGCTTCCGTCATGTTCCTGGCCAGTGAGCAGGCCTCATATATCACAGGAGAGACTCTTCGCGTCGATGGGGGATTGGCCTGTTAGGGCAATTCTGACTGGACGAATTTCCCGGTTTGCCTAGAATCTACGCAGGGCATCCCTCTAGATGGGGGCTGCGGGATCAGCTGTTTGCGAAGTCATACAGGTGGACCCCAAACGGAATAGCAAACCCACTGATTTTTTGCCATATGGCAAAACTGACAAGGAGGATACCGATGAGCGTCGGAGATCAGGTCAAGGACATCATCGCTGAGGAACTGGGACTCGATCGTGAAAAGGTCAAGGACGAAGCAGTTCTTCAAACGGATCTGGGTGCAGACAGCCTCGACATCGTCGAGCTCGTGATGAAGCTCGAAGACAAATTCGACATGAAGATTCCCGATGAGGATGCTGAAGGGCTGAAGACTGTCGGAGATGCCATCTCCTACATCGAGTCCAACTCCAACAAAGTATGATCTGCGCCATCGGAGGTAAATCCAGATGAGCAGGAGAAGAGTTGTCATTACCGGAATTGGCGTGGTCGCTCCTATCGGGAACGACCTCGCCACATTCTGGAACGGAATTCTGGAGGGGCGTAACGGAGTCGGGCCGATTACCCACTTCGACGCCACAGATTTCCGTACGCGCTTCGCGATGGAGGTCAAGGATTTTGACCCTTTCTCACGAATCGACAGAAAAACCGCTCGCCTGTTGGATCGCTTCGCTCAGTTTGCTCTCTACTCCTCGGGTGAAGCTCTGGAAGACAGCGGACTCGATCCCACTTCCCAACCGGACCGCTACGGTGTCATCACCGGCTCGGGAATTGGTGGCATTCAGGAGATGGAAGACCAGCACACGCTGCTCAAGGACCGGGGACCAGACCGGGTCTCCCCCTTCTTCATCCCGAAAATGATCACCAATGCGGCGGCGGGCCAGGTCGCGATCGCCCACGGTTTCAAGGGAGTCAACTACTCCACCGTGTCCGCTTGCGCTTCCAGTCAGCATGCTCTCGGAGTGGCCCTCGATACGATTCGGGCGGGCCGCTGTGATGCGATTCTGACCGGGGGCAGTGAGGCGGCGATCACACCGCTGAGTATTGCAGGATTTTGTGCCCTCAAGGCGATGTCGACCCGTAACGACGAATTTGAAACCGCGATGAGGCCCTTCCAGGCCAGTCGTGATGGATTTGTTATGGGTGAGGGTGGTGCCATGTTCATGTTCGAGGAACTGGAGCATGCCAAGAAGCGCGGAGCCCGCATCTACTGTGAGGTTCTCGGATTCGGTGCAACCGATGATGCCTATCACATCACCGCTCCCGATCCGGAAGCGAAGATGGCTCGCGAGGCGATGCGTCTGGCTCTCGTGGATGCCGAGCGGGACACCTCTGAAGTGAACTACATCAATGCCCATGGAACCTCGACTCCCCTTAACGATGTTATGGAACAGTCTGCTGTCAGGCAGCTGTTGGGAGCGACTTCCGACTCTGTCATGATGAGTTCGACCAAATCTCAGGTTGGACACCTGTTGGGGGCTTCCGGTGCAGTGGAACTGGCTGCGACAGCGATCGGCATCCGGGAAGGGGTTGTTCCGGCAACGATCAATCAGGTCGACCCTGATCCGGAGTGCTCGCTCGATTCAGTTGCGAACGAGCCACGTGAAGCACAGATCGAAGTGGCACTCTCCAATTCCTTTGGATTTGGCGGACATGATGCCTGTCTTTGTGTGGGCCGTTACAAGGATTGATTCCTAATCTCAAAGAATTTTTGAAAACTTGCGTTAAAGGAAACACTGATGTCTGTAGCCAATGGTCCCGTTCTGATTTCTGACCCTCTTCCACCGGCAACTGAGGAGATCCTTCGTAATGCAGGTCTTGAAGTAATAGTGGGCGCAGACAAAGTTGAAGAGAGTTTGCCAAACATCAGTGGTTGGATTCTCCGTTCCGGTACGCAAATAACTTCTGAGTTGCTCGATCAGGCTCCCAACCTCAAATGCATCTGTCGGGCAGGGGCAGGGGTCGACAACATCGATTGCGATGCCGCTGCTGAAAAGGGAGTCCTCGTCATGAACACGCCTGCGGCCAATTCCAACGCCGCCGCAGAGCATGCTCTCGCTTTGATGTTTGCTGTTGCCCGTAATGTCGGGCAAGGGCACCTGGGAATGAGCCAAGGGGGCTGGGATCGGAAAAAGCTGGTGGGTGTCGAGCTGGAGGGCAAAACCCTCGCCGTCATCGGCATGGGTAAGATCGGTCAGAGAGTGTGCCGTAAAGCCAGCGGCCTCGGCATGAAGGTGGTCGGCTGCGACCCATTCGTTGACGCTTCCGTCTGCGAGGAGAATGGAGCCACTCTTTCCACTCTGGAGGATGCTCTTCCCAATGCGGACTTCATCTCTCTTCATCCTCCTCTCAATGACCACACTCGCGGGATGGTCAATGATGACTTCCTCGGGCAGTGCAAGGCGGGGGTTCGTCTCGTCAACGTCAGTCGGGGTCCGGTGATCGACTCAGAAGCATTGTTGCGTGCGGTCGATTCGGGTCATGTGGCCGCAGCAGGTCTCGACGTCTTTGTCGAGGAGCCTCCTGCTGAGAATGATCCCCTCAGGAATCACGCCTCCATCATTTGTACACCCCATTTGGGGGCTTCCACCGTCGAGGCCCAGGATAATGTCGGGTTGCAATCTGCCCAGCAAGTGGCGGCGTTTCTTCTCGAAGGTCAGGTTCAGCACCCTGTCAATCAACCGGTCAACTGAGTCGACTCGTTGATCGGTTCTTGATCAGGAAAGGGGACTTCCGTCTCCTTCGCCCGATGACGCCGAGGATTCTTCCTTCTGTGGTGGAGAGTCGTGGGGCATCCTCACCGGATACAACTTTTCCAGCCTTTGAAGAACATTCTCCGCATCCTCATGGCGGCGTTGCCGGTGACTGAGCAGGTAGACTTGGCAGCGTAGAACGTGCTCGTGGGCAGTTCCCGGTGAAAGAACCTCATCGAGCACATGACAGTGGTAAAGAGCCCTGTTGTTCTCATTGCATTTTACTGCCAGTTCCATCGCCTTGAGGTGGAGGATGGGATCCAACGAATTCCGTTCCAGCGATCGGTGTATACGCTCGAGCATTTTGAGATAGGCCCCGGGACTTCGCTGGGGAATATGGCTTCGCCAGCGCCAAAGCCAGGGGCTGCGATCATCCTTTCGGTAGCGGTCGGGATGACGCAGGCGCAGAAATGCCGGGATCTGAAAGAGCAGAGCCGAAAATGCCAGGGTCAAAAGGATGGGCAGTGCCGGTTTCAAACGGAGCAATAACAGGCACAGCAGGGAAAAACTGGCTCCCAGAACACAGAGAAGAATGGTTCGGGTTTTTTTGTTTCTGGCGAGATCCGGGTTCTGATCCAGAGCGGTCAGGACCAGCATGCCGACCATTGCACAGAAGAAGGTGGGGGTCATGGCGAGCCCCGTCGAAGTCAGCATTCTTCCTCCTGTGATTCAGAGTCGGTTCAGATCAATAAACAAGTTGCCGGGCAACAACCGGTCGAATAAATCCTGCCTTCACGAAATGGCGCATTTCGATTCAGAGGTTTATTCATTTCGATCAAGCATGAATCATACCCACCGATAGGTTGGATTTCATCTGACAGATTCAATGTCTTGAAAAGTCGATCAGCCCGTGGTTTCCGCAGTATGGGACTCGGATATCCTTTGCTGCTCGTCCAGCCTGCAGGTTTCAATCGCTTCAAGAGTTTCACTGGTTACGTCAGGTGTCGGGTACTTGCCATCGAAGCACGCCGCACAATAGTTGAGATTTGAGCCGGCGGTTTGCAGGGCTTCCCGCAGGCCATCGACCGTTTGATAGACCATTGCATCGGCTTCGATCGCTTCAGCGATCTGTTGTTCAGACTTGTCCCGTGCGATCAGTTCGGATCGGGTGGACATGTCGACCCCATAAACACAAGGGAACTGCACCGGTGGGGAACAGGAAGCGAAGTAGACTTTTCGGGCCCCGGCTGACCGGGCGAGCTCAACGATCTGTTTTGAGGTCGTTCCGCGGACCACGCTGTCATCGACGAGCAGAACATCCTTGCCCTCAAATTCGCTGCGAATGGCATTCAGTTTCCTGCGTACACTCGATGTTCTGGCACCCTGTCCGGGCATGATGAAAGTTCTGCCGATATAGCGATTCTTGACCAGGCCTTCCCGGTATTCGACTCCGATGGTCGACGCCATGGTGCTGGCCGATGTGCAGGCACTGTCGGGGACAGGAATCACCACATCCACATGGTGGCCCAGCTTTTTCCAGCGCTCTCCCAAATTTCGCCCCAACTGCCGCCGGGACTCATACACGCTGACATCGTCGAGAACGCTGTCAGGGCGGGCAAAATAGACGTGCTCAAAGATGCAGGGGTTGTGGGGTCTGTCGACCAACTGCTTTCGGACTGGTTCTTCACCAGGAACGAAGATGACCGCTTCTCCCGCATTCACATTCTCGATGCCCTCGTAGCCCTGGATCTCCAGCGGAATATTCTCGGAGGCACAGGCCCATGAACGACTGCCGTCTTCATTGTCTCGATATCCCATGACCATCGGCCGAATCCCATTTGGATCGCGGAATGCAACCATGCCAAAACGGGAGATCAGGGCTGACACGGAGTAGGCGCCCTTGACCCGTTCAAAGACATTCGCAATCGCCTTGAAGACAGAGTCGTGATCCGGTTCAAGTCCGCCGATTTCGGAAAGTTCCACTGCAAGGGTGAAGAGGATCAATTCCACATCACAACTGGAGTGAAGAATCGTTCTCTTTTGCGTGGAGAGCCAATCCTGAATTTCTTCACCATTGGTCACATTGCCGTTGTGAGCCATGGCGATGCCGTAGGGGTAATTCACGACGAAGGGCTGGGCGTCCTCATTACTGGATCCACCAAAGGTCGGATAACGAACCTGACCGATCCCGGCGTTGCCGGTGAGTCGCTCCATGTTTTTCATACGGAAGACATCGCGCACGAGGCCATTCCCCTTTTTCAGGTGAAATCGTTCGTCATGGGTGACGATCCCGGCCGCATCCTGTCCCCGGTGTTGAAGACAGATCAACGCCTCATAGATTTCGTGACAGGCTGGCTGATCACTGCCAATCACCCCGAAAAAACCACACATAAGGAACCCCCGTGTTGATTCAAAAAGGGGCCTTGAAAGGCCCCATGGGCAAGCCAGAAGCATATCTCCCCCCGGGGAGGCTGACGAGGGCCTGATCCCGGTTGGCGCAATTTTGTCGGGGATGTCACTCTTCTGTGAGCCCTCCTCTGCAGGGCTCCCGGGGATCTGTCCCCAGGACGTGGAAATTTGAGTTCAGGCAGCCGGATTTACGTTGTTTTGGTGTGCTGGAAGAGGAATAACGCCGGCTGTCTGATTTTTCCGCCTCCCGAAGCGTCTTCCGCTTCAATCCCTTCGCCATCCCTGGCGGGGTGCCGGAAAACCGTGGTGTGGTCGATCCGGCACCCCGCCTCCCTTTTTCTCCCCTTCAATCAGCGATTTTGGCCCCTGTGGGGAAATTTCAGGTCCCGGGGAACCCCGTTCTGGACTGCGGCGTTTTGTAGCAGTCTACTGGGGAAACTGTGAGAAATTGCCGCTTAAAGAGCGATTTTGAAGTGTTTCACCCAGGTCGGATCACTGAAAAGAAGACAGGGAGTCCTCCAGTGCAGCATTCCACATCCAACGATGGGCATACCGAAAATGGGGAACCCACCGGGTATCCGGATTCGGCTCTCAGGAGTTGGCTCCTCTTCCAGGTGGCCGCAAAGCTCAATCATCAAATGCGCAATCACCTGACGGTGGCCCAAAACGCCCGTTTCACCCTGGACAGGGCGATGGAAAAGCAGGATCAGGAGAAGATCGACAAGTCTCTGGAAATGGCCACCCTGGGCTTCCAGAGATTGGAGGGCGTTCTCAAAACCTGGATGTTGTTCAACTCGGAGCAACCTCATGCCGTCCGGATTCTCGAACATTACCGCAAGCGCTTTTCAAACTCTGGAGTTGAACTGCTGTTTCCCCTCAATGATGCACTCGTAGAGGACTTGCTTCCGGCGATCGTCTATTCGCTGGAGTATCTGCGTACTCGCCTGATTCGTGGCGCGGTACTGGAGGTTCGAGTCGAGGAAAACAGGGTTCATGTCGAACAGTCAAAAAATGAGGAGATCGCACCCCCGCCAGAAATGGGCGATGTCCTGGATCATTACTTCCATCTCAAGCCTCATGAAAAAGGCTGGGAGATCACGAAGAAGGGGGAGGCCAAGTCATGACTTTGATCAAATCAACACCGGACCATGTCCTGATCGTGGACGATCAGGAATACACTCTGGAATCGGCACGGGCGGTGATGGAGTCCGTGGGATACGAGGTTGCCACCCTTTCCGATTCGACAAAAGCGTTACAGCTCTTGCATGATTTCAGGGAAGGGCAGAATCCCATCGATCTGGTGATTACCGATCTCGACATGCCTCGACTCAACGGTGAAGAACTGACTGCCCAGATCTCTTCGACCTTCAAGGATTTGCCGATCATCGTTTACACCGGAGACGACGAACGGGCATCGAAGAAACGACTCCTCGAAGCCGGTGCATGGGACTATCTGGAGAAGCAGGGGTCTGTGGAAGATCTCCTGTGCACGATCGACAAGGTCTGGGCACAGGTTCTGCGTCGAAAGACGGAGGGTGAAAAAACCACTCCCAAACTGATCTTCCGTGATGAAGTCATGAAGGAGGTCATCGGTACCATTCGCAAGTTGGCTCCGATTCCCTCGCCGGTGTTGATTCAGGGAGAACCGGGAACAGGCAAGGAACTGGTGGCCCATGAGATTCATCTTCAGCGGATGATCCATCTCAACGATCAAGTAAATGAACGGGTCAACCAAAAAGAATATCCCTACCTTGCGGTCAACTGCGGTGCACTGAGTCGCACTCTTCTTGAAAGCCAGCTCTTCGGTCACAAGAAGGGGGCTTTCACTGGCTCAGTTGCTGATCAGGACGGGCTTTTTGTTGCTGCGGGCAAGGGGACACTTTTCCTGGATGAGATTACCGAGCTGGATATGGACCTTCAGGTCAAACTGCTGAGGGCGCTCCAGGAGAAAGAAGTCACTCCGGTGGGTTCCAATCGTCCTGTTCCATTCCATGCACGAGTCATCACTGCGACCAACCGCCCCATTCAGGAGTTGGTACAACAGGGAAAGTTCCGCGAGGACCTCTTCTATCGCATCAATGTCATCAATCTGGATATTCCACCCTTGAGGGATCGCCGGGATGACATCATTCCCATCGCCAAGCATTTCATCGACAAGCTTCATCAGGAATATCAACTGCCTGGAGAAAGAATCCTGACTCCTGAAGCTGAGAAAGTACTTCATCAGTATCACTGGCCCGGCAATGTTCGTGAGTTGAACAATTGCATTGAGCGATCATTTGCCCTGGCTGGACATCCTGAGTTGATCCGGGTCGATGATCTTCCACCGGAAGTGGTTGGCCTTCAGGGTTTTGCCGAGTCTTGTGAAACCGCTGGGCGTGCCGTGGTGGAGCGGGCTGTTGCCGTCGCCGCTTCCGATCATTTTCAGACCTACGATGAAGTCGTGGCGGATCATATACGCAAAGCACTGAGTCGATCCAAGGGTGTCAAAAGCCGGGCTGCCAGCCTGCTTTCGATCGATCGAAACCGGCTTTATCGATTGATGGAAAAATACGAAATCTAATTGATCTGTGGGTTGCTCTATTTTGATGCTGTCGCGTGAAAATGGAGCAACGTTTTTGCTGCAGATTGAATCAGCCCTTTCTGCGTAGCCCCCTCTACCTCGTCCGTATCTGGCCACAAAAGTGCGCTTCCCACTTTTTTCAAATTGGCACAGACATTGCGATGTCATCGAAGGATCTCCACAGGGAGTAACGGCACTGGCTGCCGGCTTCGAGACATGCGGAGTGTCGATCGAGGGGAGAGTCACCGGTCATCCGGCCATTCTAGGCGGGCTGAGCTCGGAACCGGCGGCCTCCCACCCTTTTGAAAACTCTGTTCACCGGGGCACTGGTCCTGGAATACGGGTTGTTGTTGGGTTTTTTGGGTGGCTGTTGCGAGACACCGGGCGGGCTCGTCTGCGACAGTTTTTTTCGCCTTTACCCCTTCCCGGCTTCCTTTCGGAGCTCCGGATGAACAGCACTCAGGGAGGGTTCTGGCTTCTGCAATCCCGGACACAGTCCTGTGGAGAGCAGCCAGCCAGACCCTCCCTTTTCTTTGATCCGATTTTCAGATCTCCACTGCTGCCAACTTTCTCGCTGCCGCCACTCTCACCGCTGACATCTCCCCGCACTTCCCTGTCGGCCCGACGGTGAGCCCC
>JACETR010000048.1 GCA_013911165.1 Planctomycetota bacterium | reverse complement strand
CTCCCATCTCTTCCAGAAGGCCAAGGCAAAACTGATTGGCATCAGTAACCAGCTTGTCGTTGCCCAGGAAATTTGAGACGTCAACGAAGACATAGAACGCCCCCTTGGGAGCGACGAACTGGACACCGTCCATGGCATTCAGTTTTTCAACCACAAGATCTTTTCGTTGACGGAAAGCGGCGTACATCTCCTGCAACTCCGGGTGGTCCATTCCATCCAGTGCTGCCGCCACAGTTGCCTGGGAGATACTGCAGGGATTGGCCGCGTTATGACTTTGCAATCTTCCGATGGCATTCGCCCGCTCGGGCTCACTGACACTCCATCCGAGTCTCCAGCCCGTCATGGCAAAAGACTTGGACAGACCCGAGATGTAACTGACCCGCTCCGGGTCGATACTGAATGGACTATTGAGTTTGCCCTCATGAACCATCGCCTCGTAGATTTCATCACTGATCACCCACAAATCGTTATCACGGGCAAACTCGATGATCTCCAAGACTTCTGAAGCACTGCTGACAACACCGGTCGGGTTGCCAGGCTCGTTGAGAATGATTCCCATCGTCCTCGGAGTCAGCTGGGCTTCGAGAGCCTCACGGGTCAGTCGGAAACCATCTTCGATACGAGTTTCGACGACTACCGGAATACCATCCGCCAGCCGAATCAATTCCGGATAGGAAACCCAATAAGGAGCACCGATCATCACTTCGTCTCCCGGGTTCACCAGAGACAACAATGTCTGAGAGAGGGAATGCTTGACTCCGGATGACAGAATGACCTGCTCAGGTTTGACTTCGACATTGCGAGTCCGAAGAACGTGACGGCACACTGCTTCCCGAGCTTCGGGATGACCACTGGTTGGTGTGTATCGAGTCCAACCAGACTCCATCGCATCGTGGGCAACATCCCGAATGAACTTGGGAGTCTCGAAGTCCGGTTCTCCGACACTGAGGTTGATGATCTCGGTCCCCTGAGCCCTCATCTCCTGAAGTCGTGCATTCAGGGAAAGGGTTGCGGATGGGGTAATGGTTCGGACTCTTTGGCTGATCATGCATCCTTCTCTCGACTATTCCGGCTGTATTTCCCGGCTGCTCAGGCCGGATCTTAGCCCTCTGGAGTCGATGAATCGAGACGAACGGCCTTACAACATTGATAACGGTGAAGTTGCGGGCCGCCTTGAAAGCGATAAAATGGGCTTTGGCCTATACATCTGAAGCGGCTCAAGGGCCGCAGACAGCAAAACCTGTCCCGCAGTTGAGGATTGAACACATGAGTCTATTACGTTTTGGCAGCCCCCTTCTGGCGGTGCTGTTCGCCCTCGTTCTGGTTTCTGCCCCGGTTTCCGCCCAGGAGGATTTCAGCCGCGGTGATTGTAATCTGGATGACCAGATCAATATCGCCGACGCAGTCCTGTCCCTGAGCATTCTGTTTTCGGGAGCTGGCCCGGCACTCTGCCCGGATGCCTGCGATGTCAATGACGATGGAAGCACCGATATCAGTGACCCGGTGTCACTGCTTTCCATTCTGTTTTCCAACGCCGGACCTCCCCCTGAACCCATCACCTGTGGTCAGGATCCCACTCCGGATGGACTCGACTGCCCCACCGCAAGCAGCGGTTGCAGCGCTCCCCCTGCGGAAGTTTGCGACAATAACATCGACGACGACCTCGACGGAGCCATCGACTGTGCGGATACAGACTGTGCGACAGACCCAGTATGCCTGCCCCCCACTGTTTCCTATTTTGGAGATGTGTACCCGCAGGTGATCCAGACCGATTGCACCGTTTGCCATGCTCCCCCCTCAAACTTTGGTGGCTTGAACCTTGAGGACAGTGCGACCAATGACTCCTACGCCACTTTGGTGAATCAGCCTTCAGCTGAGTGCGGTTCTTACGACTTCGTCGAGCCAGGCGACTCCTCCGCCAGTTGGCTCTTCCGCAAAATCGAGGGAACCCATGTGGCTGCGGCCCAGGCCGCAGGCTGCTCCACGACCGCGGCCGGCTCACAGATGCCCATCGGCGGTTTCTGCTGCCTGACACCGGCTCAGATCCAATTGGTCAAAGATTGGATCGATCAGGGGGCAGCCCCCTAAATCGTTGTTTTGAAGAAGTTGGGTGGCAATATTCCGGTCAAACTTGACACAGGAATATTGCCACCTAAACTTCGTGTTTCCGATCATTGCCGAGGTGGCGGAACTGGCAGACGCGTCAGACTAAGGATCTGATGAGCTTCGGCTCATGGGGGTTCGAGTCCCCCCCTCGGCACTCTTTTCTTTTCTGATCCACGTGGTGCCACTTTGGATCAGTCTCCTCCATGAATGAATTGGTGATCTTGCAGCCCGTTCATGTGGGTCATCCGTATCGGTGCCTGCAGTTTGCCCGTCTATCCTGAGCAAACCTCCTCGCTCCCTCTTCCAATCAGGGCCATATTCCTGAACTCCAGATCAGAGGACTCCGATCAGGCTGCACCTTTTTGCAGATCAGATTCAACCCCGTTTATGCGAGAAGGATGGGGAGGACCTTTGCAGCAGGTCCCGTGATACAGACGGTCTGACTGTCCAAAGCTGGCTCCGGGTTAATTTCAACTATGGGAATTCCCTCTCTGGCAGCCATACCCACGAGGCCTGCAGCTGGATAGACCACTGCAGAAGTTCCAATGACCAGGATGAGCTCTGACTCCCGCATGGCCCGTTCCGACTCAGCCCAGACTCCTGACGGCAAGCCCTCGCCAAACCAGACGACTGAGGGTCGCAATCTCCCCCCACAGGGGCAGTGGGTTTTTTCGAGATCACTTTCCTGAGTTCCGCAATCGTGACAGTGCTGGGACCAAAGACTACCGTGAAGTTCCCAGACCCGGGAACAACCACTCCTTTGATGAAGTCCATCCACATTTTGGGTCACGATCTCAACATGATGGGAATCCCCGCTCGACCATTTACCCAGCGCCAGGTGACCCGCATGGGGTTGAGCCTCTTCGACAATCCCC
Organism: Planctomycetota bacterium; assembly: GCA_013911165.1. Classification (GTDB taxonomy): domain Bacteria; phylum Planctomycetota; class UBA8108; order UBA1146; family UBA1146; genus UBA12191. Next base: position 17,620 of record JACETR010000048.1, on the reverse strand, counting down.
CGCCTCCATTGATAAAACTCCCTGACTTCTTCCGGCGATTGCATAAACGCTTGAGGTGTCGCCCACTCCTCTGGCCTTCTTCCTCTCCACAAGCCACCATCTCCCCGAAAAGTCGGAATGCCGCTTTCTGCACTCATTCCGGCACCGGTAAACACTGCCACCTTTCCGACGGATTGAAGCATCCCGCGAACCGCTTCGATTTCAGTCGACAACGTCGGACTCCCTCCAACCGAACTGAATGAATCGTTCAGAATCATTTCACAAAAAAAGCGCGGAGATACGGAAATGATTCCGTATCTCCGCGCAAGTTGCCCTGGAGAAAGCAGGGGGGAAATTCGCCCCCAGGGTACGCCCGGCTTTAGCCGGGATCCTCGCATTCTCAGTCCCAGTAACTGTACTTGGGACTCGTATCAGGTTTAGACCTGGAACGCTGGGTTCCCATTCGCCATGGGCGTGACTGACCTGAAGGCGCCGCTACTTTTTTCTACGTGCGGTCTTCTTCTTGGCAGTCTTCTTCTTGGCGACTTTTTTCTTCGCCTTCTTCTTGGCTACTTTCTTTTTCGCCTTCTTCTTGGCTACTTTCTTTTTCGCCGTCTTCTTCTTGGCGGTCTTCTTCTTCGCCGTCTTCTTCTTGGCTACCTTCTTCTTGGCAGTCTTCTTCTTGGCTGCCTTCTTCTTGGCAGTCTTCTTCTTCGCTACCTTTTTCTTGGCAGTCTTCTTCTTAGCCACCTTTTTCTTGGCGGCCTTCTTCTTCGCTACCTTCTTCTTGGCAACTTTTTTCTTAGCTGCCTTCTTTTTGGCGACCTTTTTCTTCGCCGCTTTTTTCTTGGCCATGAGCCAACTCCTATCGGGGGCAGTGCCCCTCAACCCTGATGCATCCGCTCCCCTCCGAGGGAGCGACCGGTGAACGGGAACAGGACAACCACTGCCCAGGACCGCTCGCCGATAGAAATCTCCAAGAGTATGAAGGAAAAGACGTTGAAGATGCAAGAAACATCTTTCACCCGATTTCCCCCAACGAGTCACCGTCAGATCTCCGGATTTTCAAAACCCAATCCGAAAACAACCGTGCGCTGAATTTGTGTTCCCGAGAAACACAATGACAGCGGCACAACTTTTGGGACTCCATGTCGTCTCGCAAAGACTTCGTCTTTGCGAAGGAGACACGATCTCCTCAACAGTTGTCGCAACTCAATCAAATGGAAAACCGAGACGACTCAAACCAAGTCGTTCGAAAAGAAACAAGTGTACCCAGCCTGCAAAAAGAAAATTCGGAACAACGACGTATCAACCGGCATGAAACCAAAATGTTTTCCAAAATGATTTCACCAGGTGACTCTTCGCTGTTTCGGAAACTGCCCTCTTCAGGCCGATCACCGGATCCCCCTCCGGCCACCTCGTCTCCGTTTTCCCCTAACCTTGGGTACATGGTAACGGGATTTTTTCTGCCAGTTCAACTTTTTTTTCTGCCAACCACAAAAAAAAGTGCAGAGCGACTTCTCGCTCTGCACTTCTTCTGCCGACGACAACATGATTCTCGTCAGCGATTCACACCGACAAATTCCATTGAATCCATAACAGACTTTAGAACATTGCGCGTTTCTTCCTGGCAATCCAACGATCTGTAGAGCGAGAAAAGCTGCTGATTCCCACTCGATTCAAGACTCACGAGGACATGAACGGAGTGATGGTTTTGACCGGGTGAAAGGCTCTCCACCTGAAAACCCGCATCCAAACCCTCCATGAATTTGCTCAATCCATTTTGCACCTGCTGGAACCCCTGATCATTCAACATTCCCTGAAGCCCGACGGCTGCCCTGCCGGCAGTCAGATCTCCCCCCTGATACCGATCAAGGGCCAACATGATTCCGCCACATTCAGAGCGAATACTGAGAGAGTCTTTGAACTCCTGAACGGACCAGGAATCTGGCAAGTTCAGCGAAAGCCCAAATCTCTGGAAGTTTCTTTCCTCCAACAGCGGCATCGAAAACTCTGCTACTTCTGAAGAAACTTCTCCATTGAGATCCGCGACATGCTCACCTTGATTCGGGGCAACATCATTTTCTTCCGTCAGAACTTCCACAGCGACTTCACCATGAAGCTCGCTGAACTCTGGCAACTGAATCGCCTGAGTCACCTCTCTGGAAACAGAATCGGACTTCGCAGTGTTGTATCTACGAACTGCCAATTCCTCTTCTTCTGTCAAAGAAATCGATTCGATGAACCGGTGGTATATGGTTGTCCTGCCATTACCCCAGCTCATGATCACTTTCTCATCATCACTGACGATAACCTTGCCGTTTATGACGTGACCATTTTTGAGAATGACTGTTCCAGACTGAACCACTCCCGGTGCAAGCACCAGGCAGACGATCATGATAATGCTTAGTGCTCTGCTCATTAGTTTTCTCCGATCTCGGTCAAATGCCCACTCAAAGCCTGATCAACCCATTGATCGTAGGCTTCTGCAGTAGCATTGACATCCGAGGTGGCGGAAGCTCCGTTGGAATCACTTCCCCCTGAGAACAGACTTGCGGCAACAACCAGCAGGAATACCGCCGCTGCACCAGCAAACCATTTGCTATGCAAGGTGACATATTCCCTGACTCTCTCCAGAACCAATGCTTGGTCTGCAAAGAACTCGGACCAGTCTGTATCGACCTCTTCAGAAACGAGAGCGGTGACATCGTCCACACTCAACACTTCTGGAATATCTTCAACCAGTTCAGCCTGAACTTCGGGAAGTCTCTCAAACTCCGTCAGCACGTCTTCCTCACCAGGACGATGAGAAAGTAGATCCGGAGTATTCTCCGGATTACAGATTTCAACATCGTCGTCCAGGTAGACGATGACGTCATCTTCACTGAGCTCTTCATGAGAGATGATTTCTGGTTGTGGAGGAGAATCCAAAGGGACCGCCTTCACTTCCGGCAATTCTCCGCTGTTTGCGGAGGAATCTTCAGGATTGGACTTCAAATTATCGTCCTTCATCTGTTTCCCCTACCTGTCACGCAATGCCAGCACAGTGGGTGCCGGTACCTCAGAGAAGACTAGGATGGGGAATCGAAAACTGGCAAATGGCGAAATTGTCGATCACCGCTTGATGATCAGGATCGGGTGCCTAGACGACAGGGCACAAAAGAGGAGCAGACTGCAAAATTCGCCCGCAGGAACACAATTCTGCCGTATATGGCGCTAACGCCTGGCAATCCGGGCATGATTTGGATCTTTGGCCCTGTTGCTCGAGAACTGACTCCACTTGCTGCCGACTGAGAAGATCCATTTTGAACAGAACTTCACCCAATCGAAATTTGAGGCCTATTCGCCTCAAGCGGGATTGCTCCAGAAGGGCGTTTTCCAGGTCTTGAGAGGAGATCCACCCTGCAGAAACTGCGATACGACCGAATCTACCGTCGATAACACGGGTTTCGGGTAACTCTGCATGGATTCTGCGCATCTGATTACGAACTCTCTTGACCAGTGATTCGACTTTTTCTGGGCAGAGGAGGCTTTCTTTTTGAATCGCCCCCACAAACCCGTCCAACCCGTACTTGGACTCCTTAAGAGTCAGCAAACGGGCGAAAGCTTCACTATCGAGCCAGTCTCGTTGCCTGAGAAATCTCACCGCCAGGCTGATTTCCACCAACGGAATATCACGTTCGCGCATTCAATCTCTTTTCGGCGTCTTCTACAAACTGCAGGATCATCGAATCAAGAACGTCGAATCCTTTGTGAGTCGCGCGCACATGGCCCGCTTCCTCTACAAGAAAACCTTTTTCTTTGAAGTTGCGCAAACTTTCCAAACAAAGCGCATAAAACTCATATTTGGTGAGATTCCGAAAATGCTTGAGATCCAACCCTGAAGACAATCTCAACTGCAACATGATCAATTCAACGATGACGTCCAGTTCCCCGGACTTCTCCAAGTCGATTCTCTCAGGAGATCCGTCGGCAGAGATATAGGCCGCCACATCGGGCCGGTTTTTCCATCTTGTTCCGTTAAAAAATGAAGCAGCGCCGCTACCAATCCCCAAATACTCACCCCGTTGCCAATAGTTCAGATTGTGCCAGGAGACTCCTCCACGTTTTTCCAGATTGGAAACTTCATAACGTCGAAAACCCTGTCGGCTCAGACCGGTCAGAAATGCATTGGAAAAATCGATACAGGTTTCGTCCAGCAACGGTTTCAATCCGCCACGTTCCCTCATTGCATGCAACCACGTACCCGATTCATAACTCAGGTGATAAAGGCTGATGTGATCGGGGTCGATCCGCTCAACCGCAGCGAGGTCTTTGTCGATCGACTCCCTGTCTTGCCCGGGCCAGCCCACTATCAGATCCAGGCTCGTGCGCGGCACTTCCAATTCTTCGAACCACCGGTGCACTTCTTCAACCCTCTGTGCATCGTGCCGGCGCCCCATCAATGACAGACCCTTTTCGGAAAAGGTCTGGGCGCCAGTGCTGAATCGGTCCACCCCCACTTTCAATGCCGCTTCGATTTTTTGAGGGTTGATCGATTCAGGATTTGCCTCGACGGTCCATTCAACCAAAGAACTGGAAAAAGGCTCGGCCAGAGCACCCAGTAGTTGCTCCCATTGCTCCTGGGGAAGAGCACTGGGAGTTCCGCCACCGATAAAGATTGTTCTCGGTGTGAAACCGGATTTGGCGACCTGATCAATTTCAGATTTCAGTGCCTCTACATAGTCGACCATCACGGCCGGACGCAAAGCTGCCACGTGGAAGTCGCAATAGGTACACCTGCTGCGACAAAACGGGACATGCACGTAGAGGCCCGGAGAAGCGTTCATATGGCAACTCCCGTTCCCGCCGGTATCCCCTCGATTGGTTGATCTGGCATCCATTCTGTATCCTTATTCGAGGTCCACTAAAGATGCTACCCGCTCTTCCCGAGCCGGGATATAGCACCTTTCGACCTCCAGACCAGTGTACCAGCGGTACCGAAATGGGAGTTGAAGGATGAGCATCTTAAAAGGACACCTTGAGCACTTCGGATTACAAGAACTCCTGCAAACCCTTTCACAGGGGGCTCGCTCGGGAACTCTTGAAATCAGTCGTGATGATGAAAAGGTGTCAATCGTCTTTGAAACCGGACACATCACTCTCGTGCGAACCGGTTCTTCCAGGCAACTCCGATTGCGAAGCATCCTTCTTCGGGAAGGCTTGGTCTCGGCAGAAGAACTCGAGCAGGCAGGAAAAGATCACGAGGAAACAGGCATCCTTCTCGGACGTGCACTGATTGATCGTGGATTCATTGCTGAGAAGTCTCTAGAAAAAGCATTGCGCAAAAAAATCGAAGAGGAACTGTTTGATCTCTTTCTATGGACTAATGGACACTTCGAATTTTTCCCAGAACAATTAAAATCAACGCATGAAGATGACGTTTACCACGTCACCCGAATTAAAGTTGACCCGATGAGTGTCATCATCGAAGGACTTCGCCAAGCGGATGAATGGACTGTTATTCGTCAGAGAATCCATAACTTCAAATGGATTCTGATACCTGTAGAGGGAGCACCACAGCCCGCTGAAAATCACTCAATCTACAAACTCGTTGACGGAGTCAGTACCCTTGAAGAAATTCTCGACCTCTCCCCTCTCACGAGGTTTGACACCTGCACGATTCTTTACAGATTTCTCGAGGAAGAGATCATTCGGGAAGCTGATACAACCGAGATGATCCGTAGAGCGAGAGATCGAGCCTCGGAGAACCCTGAGTCTGCGCTTTCTCTTTATGAAACCCTTCTGGAAGATCAGAACTCGCAGGCTTCCATGGAGTTGATCGAAGAAGCAAGCGACTGTGCAGGCCATGCAAACCCAGCGATTCAGGCAGATTTCCTGAGAAAAACCATTTCACTCCTGTTGACCAAGGGGGAAGAAAAAGAAGCCTGGAAAAAACTGCAGCGCCTTTTGGTTCTGAATCCCGGACAGCTTGAAGACCTTTTGACCTGCTGGCAAATACGGAATGACATTCCCACAAAAAAGATCCCTCAGATCCATGAAGATCTCTGCAAGGCTTTGAGAAAGTGTGGCGACCATCAACAATTGGTCACCGTATTGCGCGAAGCAGAGAATCTTCGTGGCAAGGAGGGAGCCTACTGGCTTCAGCTTGGTGAGGCTCTCTGCAAAACCAGAGATCCAGGGGCACATGAGTGCCTCAAGAAAGCGATCTCTATCTCCAAATTGGACGCCCCTGAAATCGCACTGAGAGCGGAAAAAAGCCTCCGGACTCTTTCACCAGAACAGAGACTGGATGAAAAATCATTGGAAGAGATTCTTCAAAGGCAGAATGAACTTGAAAATCAGCAACAAAGAAAGAAGCTGATTACCGTTTCTCTGGGGTCGATATTCTGCATGATTCTGATATTCCAAATCTCTTCAGAGTGGAGAGCTGGAGGAATGTTGGCAGCGGCTCGGGAAATCGAGAGTAATGCCAATGCGATTCACCATTTCATCACAGCCGCTGAAGCCTATGAACGGGTAGAACAACTTCACCCCTGGACTTTTTCTGCCGGGCATGGATCAAAAAATGCACTGCGGATGCGAAACCTCATTTCCAGAGAGGTCAATTCAGAAAAAGACGAACTCCACCGATCCCGGGAAGAGGCACGCGCCCAGCGCCAAAGTCTTCGGAATCGGGTCGATTCAGCTATTCTGGAATCCAATCAGTTTCTGGAAGCTGGAATGCCCTTGAAAGCCAGATCAGTACTCGACGAAATCTCAACACTCGATCTGACCACACTGCCAACGGACCTCATCGAATCGATTCGCTACCCTGTCGTGGTCGAAAGCATCCCGGCAGGAGCACTGGTTTATGACAACTCGCGGAATTTGTTGGGAACGAGTCCAGTAACCATCAGTCTTGCCAAAGAAAAACTGTTCGAAATGGTTCTTGAGAAAAAAGGCTGCCGTTCCAGGAAACTGAAGATATCAGCGGGATCAGTCTCCCATTTGCTGGTTTCGCTGGTTCGAAGCCCCGAGAGAACCATGAAAATCCCTGAGCCCGCTAACGACATGGCGGTATTGGGCGAATGGGTACTGACCTCTGGAAGGGACGGGAAAGTCCGTATCCTGAGTCGGGATTTACTGAGCCCTGTAGAAACCCTGTCCGTAGGTATCGAGGGACACCCCGCTCCAAAGTTGATTGAGTCCAATGGAGAAATCCTGGCGCTGCCACTGGCAGGTAAACCGGTTGCCATTTCCCAAACTGGAAAGACCCGGGGACTTGGCCAGGTCAACGGTGCTCCCTGGACGAGCGCAATCGGATGTGGTGAAGAGGGTTGGGCTCTCGGAGATGCGAATGGCAATGTTTCATTTCATGACTCTACAGGTAAGCAAACAATGCCTTTCAAAATGCCTGCCCCGATTGTCTCGCTCGTTTTGGCAGACTCAGGGGAAATCGTCGCCATCGATGCCATGCGGAACTGTCAGCACTTTACCTCAGCAGGTGAGCCGGTAGCTGTTTCCTACCGGATCCCAGGGGACCACTTCAGTTCATTGTCTGATGGAAGCATGCTATTCACAGAGGGAACACTCTGGTCCCGTGAAGAACACAAACAAGTCCCGGCTCCAAAATCCATACCAAGATCCTCAGGAAATCTCGATTTCTACAATACATCCAAAGGTTGGGTTTTCTACTCCAACAATGAGGCGCAGGAAAACGAATTTTCGGTTTCCAGCACATGCTCCCCCCTTGGTCACTCCACCGATTCCAGTCTTGTTTGGGTCGCAGGAGCCGACGGGATTCTTCGACTGTTTGATCTAGAGGGTGAAATATTGGGCGAAGTGGCGTTGGGTGCAGAGGCCACCGATATGACTGTGATTCAAACCGGTGAAATACTGGTCAGCCTTTCCGATGGAACGCTTTGCGTCGTAAAGGAGCAAGGAAAATGATTTTTCAATTCACACTACTGGTCACTCTGGGCTTCATTGGGCAACCAGACCATCATCTTACCAGCGATCAGATCAATCAAATCGCTCCATCACATGCAAAGGTCTACACGCGAATACTGGAGCGTGTTGGAAATACGGTTCGTTTATCGGGTATCGAACAGGAGGTCATCGTTTCGCCTCATATCCGATTACCCCGTATCAGTGAGCAGAAAAGTGATGCGTGCCTCAGCCTTCGTCTTATGAGCCACGGCGATTATCTGGAAATCATTGCTCTTCTCGGCGAATTTGACTTCTCCGTAGTGATAGAAGAACAACTGTCTATCAGAGGCCAGGCCATCACCGATTCTCAATGGAAACAGGTCTACTCCATCGACCGCTTCCTCGTTCGAGAATCCAGTTCTTCAGACCGATGGTCAGTATGGGAATCCCTCCGCACGGAGAATCCAAACCATCAAATCGCATGGTTGAAACTTGGAGGAGATTTCTTTTCCGGATCAAAATACCTGAATGATCTGATCTGGGATTCTGGCTTTGAGAACCTCGCTTCCCAGGCAGGATTACATCCCTTCGGACCCACCTGGATTTCAACTTACGCCCTTGCGAAACAGCTTGGCCTCACTGCGAATACAAATGGATTTGTATCCAAAAGTCGATCAACGTTGTTGAATCAGGCCAAACACGGATTGGGCGAGATGCTCGATAAAGCCTCCAGGAAATCCTCAAACGCCGGATTTGGACTTGGCAGTCAGCGAAAGTCCGTGCGAGCTGCGTGGGGTGATCCACAAAAGGTTGATTGGGTTCGATTTGATCAACACATGATCGAGCACTGGACCTATCAGGATCGACATGTACGACTGATTAATGGCCGAGTCTATGAACTGAAGAAGTCGACAGAAGTCTCGCTGAAGTCAAACTGAACCGCTTCAGTCGCTTTCTCCATCGGGATCTGATTCCTTCTTTGGACCGAGTATCGGCATGTCGAGTGGTTTCTGTTCTTCCTTATCCACAACCGCGCTCTTTGGAATATCCCTGAAGAGCCTCTCACTGTCAGGTTGCTCACCGCCAATACCTGCTTCAGGGCGGGAAATAGAATCGCCAGACGGGGTTTGAACCGGCTCCCGACTGGAGTGAAACATGAACCCCCTGCTTGAGACCTCAACCCATTCATTTTTTCTGACCGGCAGAGGGATTCGTTTCCCCCACTGCACCATCACTTCGCCAGCCAAAACAAAGACTTCGGTTCGACCCACTTTGTCCCAGCGACGGACGAGGAATTCTGTCCCCACTACCGAAATCTCCACTTCTTCGGTAAAGACTTTCAACTCCCCTTCTCCGGGACTCAAAAGGAATCGCGCTTCCCCTCTCTGAACCTGTAATTCCCTGGGAGATCTCAGCGCCACGACCGAATCGAATGAGATTTCCGCTTCGAAGCCTTTTCCATCTGCCAGACGGGCATTGCCTTCTTTGCAGGTCAGCGTTTCACCGACTTGTAAAGGAAGTGGGACGGTCTCAGCGCCAGATATACTGGTCGTCTCTCCCATGCGTTCAATGAGAGAGACTCCCGAGATTTCAGCCGTCACAGGAAATCGATCTGTAGACGTTTCAGATCTCATGAGATATCCGACTACTGTCAAGGAGAGTAACATTAACACCAGAGAGAACCTCGATGCCGCGACTCCACCTCCATGACGGGAAACGGTCTTTTCAGGTTCTGGATCAGAGAGGTCAGTCGTCTTCAAATTTTGCCGAATCAGATCTTCCAGTTCACCGGAAACCTCACTGAAATCTGAATCGAAATTCTCCAACCCGGATTGAAGTGATCGCTCCCACTCCCTGCATTCCTTGCAGTGATCCAGATGCGATTCCAACTGAACTCTTTGCTGATCATGGATCTCGCTGTCGAGCTCAAGAGAAATCAAATGACGAATGTTTTCGCAATCCCTGTTTTCAACCATTGGAATCTCCTGACTCCCTGTCCTGGACTTTTTGCCACTTCTCAGCCAGCAATTTCCGGGCTCTGGACAATTTTGATTCAACCGCCTTCGGCGTTGTCCCCTGAATTTTTGCGATCTCTTGATAACTGTGCTTCAACTGATGCTTGAGCAAAAGGATCTCCCGATATTCTTCCGGAAGATCTCGAAACATCTGGCGGATCAAATGAGATCTCTCCCGATTTTCCAACTCTTCAGCGGGTCCCTTTTCGTTACTGGAATCGATCGACTCATCGATGCTGTAGGATTCCCTGATCTTGGCATACCTTTGCCTATGAAGGTCAATTGCCCGAGAACGTACGATCATCAGAAACCAGCTCTTGAATTTGTGATCTTCTTTCAGTTGCCCTATTTTTTGCCATGCGTGGACAAAGGAGTCCTGCACAGCATCTGCAGCCAAATGAGTATCGCTCAATATTCCGTATGCCACGCCACCTGCGATTTGCTGGTGCTGCAGAACCAGTTGGCGAAAAGCTTCCCGATCACCGGACTTTGCCCAGCGAACCAACTTTTCCACTGACTCCGATTCATGGCGATTCAATGGCTAACCGATACTTTCTTGCTTGTATGACGATTGCAAATGGCCTGATCCCTTGAAAAAAATCGGATTAACGATCCCTTTCGATTCTCTCCAATACTGAATCCAGTATTCCGAGGTAAGATCGATAACGGCGGGGGTCCAGATCCCCACTCTCAACAGCCCCCAGAATTCCACAACCCGGTTCCTCCCGGTGCATGCAGTCATTAAACCTGCAATCGTGAAGGTGCCTTTTGAGATCAGGCATCCAATGGGCCAGTTGTCTTGGTTCCAGGCCCCACAGGGCCCAATCCCGAAAACCCGGTGTATCGACGATGGCAGAATCAGCGCCCCCCGGATGCCAGGTCACAGCCGTAGTCGTATGTTTTCCTTTTTCGTTGTGCTCACTGACTTCCCCCGTCTTCAGGTCAATCCCCAGTACCTTTGAAATCAGCGAAGATTTTCCAGCTCCACTCGGACCAGAAAGTACCGTCGCTTTTCCGCGCAGTTTCTCCTCAAGCAAATCAAGGCCTTCACCAGTCTCTGCAGAAGTACGCAAGATCTCATAACCCAGATCGGGGTAAACAGAGAGTCGTTCCTCGACTTCGTCGGGGATGCCCAGATCAGTCTTGTTGATCACCACCAGAGCAGGAAGAGACATATATTCACTGGCCATCAAAATTCGGTCCAGAGCACCGAATTTGATTCGGGGTTTTTTGACGGAGAAAACCCCAGCTACCTGATCAACATTTGCAGCGAGAATCAGTTCCCGTGCTTTACCCACATCACGTCTGCGTGATAGCCAGACTTTTCGTTCCTCAACTGCAAGCACACGACCATCGGATTCGACGTCCGTGTTCTCATTGCGCTCAAACTCAACCCAGTCTCCGACAACGATGGGATTACTCCCAGCTTTTCTCAGCCGGCCGGCAAGATCACACCGAAAAACCTGTCCTTCGTGGAGAACACGAACTTCCCTGCTTGATCGAAAGATGACCTGTCCTCGCAGAGAAGACATCAAACCTTCAGATCCGTGAGGTAATCCTCACTGGGTTGGGGTAATTTCGCGACGATTTGATCGAGGTATCGCAAAGTCTGATCTCCAGCCCTTCCAGTAAATCGCTGAGCATCCCAATCTGGCAATGCTGCGACAACCGGAGAGAGAATTTCATCCGCTTCGAGAAGACTTCTCAGAGGATTTTTTTCTCCTCTGACGACGGCCTCCCGTGCTGCCCATGCATGTTTCCGAATTTGCTCATGGAGCTGCTGGCGGTCTCCCCCACGGGAGACTCCCTCCATTAATAATTCTTCAGCGGCCATAAACGGCAAGTGCTCATCAATCCGCCTCATACGGACATCATCATGAACACCCAATCCTGCAAAAACGTTTCTGGAAATAATCAGGATGGCATCCAGAGCCAGAAAGAGTCCCGGTATCTGGACTCTTCTCTGGGCACTGTCATCGAGGGTTCTTTCCATCCACTGATTGGCAGCAAGCTGCCCGAGGCCCGGAGCCAAAGTCATCACATGACGACAAAGAGCACACAATCGCTCGGATCTCATTGGATTCCGCTTGTAGGGCATCGCCGAGGATCCCACCTGAGTTGATTCATAAGGCTCTTCGACCTCGCCCCAGGATTGCAATAAGCGGATATCGGTGGCCGCCTTGTGAACAGCGATCGCCACATCCGTCAGGCGGGAAGCCAGCTTGTGGTCCCAGATCCTCGGGTATGTTTGCCCACAAAGATCAAAAACCCGATCGAAGCCCAATTCATTGGCCAGATTGGACTCAAGTTGATCAACCTTGTCGCCATCACCACCACAAAGGTGAAGGAAGGTTGCCTGTGTTCCCGTAGTACCCTTCAAGCCCCGCAGTGGAAGTCTCTCACGAAACTCGACCAGATCCTTGTAGGCATCCACCAGATCCTGCAACCACAATGAGGCGCGTTTTCCTATTGTGGTCAACTGGGCAGGTTGAAGGTGGGTTAATCCAAGAGTGGGAACATTTGCCTGTTGACGACAGAAGCGACCGAGATCGTGGATCGCCAACAGCAAACGATTTTCAATCATTTCCAAAGCACGTCGAAAGAGAACCAGATCAGCATTGTCGGTCACAAAGCAGGAAGTCACTCCAAGGTGAATGATTCCAGCGGCACCCGGCGCCACTTCTCCGTAATGGTGTATGTGAGCCATCACGTCATGGCGAGTTTCACTTTCAATCTCTGCAACTCTGTCGAGATCGATCTGGTCCCTTGCTTTCTCCAGCTCCTTGACCTGATTTTCGGAGACGGGAAGCCCGGACTTCTGTTCCACTCGGGCAAGGGCAATCCAGACATCACGCCACGTCTTGGCCCGCTCCAGTGGTGAAAAGAGAACCTGCATTTCGGATGAGGCATACCGCTGTGCGACTGGATCGACATATCGTTCCTGAGACACCGCAACCCTTCCTCTCGAGCATTTTTTAAATCCCGGAATTGGCCTTCAGAGCCCCTCCGGGAAGGTCGATAAACAGATGTCGCCACTGTACGGGCCCGGATCAGCCAGCCCCTCCTTGCGTGACGTACCGGGAAAATCCCCCGGAAGAAAGGATCATCGCTCGTGGTGAGTCCCCTCGTCAACTGCTCCCGGAAAAGAGAGGGAAGTGCCTCTGCACCTGCATTGGGCTTCGTTTTCGCCTTTGCATTGGCTGTATTCAGCCTTTGTGCCCTCGGGTCTGTCCGGGTCCATGGAGACGAGATCTGGCTCAAAAATGGCCACCAGATTACCGGCAAGATCTGTGAAAGCGGTCGTCACCACCTGCTTATCGAGGTCCCGGAAGGTACGATCCGGCTCCAACGTCACCTCGTCGACTACGTCATCAGGATCCCTGCCCATGACTCCATGCTGGCAGAATGCCGCAGGAGACTGCAGGGAGGATTCCCAGGCTCGGCATTGCCATGGCTGCGCAAGGAATACATCCATCATCCCGACCTGCTGGGATTGCTCCCCCTTTACAGGGAGTGCCTCGTGGCAGAGTTGAAACTGGAACTCGAAAAAGAATCGGTCGAAACCGCACTGACCCTCTGGAATGAGATCGTCACTCTCCCCGGAACAGACTCCGAAATCAGTCAACTTCGTCCCTTGGTCATGAAGGAGCAGTCGAGACTCCTGCAAATGGAAAAAGAGATCCTGTTATGCATCGAACGGGGTGAATCTGAGCAGGTGATCAACAAACTGGAAGAGTTGGCTCTCAGGTATCCATCCGAATCCAAAAGCTGGTTGAAAGTCTTTGAAGAGCAATCACGATTGGCTGCACTGAAGTTTCTTGAGCGTTCAGACTTCCCTGCCTTGCAACAGACTCTGGAAAAACTCCTCCAACGATCAACCCACTCATGGCCGCTTTGCCGATCTGCCTTGACCTTGGCATGGATTGAAAATGGACATGGGTCACTGGCCGAAGCTTTGACCTGGCTCCCTGATTCAGCGGCCTTGCATTTGGCTCTGGCCAAAGAATCCGCCCAATCGGATCACCCCCTCGACATGACTCCCCATTTGAAAAAAGTCTCTCATCTGGTTGGCGGAGAAATCGATGCCCTGAAGATTCGCGAACAACTCTCTCGAACAGCAAGGGAAGAGTTACGGGGAGAGACCTCTCCAGCCCCCCTTGTGCATAATATTGCTGCCGAATGGTTCCGTCATTTCTGGGACCGGTTTGCATTTGCGGGATCCCCTCCCCGGGTTCCAGTCATCATCGAACATGCCTCTGTCGAGGAACTCGATCAGCATCTGGGTAGCACCGGAGGGCCGGTTCGACTGGAATCCATCAGCGAGTATGGACAGGTACAGAAGTTGACCCTGCACGTGGTCCGCGATATTCCCTTTTTGTGCCAGGATCAACTCCCCCGAGAGCTGTTCCGTGCACTGATCGACACCGCTCTCGAGACTCCCCGTTGTCCCCCGTGGCTCCAGGAAGGGCTCTCCGCAAGGGCAAGGGGGCCATTGGCGAGAGCCAGGGACCGCTTCCTTCTCAATCAGGCCCGTGAACAGGGCCGCCTGCCCGACGTCAGGGATCTCGTCGACATGAGGCATGTGGATCATGAGGTTCACAGAGCAGCATGTGGTGCCATCGTCGACCAATTGCTGGAAACGACACCGAGAGCCTTGATCCCCCTCAGATTACAACAAATTCGTGATCTTGGACTGGAGGCCTTCTTGAGAAGCACCACAGAGATCGATACCTTGCACAAACTTCAGCAACGCTGGGTTGGGGATTTGGTCGACCGAAAGGGGTAATCCGGAATGAAGGGCAATGAGATCCTCACCAACGGTATCTCCCGTGCTCTCACCTTCCTGCGATCGCTCCGAAAAGTACCGCTGGGTAAAGGTTCATCCGAGCCTTCTTTCTTTCCGGAGAAATCCCCCGCTTCCACTCGGGACAAACCCTCCTTCAATGAAGACACCTGGCTACAGATTGCAGCACTCTTTTCAATTTTTCTTCATTTGGGGCTATTGGTCCTGCTGCCCGCTCCCGGAAATCGGGGAGTACTGCCTGCCCAATCCGGGCCCATGTCCATCCAGGTCTTCTCAAGGGAGCCAGAGCCTGCCCCCCCTGCCGAAGAAGAAATCATCACCATCGAAGATGAGGTCGACCCGGTCACCATCGAGGAAGAAACCGTCTCCGAGGAGGCCCCTCCTGTCGATCTTCCTCTCGAACCCGATCCACCGATCCCAACAGTATTGCCCGGCCCCGAATCGACGATTCCGGATTTCCCACTCGATGCCCCCGCTGAGCCGGAATCGCCCGCCGAAGATGGGGAAATCGAACGGATCCAGTCCCTCCTCAGTGAGACCTTGCAGATGTCCAAAAGTGACAAAGCCCGAGACCGCTGGCTCATGCTTGAGGTACGGGAGCCGATTCGCCGGGGATTGAGTGAACTTCATGGGCGCGGAGTCTCTGTCTCGGATGCAGAAGGTCAGGGAAAGTTTCTGCTTTCATTCTGGATTGATGGCGACGGGTGGATCTACGATCTCGCACTCAAGCCCGCTCCCGGTGTGGAAATCGACGCCTTTGGAATTCGTGACATGATCGCCGGCCTCAATCCACTGAAGGCCGCACCCTCAGGGGTGAAAACGCCGATCAAACTCCAACTTCGGGTTCAAAACCTCGAATGAATCAGCGCCACCCGGTTCTTTCCGCCGTCGATACTTTTCTGGATTCATTACCCGGCCACCCCGAGACGGGGTTACTGATCAGTCTCTCCGGAGGAATCGACTCAGTGGCCCTCCTCGCTGCAGTGGCAGAAGTGAATCACACCCGGGATGTTCCGAGGCCCATCGAATCTTTTCATTTACATCACGGACTCCGGGGCGAAGAAGCCGATCGGGATGCCGCACACTGCCTTCAGCTCTGTCGACGCTGGTCAGTCCCGCTTCATATCGTTCATGAAAATCTGGATCTGCAGTGGGGAGATGGCAAGCCCTCCATGGAAACGGTGGCCAGGAATCGCCGCAGATTCCACTTCGAAAAAATCGCCCATGCTCGGAATTGCAGCCACATTCTCCTCGGCCATCACATCGAAGATCAGGCTGAAACTCTGTTGGGCAACCTTCTCAGGGGTTCCGGATTGCGGGGACTGGCAGGGATTCACCCCCTGACCCCATTGGGTGCTTCTGGCCTGACTGTCGCCCGCCCCCTGTTGGAGTGCAGGAAAGCAGAACTCGCTGATTTCCTACAGAGTCGATCGCTGAAGGCTGTAGAGGATTCAACCAATACCTCCCTTCACCACCGCAGAAACAGGATTCGTCACCGATGGATTCCACTTCTCGAAGAGGAAAGTCCCGAGTTGATTTCTCACCTGCATCATCTCTCCGTTGAGATGAGAGAGCGCTGGTATCAGTCCGAACGGAAACTGAAACCTCTTCAAGGTCGCCTCTTCATTCGTAATGGTTTCACATCTTTCCCCCCAGAGACTTGGGAATCACTCGCTGACCATGAAACGACCGATCTCTTTCGCGAGTCTTTGCGGGGTGATGGCGGATCGGGACAGCAATTGGACCGGAAGCACCTGCACCAACTGCTCCTGCTCACTCGGGGAGAAAACATGGCTGAAACCGAACTGCCCGGACAGCGTGTCGCCCGTCGATGCGGAGGCTGGATTCACGTCTCACCCAAAAGTTCATCAGTACCTGAATTGTGGAACCCGGTCATGACCGATACGACGCAGAACCTTCTTCACCTGGGCCTCCAATGGGAGGTGGACCACCCTACCCCCCTGCTCCTGCGCCGTTGGAGCGAGGAAGACCGTTGGCCTGGCAGGGTCACCCGCTCATTGGAATCACTGCGGCTGACCGGGATTCCTGCGGAACTCAGACCTTTGTGGCCCGTTTTTGAGAATCCCGATTCTGGAGAGGTCACTGGATCTCCAGGAATCTGTGGACCGCAGGCCCGATTGACCCCTGTCGAATCAACCAAACTGGATGCACTCGGGTTTCATTTGTTGAGAGTGACCCAGCCCTAAATCGACGGGTTCCATCTCCACAAAAAAACCGGTGCCGACTCGAATCGAGTCGGCACCGGTTCAAGGTCACAGCAAGCAAGAATCCTGTTTCAGCGACGAACCTGGATTCTTTGCACAAGTCCTTCGCCGTAGACAAACACCATGCTCTGACCAATGGCCTGAACTGAATCACAGGCAGAAGTATCGAGGGACCAACGCTCTCTGCCATCATTGGAGGAGCAGTTCATCAACATTCCCGCAGAGTTCACCAACACGACAGAGTCACGACCGCTGAAAAGAATATGGTCGTACCCATCCATGCGCCATTTTTCTTTACCGTCTGCACTGTCGAGGCAAATCACCTCATTGACGGGGACGCTGTAGCGATCATCCGTCAAAACAGCAAACACGGAATTGCCTGAGACCACTGGGCTGGAAACCACCGGCTTGCCGGTCGGAGTTGACCAATGCAAATAGGCCTCTTCACCGGCGTCCGAGAAGCAATGCACTTTGGTGTCTCTGGAACCGACATAGATTCGATCACCAGAAACCGTCGGCGAAGCTTCGATCGCTCCGTAGGTTCGATAATCCCAGCAGTCACTTTTGACGAATCCCGCAGCCTGGAGAAGCTTGTAGACGGTTCCATCTTCACTGCCCACGTAGGACGCATTGAGGTAGTTGGCGGCATCAGCCGTAACCCCACCACCCGTCAGGAAAGTCCAATT
>JACETR010000047.1 GCA_013911165.1 Planctomycetota bacterium | reverse complement strand
TCGGCCAACTGCACCAGTGAGATCACATGCTCCAACAGTCCACCCACGTATGCGTGATGCATGGCTTTTCCTGCTGGAGACAATCTCAGTCGATCGCGCAAGCCGGGTCTGGCAAGGATGGTGACGACCAGTTGACGCACGTCGTCATTTTGAAGTGCGGCGATGCGCTCTTCCAGCTCGCGCTCAAGCTCCGGGATTTCATGTTTTGTTCTGGGGAGAAACTCGGTGGCCTGCAACCCAGCCTGATCAGCAGTCATCGGTTCGAGGCGATCGACAATGATTTGTGGGGCACCCTGGTATTCCTCAACACGCCCCTCGATTCTCAGGAAGGGGCAATTCTGGATGTCGCGGAACTCTTCCTGACTGCTCTCCCAACGCATCGCTTTGACGGTTGCACTTTGGTCCCTCAGAGTCATGGGAACAAAGAATTTGCCATTACGAGCCGTCTTCAGGCTGGCGTCTTCGACAAGGTAGATCCCCTCGATGCGATCTCCCCGATTCAGTGTTTCCAGTTTTCGTTGACTCAAGGAAGTCCCCTTTCTGGGGCATGATTGCCTCAATGAGTGAGTCTGTCCTGATCTGAACACGCTTGCAACCCATGGTGGGACTTGCAGGGAAAGGTTGATAGGTGGACAATCAATCCTCGGAAGAAATGAAACGCCCCCCCAAGGGAGGATTACCCGATGGCCGCCATCCGGAATCTCAAACTGCTGACCCCTCTGTTTATGGTGGTCGTGCTACTGCTGATCGTGTTTTCAACGCCTGCAGAGGCCCAGGTTCGTATTCGCATGCTCGACGGGAAAATCGTTGAGGGCAGGATCTATGATTTGGGGAACGAGTATCTCGAATTGAGTCGGAGATTGGGGACAAAGCTCATTCTCAAGAGGGATGTTCTCGGCTGGAGTTCTGAAATCCTCGAGGAGAAGGATAAGGGCGGAATCCTTCTGGTCCTCGAAAGCGGCAATGAGGTGGGGGGAGAAGTCAGCTTTGACTCCGGAACCCGTGAATGGGTTGTGAAAATCAAGCTCGGCAGTGCCCGCTACAAAGATTCAGAAGTCATGCGCACCATCCAGCCGGATGGAAAGACCAGTGACAACCGCTTTACGGTTCGTAAGGGTTTCAATGACCGATTGGCCAAAGCGATACAGGGGATTCGTGAAGGTGACCTGTTAGCTAAAACCGACGGCATCAACTTTATCCGATCCGCTGGTTTCTTCGCGACTCAGTTTCTCGACGAGGAATTGAAAACGAGTTTTCACCCGGAGTTGAGAAAACTGCAGTTGGACCAGAAATTCAGAATGGCACTGCCTGCAGGTGTTTCCGAATCTCATCCGGGATTCCTCGAGGCCCTGACGACCGGTGAGCCCAGAGATCAGATCAGCCTGCTCCGTGAAGTACTGCTGGAGAATGGGACAGATCTATATCCCCTTCTGGGCTTGTTGCTTCTCGATGAGGGCCAGAGTGCAGAGGTTCGTTCTTTTTCCATCGATATCCTGCAGAGAACTCACAGCATTAATGAACTGGTGAAAGCCTGGCAGGTCTCTGTGGGGCAGGCCCAGTTGGCTTTGGCCATCGCTTTGGGTGAAAACGGAATCTATATCGGATTCTCGACACTGTTGGATGCTCTCGCACTGGAAGAGGTCGGGGCCCGTAAACTGGCGGCTACCAAACTGGCAGAATACACCGGTGAAACATTTGGTTTTGATGCCGATGGACCGCTTGAGCAACGACAGCAGGCCATCGCCAGATGGAAAGAATGGTGGGAAACCCACAGGTCAAAGATTGAAAGCGTGACAGTTTCTGCCATGGAGGGGCGTACTGACTCCATTGAAAGAAAGCGCTCTTCCGACCTTTGGCGAAAAGGCCTGATCGCACTGGAAGATGGCCGCATCGACTCGGCCGAGCGCTTTTTCGAAGAAGCGACACTGGCGGACCCCAGTGCCATGGGCCCCTACGTCAGTCTGGGAATCCTGCTTTACCAGCAGCGATCCAATTTTGGTGAGGCTTTGGAATCTTTCTCGAAAGCACTTGGCCGCAAACCGGGGAGTGGAGACCGGGTCAACGAACGCGCCTGCTACTATCACATCGGCAAAATCTATTCTCTGGCCTTTGATCTGGAGAAGGCACGGGGTGCTCTCAGAAAAGCGGTTCAGCTCGATCCCAATTTCTCTGTGGCCTGGTATGACCTTGGCCAGATTCAATATGATGAAGCGTTGTTGAGCAGTGGAGAGAGGTCTGATCGGAAAGCCCTCCTTGAGGATTCGAGGGACACCTTTGCCAGAGGCCTGGAGACCCTCAAGCGTTATCGTGAGGGATTGGTTGTGGTCGACCGAACCAATCTGCCCTTCGACAGTCAGTTGCCTTTCTCCACAAGGGATCACAACAAGTCTCTCAGGGAGATTCGCCTGCGGATCCTTGCCGATCTCGGTCGTTTCCGAGCCAGAATCGCGGCGATTTCGTGGATGATTGGAGACGATCAGAGGGTGATCGACGAGTTTGAAGCCGCTCGCATGGAAGAATCTCTCAATGAGGATCTTCAGTTTCTGTCACGCAAAGCGAGGGCCCGTCTCAGGGGGGGCGAGGCTCCCGAAGGGGTGACTCCGGAGTCGTCCGGTGCCGGAACCCCCACTCCAGAGGGGCGCTGAGGCAGGCCGGCCGTCTGGAATTCTCATTTTCAGGTCATTTTTTCAGTCTTTTATCGCTTCTTGAGGGCCTCTCCTTCGGGTCTCGTTGCACCCCCTGATCCCGGGGGATAACCTGCCCCATCGCCGCAGGCACGATTTTCAGATTATCCCTGTCCCATGCGTTTGAACGCGCAGGTGCAGCTTTTGAAGTCCGCCTGCGCGAGTAACCGGATCCAGCAAAACCCGCTCCCCTTTTGGAGGCCATGGACTCGTTTCAGAGAGGCCACCAGCAGAAGTGGGCAGGAAGGAATCACTTTTGAAGATTCACGAATATCAGGCGAAGCAAATCCTCGCGCGGTACGGGATTCCCGTGCCAAAAAGTGAGGTGGCTTTCAGTGTTGAAGAAGCCAAGAAGGGCGCTGAGACCCTGGGCGAGGGAGTCCGGGTCGTCAAGGCCCAGATTCATGCCGGAGGACGTGGCAAGGGCGGGGGAGTCAAGGTGACGACTTCCACGGAGCAATGCCACGAGGCCATCGAGAGTATCTTCGGGATGCAGCTCGTGACCCATCAGACCGGCCCTGAGGGTAAAGAAGTGACGACTCTCCTCATTGAGGAAGGCTGCGACATCGCTCGCGAGATCTACTGTGGACTGGTCATCGATCGGGCAGCGGAATGCCCGGTGTTGATGGTCAGTTCTGAAGGTGGCATGGATATCGAGGAAGTCGCTGCAGAGAGACCGGAAGCGATCCACAAGGCTCCCATTTCAGGAGATGGATCTCTCGCCGATGATGATCTGCAACGTCTGGCAGTAGCCCTTGAAATGGAGGGCGATACTGCCAGCCAGTTCATGGAGATGTCCCGCAACCTTGCAAAGGTTTTTGTTGAGGAAGATTGCTCCCTCGCAGAAATCAATCCTTTGGTGGTGACGGGGAGTGGTGATGTGATCGCTCTGGACGCAAAGATCAACTTTGACGAGAATGCTGCATTCCGTCATCCCGGTCATGCCGAGTTGCGCGACCTCTCTGAAGAGGATCCGCGTGAAGCGAGGGCGGAAGAGTGGGATTTGTCCTACGTAGGAATGGACGGAAACATCGGCTGCATGGTCAATGGTGCCGGTCTTGCGATGGCCACCATGGACATCATCAAGCTTCGCGGTGGAGAACCTGCAAACTTCCTGGATGTCGGTGGTACTGCCACCGCTGAACGCGTGACTGAGGCATTCAAGATCATTCTTGAAGATCCGAATGTCGCCGCCATTCTGGTGAACATCTTCGGAGGAATCATTCGTTGTGACCTGATCGCCGAGGGAATCGTCGCGGCAGCAAAGGTGACCAATCTCTCGGTCCCGCTGGTAGTCCGACTCGAAGGCAACAACGTCGCCGAGGGACATCAGATTCTTCAGTCTTCCGGAATCGATATTATCACCGCTGATGACCTTTCAGACGCCGCCGTCAAGGCTGTGGCTGCTGCGGAAGGGAGCCTGGCATGAGCATTATCATCAACTCTGACACTCGTGTGATCGTTCAGGGATATACCGGCAAGAACGGAACCCTTCACTCGGAGCAAATGATCGAGTACGGCACCAACATTGTTGGCGGAGTGACTCCCGGTAAAGGTGGGAGTACCCATCTGGATCGCCCTGTCTTCAATGATGTCGCCAGCGCACGCGAGGCCACGGATGCCAACGCCAGCATCATTTACGTGCCGGCAAAGTTCGCTTCAGCCGCCGTCATTGAGGCTGCAGAAGCAGGCATCCCCTTTATTGTCTGTATTACAGAGGGAGTACCCACTCTGGATATGGTCAATGCCAAGGCTGCTGTGAAGGCCGCAGGAGCACGCCTCCTTGGACCGAACTGTCCCGGCATCATTACCCCGGGAGAGTGCAAGATGGGCATCATGCCCGGATTCATTCACAAACCCGGATCCGTGGGAATCGTCAGCCGAAGTGGAACTCTGACTTACGAGGCTGTGCACCAGACCTCCCAACTGGGACTGGGCCAAACCACTTGCGTCGGAATCGGTGGAGATCCGATTATCGGGACCACCTTCCTCGACGTTCTGAAACTCTTCAACGCAGATCCTGCGACCGAATCAATCGTCATGGTTGGCGAAATCGGTGGAACCGCTGAAGAAGAGGCAGCCGAGTACATTGCAGCAGAGGTGAAAAAGCCCGTGGTCGGATTCATCGCCGGTCGCACGGCACCTCCCGGACGCAGAATGGGTCATGCAGGTGCAATTGTCAGTGGGGGGAAGGGAACTGCCGACGAAAAAGTGGCGGCCCTGAAAGCTGCCGGAGTTCACGTGGCAGACTCTCCGGCAGGAATCGGTCAGACATTGTCCGAGGTTCTTTCTGCACAAAATTCCTGATCGTTGATCCAATAAGATTTGATTCTTGAAGAGAGAAGGTAGACATGGCAACGCGCAAAATCGGAGTGATCGGCGGCGGTTTCGTCGGCTCCACTACAGCCCAGCGATTCGCCGAAAAAGAACTTGGCGACGTCGTGCTTTTCGACATCGTTGAAGGCATGCCGCAGGGCAAAGCCCTGGATCTGGCGCAAGCAGCTCCCGTTTGTGGATACGAGACCGGTGTTTATGGAACGAATGACTACGCAGATCTCAAGGATGCGGAGTTGGTGGTGATCACCGCCGGGATGCCCAGAAAACCGGGTATGGACCGTTCCGACCTGCTGAAGGTCAATGGAGAAATCCAGCAAAAAGTGGTTTCTGGAATCATGGAAGTTGCACCGGATGCGACTCTCGTGGTGGTCTCCAATCCCCTGGACGTCATGTGCTATGTGGCTCACCAGGTTTCCGGTCTTCCGAGCAATAAAGTGGTGGGTATGGCAGGCGTTCTCGACACTGCCCGTTACCGTGCTTTCATTGCCATGGAACTCGGTTGTTCTCCAAAAGACATTCAGGCAATGGTTCTCGGTGGTCATGGCGACAGCATGGTGCCGTTGACTTCGACCGCTTCGGTCAGTGGAATTCCTGTTCAGCAGTTGATCGCTCCCGATCGCTTGCAGGAGCTGGTGGACAGAACCCGTCATGGCGGGGCTGAAATCGTCAAGCTTTTGAAAACGGGCAGTGCCTACTACGCACCGAGTGCTGCTGCAGTGGCGATGGCAGAGTCGATCCTTCTCGATCAGAAAAGAGTGCTGC
Organism: Planctomycetota bacterium; assembly: GCA_013911165.1. Lineage (GTDB taxonomy): Bacteria > Planctomycetota > UBA8108 > UBA1146 > UBA1146 > UBA12191. Next base: position 15,272 of record JACETR010000047.1, on the reverse strand, counting down.
CCAGCTGCGCTCTTCTGAACGGGGAGTACGGTATCGATGATACCTGGGTTGGTGTTCCTGTTGTTCTTGGAGCCAATGGAGTGGAGAAAATCCTCGAAGTTGACTTGAGCGACGCGGACCGCGAAGCCTTGCATGCCTCTGCTTCCGCAGTGAATGAGGGTCAGCAGGAAATCGCTGGAATGCTGAGTCTTGCCTGAGACGGATTCTCCGTGAGCTTTTAAAAATGGCCTGCAAATCCCGAAAGGATTTGCAGGCCCTTTTTTTGTCCGGAGTCTGTTTTCTATTCGATTCCGGCCTCGTCAACGATTCGGCGCAGAAGGCCCATGTCCTGATTGCAGGCTCTCATCAGTTGACTGAAAGCAGCCCTTTCGTCTGGGCCCATGATTCTGAAAGCGTCGACCAGATTTTTTTCAGAGGGGTTCAGTTTCTCTGTCACCCGGGAGTTCTTGTCGACCTCTGTTTCGATCAGCGCTTCCAGGGGAGGCGGATAGGGTGCGGATTCATCGAGAATATAATCGGCGGAGACACCCAAAACCCGGGCAATCCGCAGAGCGACGGGGCCTTTGGGCTGGTGAATTCCCGCTTCGATTCTTGAGAGCGCACTGGGAGTCACTGAGGTCATCTCTGCGAGGGACCTTTGGGCCACTCCCCGGTCCCGTCTCAGGTTGAGGATTTTTCGTCCGGTTTTCATTCAGGTACCTTCTCTATTCCGGCTTTTCTGACAGCTCCGGCAAGGGAATCAAAGGCCGCACTGGACTGCCGTGAAAGGGCCTGAAAAGCACTGATCCAGACTTGATCCGCTGGTTCTGAACCGGGCCCCGTAGTACAACAAAGTCTGGAATCCACAGAGGATCCCGGCCTGTTTCACGCACCGAGTGCACGCGTGTTTTGTGCCTCGTGTTTTGTCTCGTGAGACCGGAACAGAAGAGACAGAGCGTGTCTTCAAAGTTTATTGCAGTAACGCAATTCTCTCAAGAAGGAGCCCCATGAGTTCGTCCGAGTCATCGTGGTTACCCGGTGAAATCCCCGATGAACTGATTAGCGCTCTCCACCAGTGCCAGAATCCCCTGATTCTGACTCATATCTATCCGGATGGAGACGCACTCGGTTCCGCCATCGCAATTCATCGTTTGTTGAAAACTTCGGGGAAGAGTCCGCGAACGGTCCTGACCCACCCGGTTCCTGAAAAACTGGCCTTCATCGATCATGACGGTGAGGCTGAGGTGCTGAGTGAAAACCCGCAGTTGACCCCTGAAAAACTGGTAGAAGCTGCAGATCTGGTGGTGGTCGTTGACACCTCCGCTCCCGACAGACTGGGGTTGATGGAACCGGCGGTGACTTCCTCGGAGGTGCCCAGAATCTGTATCGATCATCACCTCGAGGGTGCCTACGAATATTTCAGTGCCATTTGGTGTGAACCAGGTTCTCCGGCCACCGGCAATCTGATTTATGAGGTCTACCAGCGGATGCAGATCGAGCTGGATCGAGATACAGCTGAGTCCCTGTTTGTCGCATTGGCGACCGACACAGGCTGGTTTCGGCACTCCAATGCGGGCTTCAAGGCATACGAGTATGCGGCCCGACTGGTGCAATTGGGTGTGGAAGCAGACCCGGTTTATAACCGGATTTTCCAATCGTTCTCCCACGAGAGGACACTGTCTCTGGGCGATTTGCTCAGCCAGAGTGTCCTGAGCGAGGATGGCAAAATCCTCCATTCCGTCTTCACGGAGGAAATCCGCTCCCGCAGGGGAGTCAGTATGGAGGAATTGGACGGCTTTGTGGATTCCCTGGGGCAAGTCAGGGGTGCTGAGATCGTCTTTCTCGTCGTTGAGATCGGCCCCATGCGTTATAAAGTAAGTCTGCGTTCCCACGGAGATTTCTCAGTCCATGCGATTGCGACTCGCTTTGGGGGCGGGGGGCATGCCAAGGCTGCAGGTTGCCGTCTTGAGGGCACAGAGGATGAAGTGGTCTCGAGCCTGCTCAATGCATGCCGGGATTTGCTGGGGGAATCGGCGACAGATCCGGCAACGGACCGTGCCTGACAGGAACGGTGTTTCCTTTTCGGAAGAGGTATTGAGGTGTCATTTTTCCAGCGAGAAAAACTGAGTCAGCGAAGCCGATTTTTCCCAAAATATGTGTGGGCATTGCTGTTGGTTTTAGGCCTCAGCGGCTGTGGGGGCGGAAACACTGCTGCGGAAAAGGCTCCCGAGCCTGAACCCCTTTCCAAAGAGGAGTTGGCTGAGCGTCAGGAAAAGATGCGCCTGGAGCAACTTCAGGACAGTTATGGAAAACTGCTCAACGCCATTCGCATGTATCCGGATCGAAATGAAGAGTGGATTTCCAATCTGGAAAATCTGGTCTATGCCACTGAAGGTACTTCCCTGCACAGCAAGGCGAAAAAAGCGCTTGAGGATCAACTCCAGGTTCGAGAGACCCAGGCTCAATCCGATCTCGATCGCTTGACGGAACGGGTCGAGGCGCTGATCGAAGAGGGAGATCCCCTGGAGGCGGAAAGAATTCTTGAAGGGTTTGATCCTGATGGAGTCTACGGCGAGACCGCTGCGCAAAAGGGATGGGAATCTCTGGTAGAAAGTGTCGCAACACGCCAAAGGGCTGAAGTGGATTTCGATCGCATCACCCGCCGGGCAAGAGCTTTCAAGCGTCAGGAAGAGTATGCCAAAGCCATCGGTTTGTTGGCTTCCTACTCTGACGACTACAAGGAAACAGAACAATACAAGGAAGTTCAGGAGACGATTGCGGAATACCTCGTCGTTTACGAGGAGCAGCGCAAGGCTCGTGAAGCTGAGTTGTCCGTCGAATGGGTTGAGTTGGAAATTGATCAGTATCTCTCCGCATTCAGAGCTTCGGCATCCGATCCCGACGCGGAGGTCTGGACAGAAGAGGGTGGGGAGATCGTCGGAACCAACGATTCCGTAGGCCCAGCTCAATTAGAGATTGGCGAAGATACCTGGGAAGAGTACACCGTCGAGCTGGAGATCCAGTTGGTGACCGGAAGCGAAATCAACCTTGGAATCACTGCCGGAACACGCCCGGGCAGAGCTGTCAAAAACTATGATGTTCAAAGCTTTGAAACCGCTGAGGGAGAGTGGCTCAAGGTTCGGATCGAACTGCGTGAGGGCCTCATCAAGATTACGGACCTCGATACGCTCGATCCCCTCGATGAGGATTCGAGACCCTATTTCCCCATGGGCGGTGTTGCTGTTCTCTTGCGCCCCGAAGAATCGGTGAAGATTCGTAGCTGCCGTTACAAATTGTATCGACCCAAGCCGGGCGAAGAAGACTCCGGAGAGGAAGACAGCTCCGGAGAAGACGACGAAGGGTAACAACAGGGCGGTGACTGCCTTTGATGCCAGTCAACTAGGGAGTTGGGAGCAGGACGTGGCAAGCCTTGCGGGCATGCTCGTCCACGAGGTCAAGAATCCCCTTTCAACCCTCAATATCTCCTCTCAATTGATCCTTGAAGAGATGGGGCCTGCTGATTCTCCCAAGGAGCAGCGCACTCTTCGTCGGCTTGAAATGATGCAGGCAGAGATCCAGCGCATCGAAAAAATCATCTCTTCATTCCTGCAGCTGACAAAACCACAGAAGATGAGCAGGGACTCCATCGACGTCAGCCGGCTTGTGGAGCAGGTGATCTCCCGAAATAGAGAGGTCATCGAACTGGATGGCGTCAGTGTGCTGTTTCAACCCGGAGAAGTCAGTTCTGTCACCGGTGATGCCGCCATGTTGCACCAGGCGATCCTTAATCTGATCATCAATGGTTGCTCGGCGATGCCGAATGGGGGAGAACTCTTGGTCAGGGTTATGGAAACCCGTTATCGTGGATCTCCTGCAGTGGTCATCGAGGTGACCGATACTGGGGTGGGGATCACCGAAGAAGCGATCCCGAGAATCTTCCGACCCTATGTTTCCACCACCGAGGGGGGAACCGGATTGGGATTGCCGACCACGCTGAGATTTGTCAGGCTTCACGGCGGAACGATTCTCGTTGAAAGTGAGCCCGAACAGGGAAGTCGATTTTCCATCATCCTTCCCGCAGAGGAATCAGAGTCATGAGCGACAGTGCTGAAAGTCAACAAAGCGGTGCAGCCAGAATCATCATTGTTGATGACCAGGCTTCTCACGCCGAGATTCTTTCGGATGCACTGGCTGCTGTTGGCCATGACTGTTTTGTCGCCACCACCATTGAAGAGGCGCGAGATCTGCTCAGAAAGAATGGCGCAGACATCGTGATCACCGATCTCGTGCTGGGAGATCGTGATGGCCTCGACCTCATTCGTGAAGCTCAGGCGATCGATCCCTTTATAGCCGTGGTTGTCGTCACCGGTCATGGAACGGTGGAGACCGCGGTAGAGGCGATGCAACTCGGAGCTGTGGATTACCTGCGAAAGCCGGTGGATCTCGCTGGTCTGAGGATCCGGGTCAATCGAGCTCTGGAGGGGGCTGCACTCAAGAGGCGGGCAGAAGAGCTGGAACGAACCATCGATGACCGGTTCGGTTTTGAAGGCATCATCGGTTCCAGTCATGCCATGCATGCCATCGTTCAAAAGATGCAACAGGTGGCACCCACTGACGCCTCCGTGCTGATTCTGGGTGAGAGTGGAACTGGTAAGGAATTGATCGCCAAGGCGATTCACGCCAACAGCCGCAGAAAAAACAACGTTTTTGTCCCTCTCAATTGCGCTGCATTGGGTGAGGGCGTTTTGGAGAGCGAACTCTTTGGCCATGAGCGGGGTGCCTTTACCGGAGCCTCGACCTTGCGCAAGGGTCGCTTTGAACATGCGGATGGCGGAACCCTTTTCCTCGATGAAGTGGGGGATATACCTACCTCGGTCCAAGTCAAATTATTGCGGGTTCTGGAAGAGGGAGAAGTGGTGAGAATGGGATCGAATGATCCTGTTGCCACCGACGTTCGATTGATCTGTGCCACCCACAGGGATCTCCGTGAGCGCATCGCAGAAGAAAAGTTCAGGGAAGACCTTTTCTACAGAGTCAACGTGGTGACGATTGAGATTCCTCCGCTGAGAGACAGGGCGGTAGATATTCCGCTTCTGGTGAACCACTTCCTTGATGAGTATTCGCGGATTCATGACAAATCCATTGAGGGGATTTCCAGAGATGCTCTCAGGGTGCTCACCGGTTATTCATGGCCAGGCAATGTTCGGGAGTTGAAGAACGCCATTGAAAACATGGTCGTCACCTGTCCCGGCAAGGTTCTCGAGGTCGAAGATCTCCCCGGCCATATTCGGCCGGACGGCATTGGCGGAAGTGTGGGCGGCTTCCCGGTAGGGACGACGATCCAGGAGTTGGAGAAGGAGCTGATTCGAAACACCCTTCAGGTGGTGGAGGGGAACAGACGCAAAGCGGCTGAAATCCTCGGAATCGGCGAGAGAACCCTTTACCGCAAGATCGACGAGTACGATCTCCGCGAAAAAGACGAGGACCCTGCCAAATAGACAGATCTGGTTCTGGATCCGGCCGCCGGGTGTCATTTTGACAGTTCTCCCCTTTGTGAGTGTTGAGATCAGCCTCGCTGAATTCAGGTTTCCTGCCATAATTGCGTTCAATTCCCCTAATTGACCTCAAATTGGAACATTCTTTGCCAAGTATTCCTCTGGAGACCGGGAGTCCAAAGACCCGGTTCGAGAAGGGAGCCTGAAAATGGGCAAAATCATTGGAATTGACCTCGGAACCACCAATTCAGTGGTCTCTGTCATGGAAGGCGGCGAGCCGACCGTCATTCCCAACAGGGATGGAAACCGCGTGACCCCGTCCGTGGTCGCCTTCACCGAGTCGGGAGATCGGCTGGTGGGCCAGACCGCCAAGCGTCAGGCCGTGACCAACCCCGAGAACACCGTGTTCTCGATCAAGAGATTCATGGGGCGACGTCACGAGGAACTGAACAAGGAAGCGGACCTGATCCCCTACAAGATCACAGGTGGTGCCAACGACCTCGTGAAAGTCAAGCTGCAGGGCAAGGAGTACTCTCCTCCGGAGATTTCCGCACTGATTCTGCAGGAGCTGAAGAGCACCGCTGAGGAATACCTGGGTGAGCAGGTGACGGAAGCAGTCGTGACCGTCCCCGCTTACTTCAACGACAGTCAGCGTCAGGCCACCAAAGATGCGGGCCGCATCGCGGGTCTCGACATCAAGCGCATCATCAACGAGCCGACCGCCGCTTCGCTGGCGTATGGTCTCGACAAAAAAGGCAGTGAAAAGATTGCCGTCTTCGACCTCGGCGGGGGAACCTTCGACGTTTCCATCCTTGAGGTGGATGAGGGGCTTTTCAAAGTGCTCTCGACCAACGGAGACACTCAGCTCGGTGGTGACGACTTCGATGAAGTATTGATCCACAGCATTGCCGATGCGTTCCAGAAAGAGCAGGGAGTCGATCTGCGTCAGGATCTGATGGCGCTTCAGCGTCTCAAGGAGGCTGCAGAGAAAGCCAAGTGCGAGCTCTCCAGCAGAGCCGAGACCGAAATCAATCTGCCCTTCGTGACGGCGGATGCCACAGGTCCAAAGCACCTGCAGATGTCGATTACCCGTGCAACCTTTGAGGATCAGGCACGCGGCCTGATCGAGCGTACGCGCAAGCCATGTGAGTTGGCTCTCTCTGACGCCGGCCTCAGTGCCAATGAGGTGGATGCCGTGATTCTGGTGGGTGGTTCGACACGAATCCCTGCGATCCAGGAGATCGTCAAAAAGATCTTTGGTCAGGAGCCGAACCGTTCCGTCAATCCGGATGAAGTGGTCGCCATGGGCGCCGCCATTCAGGGTGGAATCCTCTCTGGTGACGAGAAACTGAACGACGTGCTTTTGCTCGATGTGACTCCTCTGAGCCTCGGCATTGAGACTCTGGGTGGGGCGAGCACCAAGCTGATCGAACGCAACACCTCTATCCCGACCGGGAAAAAGCAGGTGTTCTCTACTGCTGCTGACAATCAGCCTGCAGTGGACATTCACATCCTTCAGGGTGAGCGCGAGATGGCCAAGGACAACCGTACTCTTGGCAAGTTCCAGCTGGATGGCATTCCTGCAGCTCCACGTGGTGTTCCGCAGATTGAAGTTTCCTTCGACATCGACACCAACGGAATTCTGGAAGTGTCAGCGAAGGACCTGGGCACCGGCAAGGAGCACAGCATCAAGATCACGTCTTCCTCCGGATTGAGTGAGGATGAGGTCGAGCGTATGAGCCAGGAGGCAGAAAAGTACGCCGATGAGGACAAGGCTGCCCGCGAGTTGGTCGACCTTCGCAATGAGGCGGACACGGCCTGTTACGCCACGGAATCCAGCCTCAAGGAGTACGCTGAAAAACTGGAAGATGGTGAAGAAGAGAAGATTCGCGCCGCCATCGAGGCGTTGAAGGAGGCCAAGGATGCCCCGGACGCCACGGCGGAATCGATTCGCGCAGCGATCGAGGCCCTGAATGCTGCTTCCCACGATCTCGCCCGTCGGATGTACGAGGACTCCTCCAAGGAGCAGGCCCAGCAGGGCGCTGAAGGAGCCGCTGCCGGCGGTCAGGGAGGTGCCGCTGGTGCAGGCGGAGAGGCCCCAGGAGGCGATGAAGTGGTGGATGCGGACTTCACGGTCAAGGACTGAACCACATTACATTTTCGGAACTTGGAATGGCGGGGCCCCTGGGGCTCCGCCATTTTTTTTGGCCGAATTCAAGGATTCCCACCCTGGTGAGAGCCCCTTTGGGGAACTGATTAGCCTTCTCAAACGTCTCTGGTGTTGCAGGAAAAGTAGATTTTCGCCATCCTCAAACGCGGGGAATACAGGGGGATGGGTTCGTCCGTCCTCCCGTTGGGCCTTCGGGGGTGTCCCGCAGGTCATTTCGGGCTAAAGATGCGCCACCAAACGGCCGATGTTTGGAGGTGGAGGGACCGATGAATAACCATTTCATTTTTCACGATCTGATTCGCCAAAACATGGAGTCTGAAAGATTCCGTGAACTTCACTGGACCGGCACTTTCGACGACTACATGTCGATCGCTGCTCGGAATCCGGACGTTCTCAGGACGTCGTTTCAGCGCGTCCACGACATGATCGTTTCGTATGGAAGTGAACCTTCGACGCAACTCAATTCGAAGGACGGTCTTCACTGGAAGTTTTTCGATGACCCGGACAATGACGGAGACAATGCCGTCTTTGGTCTGGATCAGCCGATTAACCAGTTGGTGAGCTTCTTCAAGTCTGCTGCTCACAATCTGGGAACAGAGAAGCGTGTTTTGCTTCTTCATGGTCCAGTGGGTTCCGCTAAAAGTACGATCGTCAGTTTGGTCAAGCGAGGTCTTGAGCAATACAGTCGTAAGCCGGAAGGTGCGCTCTACACATTCCAGTGGGAAGACGAAAACGGTAACTGGGTCGATTCTCCGATGAATGAGGATCCGTTCTATCTGATCCCGGAAGAGGCCCGTGCGGATGTCATTGGGAAAATCAGTCAAGAGAGTGATGTGCGGTACCCCATCGTCATGAAGGGCAGTCTGTGCCCCTTCAGCCGTTGGTACTACAACCACTACATGCAAAAATACGATGGGGACTGGGAGCGCATGATTCAGCATGTCCGGGTCCGTCGATTGGTCATGTCTGAGGAAGATCGTGTCGGTATCGGCACCTTCCAGCCAAAGGATGAAAAGAACCAGGATTCAACCGAGCTCACCGGTGACATCAACTACCGCAAGATTGCTGAATATGGCTCTGAATCTGACCCACGCGCGTTCAATTTCGATGGTGAATTCAATGTTGCCAACAGGGGAGTGATTGAGTTCATCGAGGTGCTCAAGCTGGACGTGGCATTCCTCTACGATCTTCTCGGGGCCAGCCAGGAGCAGTCGATCAAACCGAAGCGTTTTGCCCAGACTGCCATCGACGAGGTCATCATTGGTCATACCAATGAGCCTGAATACCGCAAGCTGCAAAGCAATGAGCTGATGGAGGCATTCAGGGACCGAACCGTCAAGATCGACATCCCCTACAACACGACGTTGCAGGACGAAGTCAGCATTTACCGCAAGGATTACTCCACAAAAGCGATCCAGCAGCATGTGGCTCCCCACACTCTCGAGGTGTGCGCCATGTGGTCTGTGCTCACACGTCTTGAGGAGCCGAAAAATGCCCAGATCACTCTTGCCCAGAAGATGAAACTTTACGACGGCAAGACCATGTCCGGATTCACGGAAGAAAACGTCAAGGAACTTCGTGACGAAGCGCACCGCGAGGGACTTGAAGGTATTTCACCCCGTTACATTCAGGACAAGATCTCAAATGCTCTCGTTTCAGATTACAACTACGTGAATCCTTTCATGGTTCTCAATGAGATCGATGAGGGTTTGAAGCACCACAGCCTCATTTCTTCTGAAGAGGTTCGCCAGCGTTACAGGGAGTTGCTCTCTGTGGTCAAGGGCGAGTACGAAGACATCGTCAAGAATGAAGTCCAGCGTGCGATCAGTGCAGATGAAGAAGCCATTCAGAAGCTCTGTTCCAACTACATCGATAACGTCAAGGCCTACACCCAGCGTGAAAAGGTCAGGAATCCCTACACGGGTCAATCAGAGGATCCGGACGAAAGATTGCTCCGATCCATCGAAGAAAAAATCGACATCCCCGATAGTCGAAAGGATGATTTCCGCAGGGAAATCATGAACTACATTGGTGCGTTGGCTGTTGAGAACAAACAGTTCGACTACTCCACCAATGCGCGACTTCAGCGGGCCCTGGAGATGAAGCTCTTTGAAGACAAGAAAGACACCATCAAGTTGACCTCACTGGTTTCCGACGTGGTGGACAAAGAGTCTCAGGCCAAGATTGATGTGGTCAAGACCCGATTGATTGAGCAGTACGGATACAACGAAGACAGTGCAACAGATGTACTGAATTACGTTTCCAGTATCTTTGCCCGGGGTGATTCCAAAAACGCAACCTGATCATGAGAGGTCATGCACATGCGCAAGATCGATCCTGATGCCAATCGTTTTCGGAAGATTGTCCGCGGTAAAATCAGGGAGAATCTGAAACAGTACGTTTCTCAGGGAGAGCTGATCGCCCGACAGGGCAAGAAATCGGTCAGCGTGCCCCTGCCGCAAATCGATTTGCCCAATTTCCGGTTTGGTCAGGCTGACCAGGGCGGTGTGGGGCAAGGAGAAGGTGACGAGGGGGATCCCCTCGGTGCTGAGCAGGCGGAGCCGGGCCCGGAAGCGGGAGACCAGCCGGGGGAACACGTCCTTGAAGTGGACGTCAACCTCGAGGAGTTGGCCGAGATTCTCGGAGAAGAGCTGGAACTTCCCAACATCGAGCCGAGAGGCTCGAGCAGCATTCTTGTGGAAAAAGACAAGTACACCGGAATCACCCGTAATGGCCCTGAGTCCCTGAGGCACTTCCGCAGAACTTTCAAGCAGGCTTTGCGCAGGCAAATTTCCTCCGGTTCCTACAATAAAGAGAACCCGGTGGTGACTCCTCACAGGGAAGATCGTCGATATCGATCCTGGAATACCTCAAAAGTTCCTCAATCAAATGCGGTCATCCTCTACATGATGGATGTGTCTGGTTCGATGGGGAATGAGCAGAAGGAGATCGTCAGAATCGAATCCTTCTGGCTCGATACATGGCTGCGGAGTCAGTACGAAAACCTGGAGACTCGATACATCATTCACGATGCAAAAGCCAAGGTGGTCGATGCTCATACTTTCTTTCACATCCGCGAGTCGGGTGGAACGAAGATCTCCAGTGCATACAACCTTGCAAGGGATCTGATTCAAAAAGAGTTCTCACCGGAAGAGTGGAATATTTATCTGTTTCATTTTTCCGATGGCGACAACTGGGGTGGTGATGACACCACGCATTGCCTCGACCTTCTCAACAATGAGTTGTTGCCAGCGGTCAATGTTTTCTGCTATGGCCAGGTGAAGAGTGCCTATGGAAGTGGGCAATTCATTAAGGATCTGCGCCAAGCTTACCAAGAGCACGAAAAAGTCCTCTTGTCAGAGATTAACTCGCGAGATGAGATTTTGCCGTCCATTAAGACTTTCCTTGGGAAGGGACACTGACATGTTTCATGATCGTGATCTGACTCCCGAGTTGGTCGAGTGGAAAGATACCATTCGTCAGGTCGCCGTTGATTCAGGGCTGGATTTCTTTGAGGTCCTCTTTGAGATGGTCGACTACGACGAAATGAACATGATCGCTGCCTACGGAGGTTTCCCGGTTCGCTATCCCCATTGGAGATGGGGGATGCAGTTCGAGGAGTTGCAAAAACAATACTCCTACGGGATGGCGAAGATCTATGAGTTGGTGATCAATAATGATCCCTGCTATGCCTACCTCATGCGGTGTAATCCACTGGTGGATCAGAAACTGGTGATGTCACACGTCTATGGGCACAGCGACTTCTTCAAAAATAATGCCTGGTTCGGCAAGACCGATCGCAAAATGGTCGACACCATTTCGAATCATGCTGTCAGAATCAATCGCTATATCGACGAGCACGGTAAAGACGTGGTTGAGCAATTCATCGACGTCTGTTTATCCGTGGAAAATCTCCTCGATATCCACTCTCCGTATTTTTCCCAGAAAGAAAATGTGACGGAAGAGCAAAGAGCGAAAGAGCGACAGGAAGCCCAGGGCAACAGAATCCCAACCCGTTCTTACATGGAGGATTTCATCAATCCTCCGGATGTCATCGAGCAGGAAAAGCAGGAGATTCTCGACAAGATTGAGCAGACGGAACGTTTTCCCCAGGATCCTCAAAAGGATGTGCTGCTCTTCCTCTTGCACCACGGACGTCTGCAATCATGGCAGCGAGACGTGCTTTCCATCGTCAGGGATGAAGCCTATTACTTCGCCCCCCAGGGAATGACCAAGATCATGAATGAGGGCTGGGCATCTTTCTGGCATAGCCGAATCATGACCGGTGGCATCCTCGATGCGAGTGAGTTGATTGATTATGCCGATCACCATGCTGGAACCATGGGTGGAGGGTCAGGCAAACTGAATCCCTATAAACTGGGGATTGAGTTGTTCCGTGATATCGAGAGACGCTGGGATGCAGGACAGTACGGCAGCGAGTGGGAGTCCTGTGAAGATGTGCATGGTCGTAATGACTGGGATCTGGGTCACAACAAGGGACTGGAAAAGATCTACTCGGTGAGGTCGACTCATAATGACATCACATTCATCGATGAATTCATGACTGAGGACTTCGCAGTTCGTCAAAACCTCTACACCTACAAATTCGATCGATCCCAATCACAGTACGTGATGGAAAGTCGCGATTTCCGAGATGTAAAAAATCGCCTTCTTGATCAGTTGGCTAATTCCGGCCGTCCCCAGATCGAAGTGACCGACGGGAACTACGGCAATCGGGGTGAGTTGTTGCTGGAGCATCATTGGACCGGAACTCCACTGAAAATGGATTATGCGAGGCGAACCCTCGAGAATCTGGAGAAGCTCTGGGGCAGGCCGGTGCATCTGAAAACGCAGATCGAGAACAAGGTCAAGATTCTCGGTTACAACGGTTCACGCCACGAAGAGCGCAACGAATCCTGAATTAGCCCTTTTTTCGGGTCTGAGCGGCCACTCTTCTGCGAATTCCCCCTCGGCTCGACTTGAACTTCCGGGCTCCACCTTTGATGATAGAAGTTCAGGAATCCGCCGGATTTCTGCAGTTTCGCCCAGAGAAGGACCAGGAGGAGCCATGCGTCCCGCCCGATTCGTCACGGCAGCCAGTCTTTTCGACGGTCACGATGCATCCATCAATATCATTCGCCGTGTTCTACAGGATCAAGGCGCGGAGGTGATCCATTTGGGTCACAACCGAAGCGCAGAGGAAATTGTGACCACTGCCATTCAGGAGGACGCCGATGGTATCGCCGTCTCTTCCTATCAGGGCGGCCACAATGAATTTTTCCGATTCATGTATGACCTCCTGCAAGAAAAAGGCGCTCCCTGGATCAAACTGTTTGGTGGTGGTGGCGGTGTCATCGTTCCCGCAGAGATCGATGCTTTGCATGCCTATGGGATTGAACGGATCTATTCCCCCGAAGAAGGACGTGATCTGGGGCTCGAGGGAATGGCCGAAGATATGGTTGCCCGTTGTGGAAACCTGAACGGCAATCCCGTCAGGGGCGAGAGACTTCCACAGAGAATTACCCGAATCGAATTGGGTGAATCAGAAGTTTCCGGGGAAAAAAAGATCCCTGTGATTGGCCTCACTGGAACAGGGGGGGCTGGAAAGTCCTCACTCACCGATGAGCTGTTGCGGCGTTTTCTGCAGGACTTCCCTGATCGCCGGTTTGCCATCGTCAGTGTCGATCCCACCAAGCGCCGCACTGGCGGTGCCCTGCTGGGAGACCGCATTCGCATCAACAGTTGCGATCACCCGAGAGCCTACGTGAGGTCATTGGCGACCCGTTCAAGCGGTGTCGAGGTCCCCGAGGCAATCCGGGGGGCGATTCGCGAAGTCAGCCAGGATGAGTTTGATCTGGTGTTGTTGGAAACTTCCGGAATCGGCCAGGGTGACAGCAGGGTGACAGATCTTGCAGACCTCTCTGTCTATGTCATGACTCCCGAATATGGTGCGGCCAGTCAGCTCGAGAAGATTGACATGATCGATTACGCCGACGCCATCGTTCTCAACAAGTCCGATCGTGCGGGAGCACGGGACGCCATTCGTGATATCCGCAAGCAGTATCGCAGAAGCCGTAAAATCTTTGATCATGAAATCGCTGATGACGATTTGCCGATCTTTGGCACTGTTGCCAGCCATTTCAACGATGCAGGGGTGGAGACTTTCTACCGTTACCTCCTCGAACACCTGGGGAAATCGGAGAGCAGTTGGCAAGTTCCCTCTTCAAGACTCAGTGTCTCAGGCGATGACCGCCCAGCGGTGATCCCTGCTGACCGCAGCGGGTATCTTCTCGATATCATCCAGACGGTGCAGGAGTACCACAAAAACGTTCGACAGCACTCCGAGAAGGTCACTGACATCGAATCTCTCGACCGAAGTGCCCAGTTGTTGGGAGAAGATCAGTCGCAACCCCTGAAGGAAATGGCCCGGTCTCTGGAAGCGGATCTGCCGACAAAGATTCGACACCTTCTTGAGCAGTGGTCAGAGATGAAAGAAGCCTATTCCGGATCAGAGTTGATTTTCAAAATTCGTGACCGGGAGATTCGGGAGCCTCTGCATGTCGAAACTTTGGCAGGAACGCAGTTATCGAGAGTTTCTTTGCCCAAAATCGAAGGACGTGGGGATATCACCCGTTGGTTGATGTTGGAAAACCTCCCTGGGCATTTCCCCTATACGGCTGGAGTTTTCCCCTTCCGTAGAAGAGACGAGCATCCAAAAAGGATGTTTGCCGGCGAAGGGCCACCTGAAAAAACCAATGCCCGATTCCACTATCTCTGCAAGGGAGAGGACGTCCATCGTCTTTCGACCGCTTTTGATTCGGTAACGCTTTACGGAGAAGATCCGGATCGCCGTCCGGATATTTATGGAAAAGTCGGCGAAAGCGGAGTCAGCATTTGCACCCTTGATGACATGAAGAAACTCTATGACGGATTTGATCTCTGTGCGCCGAGTACTTCCGTCTCGATGACCATTAACGGACCTGCTCCGATGATTCTGGCAATGTTCTTCAATACGGCCATCGATCAGCAAGTGGAGAAGTACCGTCAGGAGAAAGGCTCAGAGCCTGACCAGCAAGCCATGGAGGAGATCGAGCAATTCGTTCTTCAGAATGTCCGTGGAACAGTTCAGGCGGACATCCTCAAGGAGGACCAGGCGCAAAACACCTGTATCTTCAGTATCGATTTCGCATTGAGAATGATGGGGGATATTCAACAGTTCTTCATCGATGAAAAAGTGCGTAACTACTACTCGGTTTCGATCAGTGGTTACCACATCGCTGAAGCAGGAGCCAATCCCATCACCCAGTTGGCATTTACTCTCGCCAACGGTCTGACCTACATCGAGTACTACCGGTCACGGGGAATGGACGTGGACGATTTTGCACGAAATCTGTCCTTCTTCTTCTCCAACGGTCTCGATGCAGAGTACTCGGTACTGGGCAGGGTGGCCCGTCGCCTCTGGGCTGTGATCATGCGTGACCTGTATGGAGCCAATGAGCGCAGTCAGAAACTGAAGTATCACATTCAGACCTCCGGCCGTTCACTGCATGCGATGGAAATCGACTTCAATGATATCCGGACGACATTGCAGGCATTGATGGCCTACTACGACCAATGCAATTCACTGC
>JACETR010000046.1 GCA_013911165.1 Planctomycetota bacterium | reverse complement strand
GATCTGCGCTGAAATCGATGGCTTTACCGTGGATGACGTCGAGTTCCAGCGTCAGGGGCCCTCCTACACGGTGGATACCGTTCGCAGTCTGTCACAACGTTTTGGTGACACACCCCTGTTATGGATCGTTGGCGCCGACAATGCCGACAAGATCGCCCAGTGGAAATCTGCAGAAGAACTGTGGCAAATGGTGATCCCCGTGGTCGCTCCCCGACCGGGAGTGGTGGCTGGAACCACAGAGAATACCGCTCTGGACAGAGAGGATTTTCCCTTTATCGACGAAGTGCGCTGGCAGCAGTTTCTGCGCTGGCAGTTGCCACCCGCTTCAGGAGAGATCTCTTCCAGTGAAATCCGCGCTCGATTGGCCCAATCAGAAGAACCTCGATCAGTGATCGCCGAACACCCTGGAATTCCTGAAATCCTCAGAGATTTCCTGCTTGAGGGCGGCTGGTATCACACTTCTTCTGATTAGCTCGCCGGGATCAACTTGATTCACCGTCATCTGACGGCACCATCGGGGTGGTAAACAGAAACCCGGAAGGAACCGGAAGATGTCGAGAACACGCGTCAAGGACCTGCTGAACCACACCGATGAAGACGTCACCCTCAAAGGCTGGCTTTACAACCGCCGGTCATCCAAGAAGTTTCACTTCGTTCTTTTGAGAGACGGATCCGGCATCGTCCAATGCATCGTTACCAAAGCAGAAATGGATGAAGAGGCCTTTGAGGCCATCGGCAAGATCCCCTACGAATCTGCCATCGAAATCCGGGGCAAGGCCAACGCCGATGAGCGCTCCCCCGGTGGAGTAGAAATTCACGCCACCGCGGTGGATGTCATCAGCGAAGCGGAAGAGTACCCCATCTCCAAACAGGAGCATGGCCCTGATTTCCTTCTCTCCCACCGTCACCTTTGGCTGCGATCCAAAAAACAGGTCGCCATCATGCACATCCGGAATGAAGTGCTGAAGACGATTCGTGATGACATGCATGAGCGTGGATTCCACTGCATCGACGCCCCCGTCTTCACACCCAACTCCTGCGAAGGCACCAGTACGCTCTTTGAAGTCGACTACTTTGACGATGAAAAGGCTTATCTGACCCAGAGTGGCCAGCTTTACATGGAAGCTGCAGCGATGGCGTTGGGAGATGTCTACTGTCTGGGTCCCACATTCAGAGCTGAAAAATCAAAGACCCGACGGCATCTGACCGAATTCTGGATGTTTGAGCCGGAGATGGCATTTGCCGGGATCGATGAAGTCATGGATCTGGCTGAGGCGATGCTCCAGAAAATCGCCGCCAACGTGCTTGAGAACTGTCAGGCAGATCTGGAAGTTCTCGAACGCGATACAGATCAACTGCGCAAAGCTCTCGCACCCTTCCCGAGGATCTCCTATTCGGAGGCAGTCGAGCGACTGAATGATGAAGGTCACACCTTTGAGTGGGGTGGCGACCTCGGAGCACCTGACGAGACCAAGATTTCTTCCTGGTATGACACCCCGGTGCTGGTTCACCGTTACCCCGAAGCGGTCAAAGCGTTCTATATGAAACGCGACCCTCAGGATTCCAGAGTGGCGCTGGGCGTCGATGTCATCGCACCCGAGGGATATGGCGAAATCATCGGTGGTGGCCAGAGGGAAGAATGCCTCGATACCCTCCTGGGTCGAATCAATGAACATGAGCTCGACCCGGAAGATTTTGCCTGGTATCTGGATTTGCGTCGCTATGGGTCTGTTCCCCACGGAGGCTTTGGCCTTGGCGTCGAGAGAACGGTCTGCTGGCTGGCGGGGATTGAGCATGTCAGGGAATGTATCCCCTTTCCGCGCATGCTTTATCGGATCTACCCCTAGCACCCTTGCCTGCCTCTTCAGGATCGATACAATGAGGTTTACATTCAGGGATGTATGTTCTGAAAGTCTCGATGGAATATTCAGGCTTCAGGACTGCTACCGGACTTCCCCCGCCTTGGGGTCCGTGACCTGAATTCCGGGGCTTCTGAGACCCCCGGCCCCCACTTCATGAGAGGCAAGAGCATGTCAGAGATGCAATTCGGATCAAGACGTCGATCAGTCATGATTACCGGTACCCTGACTTCTCTGGTTTGGCTCATCCTTTTGATCCCCGCCACCCCTTCTCATGCACAGAATGGTACGATTCTTCAGCAAACCACGGCCTGTGGTACCAACCCGAAAAGCACTGATTTGACAGTTCGCACCTCCGATGGAAGCGTCTGGGGCATCGATGCCACCAGCGGTAAAATTTGTGTCTACACCACCGCTGGAACCCTTGCCCTGACCAACATGATCGACCATCCGGTGGGTGCAGCGCAGGCTCCACTCTTCCAGCCCCAGTGCTCGGGAATCAGTTACTCCGCTGCTACAGACACCTTCTGGATCCTCAACTCGACCGGCCTGGAACTCTCCGAGATGGACCCCGCCGGCAACCAACTGGGTGCGCCAGTCAGTATTCAGGCTTCCACAACCCTGACCGGCCTCACTCTCAACCCGTTGGACGGTCACCTCTGGACCCTGAATACACAGGACAACACGGCTCTTGAAATTGACCCCCTCGACGGCTCCATTCTCTCGACACTCCCACTTCCCGGTTCGTCGGTCCGTTACAGTTCAGGCCTCGATATTCGTTTCGATAACGGCCAGGCAGTGCTCGACTTCACATACGGCGATGTTTTTGACGCCGGAATTTCTGAAATCCGCAGTGTCAATCTCACGACCGGGGCAGCCTCCTGCTATCAGGTCGATCTGAATCAAATTGAATCGGAAGATTCTCTCATGGGAATGGCCGTCAGTGGCTCTTCCACCTACATCACAACCTGTTGCACGGTTTATCAGGTCAACTCGATTCAAAACAGCCTGCTGGCCGTAGCTGACCTGCAGGGGTTCGTCGATGGAGAAGGAAGCCTGACACTCGACTGGCGTAACTGCGGTCCGGGTACCAACGGCATATACAACTCAATCCGCATTACCCGTAACGGCGCCATCATCGACACCATCAGTGGATCTGCAAATAACTGGACCGACAATTCACCGCCCGCTGAAGCCGATATCCTGTATCAGGTTCAGGGCGTCGTCGGGTCCAACCTCGCGACCTCCTCGATTTCCCTCAGCAATGCTGCGGGAGGGCTTTCACAGGTTCTCTCTATCCCCGGGTTTTATCCCAGAGACCTGGCCTACGATCCTGAGCAGGATGATCTCTATGTGACCGACAGTTTCTCCAGTGAAATCCGTGTCTTCAGTTCTGATCTGGTGCAAAAACGCGTGTTCGACACCGGACTCGCCAATCTTCGTGGAATCGGCTACAACACCCTCCTCGATGTTCTTTTGGTCAGCAGGGCATCCAGCAGCCTGGTCACTTTTGTCGATCCGACGACCGGCACTCCCCTGTCTTCATTCCCCAGCTCCAGTTCTGAAATTACCTCGATTTCCTACGACTCCTCCACAGATGACTGGCTTCTGTTTCGCAATACCGGCAGCCCCGATGCAGAGGTCTTGCGCATGGAGGCAGCGGATGGCCTCGAAGGAAATCCTCTGGGCACCATCTCTCCTCCCCAGACTTCCGGACTGGTTCTCAGTAATGGCATGGCTTGCCTTGAAGACGGAACCCTGCTCATGGGAATCGATGCAGCAGGAATCGGATCCAGTGTCAGCCAGCTGACCTCTTTCGGATTCCCCCTCTCATACAGCATGCCCATGGGAGCGATTGGTCAATCTCTCCAGTTGCTCAATAATTCATGGACCGGTCTCGAAGACATCGGAAGCACCGTCATCGTCGCCGGAAATGCGACCAGTTCTCTCTATAAACTGATCCTCGTCAGTGACGGCCCTGATTTCCTGCGGGGAGATTCGGACAGTAACAACATCGTCAACCTCGCCGACGCCATTTACACTGCCACCTGGCTCTATTCCGGAGGCGCGACTCCTTCCTGCATGGATGCGGTCGACGCCAACGACGATGGCAGGTTGGACATCTCTGATCCGTTGTACACATTGCTCTATCTCTTCGCCGGATCTGCCCCACCTCCCATTCCATTCCCACTCCCGGGAGAAGATCCCACCTTCCTCGACAACCTCGGTTGTTAATCAACCAAAAGTTGACATAGACCCCTCTGTTAATAAACTTTGTATATCTCTCTTGCCGAGAGACACCGCCCGACTTGCACCGCAAGCAAGCATGGTGGGGAAGAGTCTTGTGCCAGATTACCTGACACAAGGGGGAAGATATTCATGCGGGGGCCTCCCAGGAGGCAAGCAGAGGAGATGAAGATGATGGGTACCTGCATCCAGCAGGTATTCGCGGCGGTGTGTCTGTGTGTATTCATGACCAGTCCGGTCATGGGTCAACAATCCCTCACCATCGCGGATGCCACGACTCAGGGGCTATCAGCATTCAACACGGAGGTGGTCCTCCAAAGCACGGGCGATACCCAGGGCTATGTCCTGGCCATCGGGTTCGACCCCAGCGTGCTCACGGCCACCAACGTCAGCGTGGAAGGGTCTGATGTGGAAAGCATCGGGGCGGAGTTGATCGCAGCGGAAGTGCTCACCGAGGGGATGACCCTGGGTGTGGTGCTCGATGCGCAAAGTCCATTCGACGGGCAGGTGATCCCACCGGGTCAAAGTTCCGTCGGTGTGCTCTCCTTCACGCCCGCTACTGTCGCCACCAGTAACCTGACGACCACATTGAATTTTGTGGATGGAGTCTTTAATTCTCCACCCCTCGACAACATTATCGTTCAGGGCGGGCTTTCGATTGGTGCCATTGACGGACTGAGCCTCAATAGCGGCACTGTCACCCTGACGCCTCCGCCACCTGACAGTATCAGCGTGGGCTCCACGAGTGTCCTCGCCAACGGATCTGCAGTTGTCGATGTACCGATTCTGCTTTCAAACAGCACTGGTCCGGTTCAAGGCTTTGTGATCGCTGTCGCCCATGGTCCAGACGAACTGACCCTTGAAGAAATCACCATTGAAGGAACCATCACTGAAAGTGTTGGATCCGAGTTCGAGGTGGCCAATCTTTACGCAGACGGCGGAACCATCGGAGTCGTTCTCGACTTCATGCCACCCTTCGACGGCCAGGTGATCCCGGTTGGCAATGAACAGCCGATCGCCATCTACCGTTACAGCTGCAACAACCCGATCTTCCTCCCGGAGGCAGATCTGGCCACACCCTTGACCCCCATCAACAACTACATCGGTGAACCTCCGCTGGAGAATGTCATCGTGGTCGAGGGTCTGTCCCTGAATCCTTCATTGCAGGCAGGTACCTTAACCTGTATCGCCGTAGAACCGCCCCCTGAGCACAATACAATCATGACCGCAGAAGCAGTCTTCGATGGAGCCGTAGGCAACTACGCTTACGCAGGGCAAACGGGAACCCTCAACATTTACTACAGCGACCCCGACGATGAGATTCAGGGTTTCACAGTGACCATCTGTTACGACTGTGACCTGACCATCGTGGATGGCACCTTCAGCCTTGACGGCTCTATCGTTGAGGAGACAGGCGCTGAGTACCTCAATCACCAGGTTGACGACGATTGCTCCGACGGTGAAACAGGTGAGCTGATTCTGGCGATCCTTCTGGATGCTTTGCCACCATTTGAAGGTCAGACCCTGCCTCCTACATCAGAAGATCTTCTGGTGGGTTCGATTCAGGTTACGGTCGACGAGAGTGCCGAATGCAATCAACTGCAGGAGATCTACTTCTGCGACAACATCAACGGTCTCGGTACCGTGTTCCTCTACAACAACGTGGTTATCGACTACCAGTCGGTACAGGACTACGAGCGAATCAATACGGGTATCACCGTAGTTCCGGAGGAAATTTTCCAGCGCGGAGACTGCAACAGTGACGACAAAGTCGACCTTGCGGATGCCGCCACCATCATCGCTTCACAGTTTCAGGGGCTGCCCATCCTTTGTGCAGATGCCTGTGACGGAAATGACGATGGACTGATCAACCTTGCAGATTCTGTCTACGTGATGAACTGGCTCTTCAAGTTCGGCCCGACTCCACCGGATCCGGGACCGTTCGACAATGGCCCCGATCCCACCGACGACGAATTACCAGTGTGCGACAGCAATGACACCGGCTGTGCGGGACAGCCCTAAAGTCAACGAACAAACACTTCCCCCGTTTGGGGGGGGAAACTCTATTACGAGCTCACTGACACGGAAGTCGGTGGCGAGGAAGGACAACGAGATGTTCAATCTCACGAAACCTGGAAAAGCCTGTATCGCTTTTCTACTGACCACGGTAATGCTGTCAGGCTTTGCCCATGCGCAAGACCCTGACCTCTTGGTCAAAATGTCTGACGGTCAGGCATTTGGCGGCGGTTCTCTGACCCAATCCATCCTTTTGGATAATTCCCAGCCTGGTGCGATTCAGGGCTGGAGCCTGGGAGTCTGTAATGATCCTGGTTCCCTGATCCCTGTCAGCTCCGCACTCGGGGCCGATGCGGCGACTGTCAAAAATGGTGCTGCTCCTGACTTCGAGACGATGAACCTCACCGATCAAGGGGTGACTCAGGGTGTGGTGATTTGCTTCACCGGCTGCGCAACTCTGACCGAGGTCACGGACTTCGAGATGCTCACGATTGACTACAGCGTCCTCGGAGAAGTGGGAAGTTCTTCCCAGTTGCAGTTCTGCTCATACGGAACACCTCTCGTGACCACCGTACTGGTGATCGACAGTGAGAGCGTCATTCCCACCAAGCAGGATTCGACCATCGAGATTCTCAGTCCCAACTTCCTGACTCTGGGTTCGGGAATGGGCGTCGTCGGCCAGACCGCCGAGTTGCCCGTCTCCCTGACGACAGAGCGCCCCATCGATGGGCTTTCCATCGCCGTCGGCTATGATCAGAGCCTGCTTACTTTTGCGGGTGCTTCTGCCGCTGGTACTGCTGCCGATGCGGACTTTGTCGAAGTTTCCGGTACCGCTGAGCCTGGCACTCTGGGTGTCGGTCTCGTGATGAGTTTCAGCCTTTCGGTGGAAATCCCGGTGGGCGACGATCAGCAAGTCCTCAGCCTTGCGTTTGACGTTGCCAATGATCTGGGTGGCCAGCCGGCTCCCCTGATTTCGCCTGTCGGCTTCATTCCTTCCTCCGGATCTCCGCCGATCACCAACAGGATTGTCGACGGAAGCTACAGTGAAACACCCAATCTGGTTGACGGTTCTATCGAGCTGGTCGACTTCAATCCCTTCGTTCGTGGTGACTGTAACCGCGACAGTTTCGTCGATATCGCAGACGGCATTGCCATTCTGGCTTACCTCTTCCAGGGACAGCCCGTGGGCGGCAACTCCGGCCCCTGCCTTGACGCCTGTGACATCGATGACAGTGCTACTCCAACTAGTCCTGGTATCGGTATTGGGGACGCAGTTTACGTCTTCACCTACCAGTTCGCTGGTGGATCACCTCCGCCCGCTCCCTTCCCGGACATGGGAATCGACCCGACCAACGGGGACGGACTGGGCTGTGATGGCGATGGAGATGACCAGTAAAGCGTCGATCTGAAAATATATCCAAATCGCTCGTAATGAGTTTTGGGCCTCGGGGGAAACTCCGGGGCCCAATTTTTACCGGATTTGGGGCAAGGCAACTATCGGGCCTACCAGAGTCCCCTCCGGATGTGGATGGGTGTCACCGGGGTGGTAATATGGGTCTTGGTGAATGATTGTGGTCTTGAAGGAATCTGCTGCTTTTGAGGATTCCAGCCCCCCCACCGACCATGAATCATTGGACCATGAATCATTGATTCAAAATGATCCCCAGGCCTGTTCTTCAGGAGGAGTCCGATTCCAATGCACTTCCAAAAGTCGCAGCTCTTCTTCATGTTGACGCTTCTGATTCTCCCGTTTGGTGAGATGAGGGCAGAGAACAGTCTGAACATCTCCAATGTCAGTGCTAATGCAGGTGAAAGCGGAGTCCACTGCTTCATCTCTGCTACCAACGATGAGCCAATCGAAGGATTTGCACTGGGTGTTCAATACCCGATTCCGGAACTTGTTCTGACCGGTGCAGACTTTACGGACACCGCCGTGCTCGACCTTCTTTCCGGAAACCAGCCTGACTTCGCAGGAATCCAGATCGATTCCAACAATGGAACGATGACTGCCGGTGTGATTTTTGGTTATGGCAGTCTCGGTCAAGCCCCTCCAGCACTGGACGCTTCCCCTGCGATTCCTCAAACACTGATGCGTCTGACATTCTCAGTCAGCAACGAGGCTCTTCCCGGAACATTGCCGTTGCAGTTGGTCGACGGCCTTGGAGATCCGGGAATTGACAACGTACTTTCTGCCGGAGGCTTCACCATCGTTCCAATCCTCAACGACGGTAGCTTCACGGTGAACAATCAGCACATTCTGAGTTTTGATCCGTTGCTTGCAGCACCCGGTGGAACGGTCACTGCTGTTCTCAAGTACGAGCATGTCGACCCCATTCAGGGATATCAGATTGCCATCTCCTACGACAACACTCTCTTGACCCACATCGAGCCCTCCAGTGACTTCGGCTATTTCTCCGGATTGACCTCTGACGCAGTCTTCCCCGGCGGACCCGGGGCATTCAACGGTATCGAGCTTTTCTACCCTGCGATGGACCCCAATGTTGCGCCGGGTGTCGGGCTCGCGACCTTTGCAGCCATCTTTGACTTCCTGCCGCCTTTCAGTGGTCAGGTGTTGCCAGCAGGGACAGACCAGTCGCTGTTACAACTGGAATTTGCGGTTTCTCCCAGCGCCCAGTTGGGATCGACAACTACCATTGCTCTCGATGACTCCTACAACCTGCCCTCTTGTCCCGCCGCAGACCCCAACTGCGTTCCCGGACCTGCGGTCAACTACGTCATCTTCGACGGCCTGTCGATTTCACCGATCACAATCGACGGTGTGATCGAGTTCGACAGCACCCCAGGATTCCGTCGCGGAAACACCAATGGTGACAGCGGAGTGGATCTGGCGGACGCCCTGTTTGTGGTGAACTATCTCTTTGCAGGAGGACAGCAGCCAAGCTGCCTGGACTCCGCCGACATGAATGACGATGGTTCCCTCGACATTTCCGACACCATTTACCTTTTGAACTACCTGTTTGTCAGTGGTCCCACCCCTTCCGCACCTGGTCCCCAAAACTGCGGGCCCGACCCGACTGACGACAATCTTGATTGCATTCTTGCCAGCGGTTGCTGATCCGAATCAGTAACGCTGATCCTGAAATTTTTGACATTTTTCCCGGGTAGAAGCACCTGACCGGGAGATTCCCCATCCCTCTTGAGGAGGTGTCTCATGCGCTCAACAGTTTTACTGCTGACCGTTTTTCTCTGTTTCCCCCTGATCGCTCAGGGGCAAAACTCTTTCAATGTCGACTCTGCTGCCACCATTCCCGGTTCCATGGTCGACGTGGTGATCCGACTCGACAATCAGTCTGAGGTTCAGGGATACCAATGTGCCATTACATGGGATGCGAACCTGTTCACGTTTGTGAACACTCATACCAATGGCACGGATGTTGAATCCATCCTTTCCCCTGATTCCGTCGAGTTCTTCACGTACACCAACGAGGATGAAATGGGTGGTGGAATAGGTTGGGCTGCCTGTGCAGCCATCTTCGACTTCAGCCCACCGTTCACAGGGCATACTCTGCCTCCGGGAACCGGTAACTCTGTGGTCAAGTTCCAGCTGGAGAGTGTCGCTGACAACAGCCTCGTCGGATCATGCAGTACCGTGAGCATGGTCAATGGACTGGGATCCCCTCCGATCAACAACATCCTCACCATCAACGGTGTCAGCAACCTGCCGAATCTCTCGGAAGGAGAAATCTGCTTCACCAACTCTGCACCGTTCATCCGTGGAGATGCCAACTCGGATGGTTCAGAGAACCTCGCGGACGCCATTTTCCTCATCGGTTACTTCTTCGCCGACGGAACTCAGCCCGCTTGCACTTCCAGTGCCGATGCCAATTCAGATCTGAAAGTGGATATTGGAGATGCAATCTTCCTGATCAATCACCAGTTCCTGAATGGCTCCGCACCCGCTTCGCCTTACCCGAACTGTGGTGGTGATCCGCTTGGAAGTGGTGGACTCGGTTGCGCAGACTTCTCTGCTTGCCCCTGATCCAGACAGTTACTTCAAAATCAGATCGAGGGCTGACCTTTGGGGTCAGTCCTCGATTTTTTTTCTGGCCAGGTACCAATCTGTTTTGTCGAGGGCAGGATCCTCCATACGGTCTTCCGCCTCTTTCGTAGTCTTTGGCGGCGGGACGATGACGGCATCACCCTGTTTCCAGTTTGCCGGACAGGCCACTCCTTTTTCATCGACCACTTGAAGCGCTTCGATCACACGACATATCTCAGTAAATGACCGGCCGACCTCCGGAGGATAACTGATCACTGCCCTGACGATTCCCGTCCCATCAATAAAGAACACTGAACGAACCGGAGCCGTTGCCGAAGTCGGTTCGGAAATCATCCCGAACTTTCTCGAAACCGCCTGATCAAGATCAGCGATCACAGGGAAGCCCACCTTGACTTCAAACCGACTCTCAATATCCCGTACCCAGGCAATATGCGAATAGATGCTGTCAACAGAACAGCCGAGAAGAGCAACCTTCTTCTCTTCCATGAAATCCGACAACTTGCAAAATTCGACAAACTCTGTCGTGCAAACCGGAGTGAAATCTGCGGGGTGGGAAAACAGAACGACCCATCGCCCTGATTGCCACTCAGAAAAACGGATCATTCCATGGGTGGTTTGGGCTTCGAAATCCGGAGCAGGATCTCCCAGCCCGGGTCTCATTGGAATCTCTGCAGAATCAGCCATCGGGTTTCCATTTCCATTTGAAGGGCTCAACAGATAGGGCCCGGGTATGCCAATCTTGGGCAAAGAAAACTGATCTGGGACCCATCTGAGGATACGCTACTGTCATGCTTTTAACGGTCAATATCAAGAGAGGCCGAGGCCTTTGAGCTCTTCTCGTAACTACCGCTCCTTCACCATCGATGCGCCCTGGTATTGGATCCCTCCAAAAGGTGAGCCACGGAGTTTGTTGCTGGGGTTGCATGGTATGGCTCAAGAGGGCGAACGCTTCGGTGAAAAACTGTCCCCACTTCTCGATCAGGGGATTGGGCTGATTCTTCCCAGTGGTCCCTACCCTCTGGAAGTTCGTGGTCGCCACGGTGTTCGACAGGGATACGCCTGGTACATCTTCACCGGAGACCAGCCGGGCTTCATGGAATCGATGCAGAGATCGGAAAAAGACTTGTTGAATCTGCTGCTGGGAATCCGGCAGGACGCTGCTCTTTCAGATTTGCCACTGGATCTTCTCGGCTTCAGTCAGGGTGGTTATCTCGCAGGTTTCATGGCACTCAGGCACGCAAATCTCTTCCGCAGTTGCACCATCGCATCTGCAAGACTGAAACATGAATTTGTTGAATCGGAACTCGCTTCCTCCCCCCAACTGCAGGTTCTTTTTCTCCATGATCGAAAAGACCCCCTGACCAAAGCGGAGCCTGTGGAAGAATCGCAAAAAATCCTCCAGAGAGCAGGAGTCAACGCTGTAATTCAATGGCATGATGAAGGTCATGCACTCGGAACCCAGAGTGTCGGTTTACTGGCCCAATGGCTGAAGGATATCTCTGACCAATGAAGGACATGGATTCGCTACTCGAAGAACTCAAGCAGGCTCTGGAAGATTTTGATACCGATCGGTGCATGGCACTGATCGGAAAGCTCTCCAACAGGGCCACCGAAATGGATCCATTGACTCTGATCGTGACCGCCCTGCTCGAAGTAGGACAACCCCGCGAAGCGCTCCAACGGATTCAAGAGCTTGAAAAGTTGGGAACTTCTGCTCCCGGTTATGACGAGGAACTCGCAGAGATTCTCAGACATCGCAAGGTCGAGGCACTCTACCTCACCGGTGCCCCCCAAAGCGCACTCGCTTTGACTCTATCACTGGAACCCGCGGACCCTCTCGAAGAGGCTGATCGGGAGTTTTTCATCGGTCTTTGTCACGACCACCTCGGCGATCCGGAATCCGCGGACGAACATTTTGCGAAGGCAAACGAGCTCGATCCTGATGGCAACCCGCCGATTCCCACCATTTCATCTGAGGAAGCCCATGAACTGGTCGCAACAGTTCTGGGAGAGTTACCGGAGAAAATCCTCAAAGAAATGGAGGAGGTTCCCATCATTCTCGAGGACCTTCCCGAACTGGCGATGATCCAGGAATCCGCTGGGCAGATCAGCCCCGATACTTTGGGTCTCTACAGCGGTTCAACGGTGGCCAATGATTCCCAAGGTGGATTTTCCCCACAGGAGGGAATGCCCACCACTGCAGTCATCCGCATCTACCGCAGAAATCTCGAACGCATGTCCCGAAACAAGAAAAATCTCGTGGAGCAGGTGAAAATCACCCTGCTCCACGAGATTGGACATCATCTGGGTCTCGACGAGGA
This sequence comes from Planctomycetota bacterium, assembly GCA_013911165.1. GTDB lineage: Bacteria > Planctomycetota > UBA8108 > UBA1146 > UBA1146 > UBA12191. The sequence goes on along the minus strand of JACETR010000046.1, from coordinate 9,699 downwards.
AGACGTCGATCGTCTGGGTCTCGCTTAGGCGCCTGCCACTCCCGCAGCCTGATTCTTCAACTCCTCGACTTTGGTGCACTGCTCCCACGGGAAACCCGCGTCCTCACGGCCAAAGTGACCATGGGCGGCAGTCGGTGCGTAAATCGGACGACGCAGGTCGAGAGTGTTGATGATCCCGGCAGGAGTCAGGTCGAAGACCTCGGTAACCATTTTCTGCAGATCAGTATCAGCAACGGTTCCGGTTCCAAAGGTATCCACCAGAACCGACATCGGCTCGACAACACCAATGGCGTATGCCAACTGAACCTCACACCGCTTTGCAAGGCCGGCAGCGACAATGTTTTTGGCAACGTAACGGGCCATGTAGCAGGCAGAACGATCCACTTTCGAGGGGTCTTTACCACTGAAAGCACCACCACCATGGCGGCCCATGCCACCGTAGGTGTCGACGATAATCTTGCGTCCGGTCAGACCACAGTCTCCCTGCGGACCACCGACCACAAAACGACCGGTCGGGTTGATCCAGTACTTCGTTTTTTCGTCGAGCAGATTGGCCGGAATGATTTTGTGAATGATCTGCTCCTTGATGTACTCATGCAACTTTTCATTGCTGACATCATCGGAGTGCTGGGACGAGAATACGACGGCGTCGATACGGCTCGGTTTTCCATCCACGTATTCAACTGTCACCTGACTCTTGGCATCCGGCCGAAGAAAAGGTGCCTCCCCGGCGTCGCGAAGACGCTTGTGCTCTTCAACCAACTTGTGTGAAAGACTGATGGCCATCGGCATCAATTCTGGAGTCTCGTCACAGGCATAACCAAACATCAACCCCTGGTCACCCGCACCTTCGCGGTCGACACCCATGGCGATATCGGGACTCTGTTTGTCCAGAGTGACCATGACAGAACAGGTTTCTGCGTCGAACCCCATTGCGGAATCGGTGTATCCGATCTCGCGAATCTTGTCTCGCACCAGTGACTGAACGTCGACGACGGTGTTACTGGTCACCTCTCCTGCCACCACCACCAATCCGGTGGTGATCATCGTTTCACAGGCAACTCGGCTGGCAGGGTCTCCAGCAAGATAGGCGTCCAGAATGGCGTCAGAGATCTGGTCAGCCATCTTGTCGGGGTGTCCACAGGACACCGATTCAGAGGTGAAAAAAGCATTTTCGATCAGCATCAGATTCCTCCCAGCCTGATTTTCAAAACTGCGCTGAAGGCGCGATTTTTTTCGTTTAATCGGGACAATTTAGCCAATCAGAAGGCCTGAGCCAACCGACTCCGGATTATTCGATCCATGGTTTCAACGCAGTTGCGGTTGCTGAGGAAATCCCTCCAAGGGCACTTTTCACGGTTTCGACGGCCTTTTGACGCCCACGAATCGCTTCCCTCGAATTTGCTCTCTCACGAACCCAATCGGTCAAATCCGTCGAATCGGCGACTTCATCCACCACCCCGAAAGGATTCAGCAGAGCCTTCATATCCCTGAAATTTCCGATATGAGGCCCATGGCTGGTAAAACAACCGCACAAGACCGGCTCTAGAAAATTATGGCCACCACGGTCAATCAGACTGCCGCCAACAAACACGACCTCCGCATAGGTGTATGCTTCCATCAGTACACCGAGTTGGTCCACGATCAGAACTTCAGATTCCCCGGCCGTACCTGATGCACTCCATTCATCAGCAGACCAACCCCACTCTTCCACTGACTTGTGAATCTCAGCACTTCTCTCGATGTGCCTTGGGGCGAGGACAAGACGGGCACGGGGGTTATCCCGGAGTATCTCCCGGTGCACTTCGAGCGCCATCGACTCTTCACCAGGATGGGTGCAACTCGCCATCCATACAAAACCATCTGCAGGACTGAATCTCCGGCCCGGTATGGAAAGAGATTCGAAGTCGTACTTCAGATTTCCCGTGACCTGAACCTTCTCAGCCGGGGTACCGATCTGAATAAACCGATCGGCATCTTCTTCACTTCTCGCCAAAACCAGTTCAGGAATTTGAGCCATCCAGCCCAGTACTGAATTCCAGGTTTTCCATTTTTTCAATCCTGCATCCGAAATTCTGCCATTGACCACAGTGACTGGAATTGAATAGGCCTTGCACGCAAGAAGCATTTGTGGCCAGTATTCCAGCTCGACAAGAATCAGCATCGAAGGACGCATCTTCCTGATCATGGTGAACATGAAGTGGCCCAGATCGATGGGCAGCAATCGCACTTCTACCTCAGGCAGGAGTTTCTTTGCCATCTCACGGGCTCCAGTGGTCATCGTCGTCAGAAGGAATTCCTTGCCCGGGTGCTGGGCCATCAACTCTGCCACCAGTGGCCTCGCAGCGTGGACTTCTCCGACACTGGCCGCATGAATCCAGATTCTGGGCCTGACCGGCAGGGATATTTGCCAAAGACCAATTCTCTCCCTGAGATCTCCGACACCCCGTCCCTCGGCAAAAACCTTGTATAGAAGCCAGGGGGATACCAGGACGAGCAGAGGCACCATGACAAACACATCCAGAAGAATGGAACAGATCAGTAACCGAAGAGAGAGTGTGCTGGTTGCAGATCGGTACATCATGGCCTTACCGGCGGCATTCCACCGTGAAGCACTGGGACAATCCTATTGTTTGCCGTGACACTTCTTGAACTTTTTGCCACTGCCACAGGGACAGGGATCATTGCGACCCACTTTGGGCTGATCATTGCGAATCGTCTCTACGGTGGCAGTTTTTTGGGATCCCGAAACGCCTTGGTCCATCGTCTGCGAATGGGAGTCAAACTGCTGCTTTGCGGCATCGGCGGTGACCCCCTCTGAGCCCCCACTCCATGTACTCGCAAGTTGCTCCTGCTGACGGGTCTCATCTACCTTTTCGATGCGGATTCTCGAAATGACGGCCGAGGTGTCTTCCTTGAACTGGTGCAACATACCCGTGAACATCCGGAATCCCTCACGCTTGTACTCAAGCTTGGGGTCCACTTGCGCATAGCTGCGCATGCTCACTCCCGTTCGCAACTGGTCCATGGCATGAAGGTGGTCTTTCCACTTTTCATCCAGAGAGCGCAACAGAATGTAATGAAGCAGACGGTCGAAATCATCTCCACCGGCACTCTCACGCTTCTGTTCGACTTCCTGCTTCCAGCCTTCGCAGACCTTGTCCACTGCAGTTTCAGATTCGAGATCAGTGGCTGGAATCAGAACTCCGTACTTTTGCTCGATATGCTCTGAGAGCATTTCTGCAATCGGCTTGTCCGGATCCTCAATATCAAGCAATCCGGTGTGGTACTCCTCCAGAACATCCTCGAATTGATCTCCGATCAACTCCTGAAGATGGTCGGAAACGAGGATGCGATCACGGATCTGGTAGACCGCTTTCCGCTGACTGTCCATAACCTGATCGTATTCGAGAAGGTTCTTTCGAATCTCAAAGTTTCTCGCCTCGACTTTTTTCTGGGCTTTCTCGATCGATCGGGAAACCATCGGGTGTGAGATATCAACACCCTCATCCATACCAAATCTTTTCAGCATGGCGGAGACACGATCACTGGCGAAGAGGCGCATCAAGTCATCCTCCAGCGAGAGGAAGAAGAGTGTTGCCCCCGGGTCACCCTGACGACCACAACGCCCTCGCAACTGGTTGTCGATTCGGCGAGACTCGTGCCTCTCCGAACCAATCACCATCAGGCCGCCCGCTTCCTTGACACCATCCCCGAGAACGATGTCCGTTCCGCGACCAGCCATGTTCGTGGCAATCGTCACCCGACCCATTTGTCCCGCTTCAGAGATGATCTCTGCTTCCCTTTCGTGGTGTTTCGCATTGAGCACATTGTGCTTGATACCACGACGGGTCAGGGCCGCAGAAAGCGCTTCCGAATCCTCGATGGATATTGTTCCGACGAGGAGAGGACGCCCGCTCTGGTTTTCATTGGCAATTCGGTCGACAACCGCATTCCACTTTTCACGAGTCGTCCGATACACGATGTCGGACTGGTCGTCCCTGGCCACCGGCTTGTTGGTTGGAATCATCACCACTTCAAGGCCGTAGATCTCACGGAACTCTTCCGCCTCGGTGATCGCCGTTCCCGTCATTCCCGAAATCTTGTCGTAGAGACGGAAGAAATTCTGGAACGTGATGGTTGCCAGGGTCTGGTTTTCATCCTTGATCTTGAGGCCTTCGCGCGCCTCCACCGCCTGATGAAGTCCGTCAGACCAGCGGCGGCCATCCATCAATCTTCCGGTGAACTCGTCCACGATGACCACACTGCCCTCGTTGACGACATAATCCACATCCTTGCGATATAGGTGGTGCGCCTTGAGAGACTGCTCGATGTGATGGGGCCAATGCATGTTCTCGAAAGAGTAAAAGGAATCGACTCCGACCAGCTTTTCTGCTGCTTCGATCCCCTCTTCAGTCAGGATGACCTGCTGCTCCTTCTCCTTGACCTCGAAGTGACGATCCCGCACCAGCTTCCGCACGGCACGATCTGCATTGTAGTAAATGTCTGTCGATTTCTCCGCCGGACCAGAAATGATCAGGGGCGTCCGGGCCTCGTCAATCAGGATCGAGTCCACCTCGTCAATGATGGCAAAGGCGCGGTGCTTTTGGCACTGGTCTTCAGGACGGGTTTTCATGTTGTCGCGCAGGTAGTCAAAGCCGAACTCATTGTTGGTCCCGTAAGTGATGTCGCAGCCATATTGCTCAAGCCGCTCTTGACTCTGCATATTCGACTGGATCGCTCCAACCGTCATCCCGAGAGCCTCAAAAACCGGACGCATCCAATCTGCGTCACGCTTCGCAAGGTAGTCGTTCACCGTGACGACGTGGACACCTTTGCCTGGCAGAGCGTTCAGATAAGCCGGAAGGGTCGCGACGAGGGTCTTTCCCTCTCCGGTTCTCATTTCAGCAATTCCACCGTGATTGAGAACGATTCCGCCGATCAACTGCACATCATAGTGACGCATGGCGACACCGGTGCCGGTCTTCAGATTTCGGCGAGAGGATTCACGGACGGCGGCGTAAGCTTCCGGCAAAAGGTCATCGAGGGCTTCGCCCGCTTCAAGGCGGGAACGGAGGTCCGCGGTCAGCCCACGCAGTTGATCGTCACCGAAAGCTTCAAATCGCGGTTCGAGGTCGTTGATCTTGGCGACCAACGGTAGCAGATCCTTGATGATCTTTTCATTACGAGAGGGCACGATCTTGCCGACGATGCCCTTGATGCTGTCAAAGAGACCCATTTTTCAGCCCTCCTGACAGTGGCTACCTGATCCCGATTTACTAGCCTACTGGACGGGAACTTTCCGGCAACCGATCTGGGGCACTCCCGAAGGAACCGCGAAGGCTTTCAAGGCTTGAATATCCCTCCTGAGCCAGCAATTCGCGTAACTCGCTCAGAATCGAGATGAGACAGGTGGGCTCCCGATAAAGGTGAGTTCCCACCTGGACCATGGATGCTCCAACGCTGACGAACTCCAGAATGTGTTCCGCATTGGAAATTCCGCCGATGGCGCAGACGGGAATATCCACAGCCTGGGCTGCTTCCCAAACCATCCTCAGGGCAACAGGTCGAATGGCGGGGCCGGAGAGGCCTCCGGTCTCGGTACCAATCCGGGATTTGCCCTTGCGCCAGTCGACCGCCATGGCGCGAATCGTATTGATCATTGAAACCGCGTCTGCCCCCGCTTGCTGAGCGGCCACGGCATGCTCTGCGATGTCGGTCACATTGGGAGTCAGTTTTGCCATGATCACACCGCCGGTCTTTTCACGGACCGCGCTGATCAGGGCACCTGTCGCATCGGGGTCGAGACCGAATCGCAACCCCTCCTTGACGTTGGGGCAGGACACATTGAGCTCGTAACCCAGGACGAGATCCCTGCCCTCAAGGGTTTCCACAACCTGACAGTAATCCTCAATGGTTTTACCCACCACATTGACAAGGATGGGAACACCATATCGTTGTAACCGGGGCAGATAGTCACTGATGAAAAGATCGAGACCGGGATTCTGCAAACCGATGGAATTGAGAAGACCTGCCGGAGTCTCGATGGCTCTTGGCGGTGGATTCCCCGGTCTTTGCTCGACTGAAATCGATTTGGGAACGATGGCACTGAAGGTACCGGGGGGAAGGAAAGGTTCGAACTCCTCGCCATAACCAAAGGTCCCCGAAGCGGGAAGAACCGGGTGAGTCAGGGTGAGAGGTCCTGAAGGAGCGGTCATCCTCACCGAAAGATCAACGGCAGAAGGATCCACTGCTTCGTTCATCCGGCTCCCTCCAGAGTTCAGGATCTTTCCCGGCGGGCCTGTGCTTCAACGCAAAGGCGGGTCCACGGAATCGCCTGCAATCTGGCTTCAGGAATCAGATCTCCGGTGTCTTCGCAGATTCCGTATGAACCATCGTCGATACGCTGCAGAGCCTCGTCAATTTCCTGAACCAGGTTGGTCTCACTCTGCATGGCAGTCAGGGTCAACTCGATCTCAAAGTTTTCGGAACTGAGATCGCCCTCGTCTCCACTGGATCCACGACCTTCCCCTTCGAGGGAACTCATATTTCCGGTGACGACATTGCGGTGTTGCAACAGAAACTTCTTGAAGCCTTCAAGTTCGCGCTTGGTGTATTTTTTCTTGGCCATGCTGTTACTCCCGGAAAACTGCCATCGGTCTGCTGACGTCAGGGCAGAATCACTTCCTTTAAACGCTGATTCCGCAAACGGTCGATTAAAACTGATCCTCTACCAGGATTGGATCCGTCGGAAAACTCCCCGATTCAGGGACTCAACCTGGAATCAGGATCAGGAGAGTTTGCCCTCCACCTTGGGACGACTCCATCACACTCCCGATAAATTTCCCCGGATTCTGAAATTCTGCAAAACCGTGAGAACCGGCTGACAGCGGTATGAATCGGCAAAATTGGTCAAAATCGCCTGTTTCCGCTATTCTGAACAGGGTGAAACCCGAAGAGAGCCTGCAATCCCCTGATCACGCCATCCCCACGGGATGCCTGAAAGCGGCCTGATTCTATGAAGCGTCGACGGACCCCGCAACCGATCAAGAATGGTGAAATAGGGGATATCCCCCCCTCCGTCACCTTTTGGCTCGATCACTTGCGTATCGAACGGGGCCTCGCGGAGAACACCCTCAGTGCCTACCGCCGGGATCTGGTCGATCTGGCCCGCCACTGCAAGACGAAAGATCTCTCTTTCCCGGAGAAGTTGACCCGGAAAGACCTTCAAGACTATCTCAAAACCCTGTCGGAACAGGGAATCAGTGCTCACAGCCGCCAGAGAAAACTCGTCGCCCTGAGGGGGTTTTTCAAATTTCTGGTGCGCGAGAACCGGATCGGGGAAAACCCCACGGATCTCATCCTGCTGCCACGCAAGGATCGCAGGCTCCCCCATACACTCAGCCTCGAACAGGTCGAAGCCGTCATCGAAGCGGCAGGAGATCCTGAAAGAAGTGGGAAAACCCCGCTCCGGGATCGGGCCGTGGTGGAGCTCCTCTACAGTACCGGCATGCGTGTCTCAGAGTTGTGTGGTCTGCGTCCAAGAGACCTGTTCCTGGGTGAAGGATTCCTGCGCTGTCTCGGCAAAGGCTCCAAAGAGCGTATCGTTCCCGTGGGCGACCGTGCCACTTTGGCCCTGCAGAAGTATCAAGACAAGGAACGGCCGATGGTCCCTACAGGGGATGACCGGGTCTTTCTTTCTGTACGGGGATTGCCCCTGAACCGCAGATCCGTGTATGAGATTCTTCGAAGGAGTGCCTTGCACGCAGGGATTGGCCACAGGGTCCATCCACACATGCTGCGTCACTCTTACGCCACACATCTCCTGGCCAACGATGCAGAACTGTTTGCGATTCAGGAATTACTCGGACACTCCAGTGTCAGTTCGACTGAGATCTATACTCACGTCGAGCGCAAGAAACTGCTCGACACCCACGGAAGATTCCACCCGCGCCCCTGAAGGGGTGTTCTGTCAGACTGTCAGCTGCGGGTTGCGCGCAGGCAGCGCAGGGCGGTCTTGCCGACGACGATCAAATCGCCTGCTCTCAAGGTCGCCTGGTGAACCGCACGCCCCTCCAGATGGGTTCCATTGAGAGATCCCAGATCTGTCAAGACGGCGTCATCCTCGATCACCTCAATACGACAGTGTCGACGACTGGCGAGTGGGTCCCGGATGGCGAGATCATTGTCAGGGGTTCTGCCGATGGTGTAGCCGGGCCCCACCTCGATTTCGATCTTTTCATTTACTCCCAGAACCTTGCCACGTTCCACTTCAATGCTGAGAACCGCCCCGGTGACACGAGGACTGCTGACATGAGTGGGAGTGTCGTCCTTTTGCCCGGTTTCGATGGTGAAATGCAACTCATGGTCGCCAATACGAAAGATTTCACCGCCGCCCAGAATCCTGTGAGTCGTCGGGATATCGTTCACATGGACCTGATCCCCGGTGAGGTCAAAAATCTCCCAGGTCCCCCCCGTCCACTTGAGTCCAGCATGACGTGGCTGAACTCCGCTCCCCGACAAGGGAATCTGGACCTCCTGTGCTGACCCGATCACGGCGACCGCGGATGTGATGGAAAAACAGGTTCCGACCAAGGGCCCCTGAATCGCCATAAGTTGTGCTTGTTGGGAAATGGAAGTTTCGTTGCCAGAAGGAGCATTGCCATCGCTCAAGGGGACCTCCCGATTCTCATTCACTGAATAAGAATACGATGAATCGGGATTTCTGGCCGATCGTGAAATCAGCGGTCGCAGGTCAGATCATCAGGAGTCGGATCCGGACCCGGTTCAGGGAAGGGAGCCGCAGGGGGCGGTCCAAAGGTGTAGAGATAATTCACCAGTTGAACACCGTCTGCGAGATCGATGATGCCATTGTCATTGACGTCGAGGGCCTTGTAACAAGTCGGATCAGGGCACTCGGGGCACGCTCCGGTCATGAAGACCAGATTGTTGATCACGTCGGACAGATCGAGGTAAAGATCTCCGTCCGCATCTCCCCTGAGGAAGATGTTCTGAACCGCCACCTCAATCACCGTATCGATGGTCAGGGGCTGCACAGATTGATTGCCAATCACGAAGACGTTGTCGACCACAGGAGTCCCTGGGGAAGGGGCAAAACCGATCGTGGTCTCTACTGATTCGAAGACATCGGGCTGAACATCAAAGTAGAAGCGCGCCACTTCCAGCTCGATCCCAGTCGCCGGAATCACCTGCCCTGAGTAAGGCGGAAGAATATCGAGGAGAACCCCGAGTACCGCATTGCCCTGGTCGTCGTCAGAAAATTCTTCGACAAACTCTGCACCTGCAGTCTCAGTGATGGTCCCGGTAATTTCGACGTGAGAAAATTCCCAAACGAGGGGATCGTAGACCAGAGAAATCGAGAAACCCTGCAGATCTTCCGAATTGAAGGCGTGAATCTTGATCTCGTGATCGACCTCTCCCAGAGCGGCCTGCCCTGTGGTGGACTCGGCGATCAAAACATTCTGCTCGATCACACTCAGGAATCCGTTCTGGAGATCGGTTGCTACCGGGGCCCCCCCCACCAGAATCGTGCTCTGGAGATTGGCAGAGCCCACTTCTCCGGCAAGACTCAACAGTTCCTGATTGGATGGGATCAGCCACTGATCTGCATCGAAGAGAACTGAGACGAGGTGGGTTTCCTGAGTCGCAGGAAGTGATCCGTCAAAGGGTGCGGATCCA
>JACETR010000045.1 GCA_013911165.1 Planctomycetota bacterium | reverse complement strand
CATTCGCTATCCCGCGATGGTCAAACCGGGAGTCATTTCCACTCTGAATGCGATGACCATCGACATCCTGCCCACAGTAGTCGAGTTGACCGGAGGGGTTGCGCCGACCAGAAAGATTGACGGTCAAAGCATGATTCCATTCCTTGAGGATCGGATCACGAAGGAGAAGGAAGAGAATCGCCCCCTCTTCTTCTGGTATCACCGGGGCAATCTCGAATCGATGCTCCTTCGGAACTGGAAACTGCATTTTCCACACAAGTACCGCTCCCTGGAAAATCGTGAACCTGGAAATAACGGGATCCCAGCCAAATACAATTATCAAATGCAACAGCCGTTGGCTCTCTACGATCTTTCGAAGGACCCAGCGGAAACGACGAACGTGGCGGAGAACCATCCTGAAGTCATGAAGAAGCTGCTGCAGATGGCGGATAAGGCCCGAAAGGAATTGGGCGATCGACTGACCAAGGTCGAGGGCAGTGAAAATCGTCCCCCCGGCAAGGTAGAGTGATTCAAAAAACACAAAAAAAGAGCCCGGAGAGCAGTTGCTCTCCGGGCTCTTTTCATTTTATCCCGATCTAGAAGGATGCAGGTCTGGGAGTCGCCTGACCCTCGATGGGGACACGCTTGAGGACGAACTTCTGCTCGAAATCCTGAACCGCCGTCTCGCGGGTGATGTCTTCACCCTCCCACCAGGCCCACTCGAAATCGACCTTGATGGTCTTGGAATCGATCAGCAACATTTTGTTGATGGTACTGACCACTGCACCATTGCCGTATGCAGTATCGAGGACCCTGAGCTGGCAGGGTGTGCCATTTCGCTCGGTATACGGCGAGATGTAGCCATTGCAGACCAATCCGTTGGAACCGATCTCTGTGTAGGCGATCCGGCACTTCTCGAAGTCGTAGTAGAAGGTCTGGATCGAACTCTCCTTGAGGGTGTCTCCCGTGAACTTCTTGGTCTCCACCACCAAGCATGTCTCATTGGCTGCCCAGTAACCACTCTGCTCAACACGAAGACGCTCGCCAGAGGCGGTGAAGTTGTCGGACTGCCATTCATTGGCAAGGGCAACAAAAGGGCCCAGAGCTTCTTTGAGAGGATTCACTCTCGTGCCAGTGATATTCCAGATCTGGTCCAGCGGCTTGCCATTGGCATTCAACTCACTGATGACCACGTTGAAGTTGCCATTCTTGATGGTGCGCTCAATCATCACATTCGCGCCGGCAACACCCGCTTCCTTGCCTTGACCGATCCACCGGAAAGTGTCACCGACCACGGCATCGAGGTATTCGTCGAAAACGGAAACATTGTCACCTGCCACGAAGTAACCGTGGGATTCCAGACGATTATTGGCTGCATTCCACTGAATGAAATAGGTGCCATTGCTGACTTCACCATTGTCGAAGGTCAAGGTTTCAGCAGTGCCGAAAAGCCCACCGGTATTGAAATCACGGCGATAGACGACCGTGGCCTTGACAGGAGTTCCCACAGGAAATCCTGCGAGTTCCTCACTGAGGGCATATTCGAAGTTCCATTTGCCCACCAGTTTGTTCATCACCTGATTGGCGACGACCTGATCAATGACGAATTCATCGACCACCTCTGGGGCGATTTCATCCGTCACTACTGTCTTGGATTGAGTCACGATGCTGCCCGGCTGAGCCAGCAAAGGTGCACCCAAAAAGAAAACGAGAAGTGCCAAAAGACACTGGGTGTAGCGATTTCCCATGATTCCCCCAAATCGGGGTCACTCTTGTCAGGTGCCTGATCACCTGAAAGCGCCCCGTTCCCTTGGTCAAAAGGTACACAATTTCGCTTCAAAATGGCAAGGAAAGGAATTCGATGGCGACGGCAGATCTCCTCTAGGACAGGGCATTCAGGCAGGATTTGGCGAAAAGAGACCGTGCCTGGGGATATTGAAGTAAAAACAGACTTGGTTCGATCAGCTCCAGTTCAGCGATCATCGGCTGTCCATTTTCGTCACGAACCGTATCCACTCGCGCATAAGTGGCCACTCCCGGAGCGAGTTCGAGAGCTCTCTCTCCCAGTTCCCGATCTTCTGGGAGAACCTCCCCTCCCACCGTCACGCTTTCATCCTGTCCGACAAATCGGGGTGATTTGACGACGCAATGACTCCATTCACCGCCGAGGTATACGTTGGCCCTCTCTCCCCCCGACTCTACTGAACGGACAAAAGGCTGAAGCAACCAATCCCTGTCTCCGCCTTTTTCCCGGATCAGATCCCGGGCGGATTCGATTTCGGATTCTTCAAAGAAATGAGTCAACCAGGACCCCGCCGAAACCGCTGGCTTAATGACAAACCTGCTGCAACCCAGATCAGCAAGGGCCGTTTCAAATTCCGGAATTGTAGAGCCCGCTTCCAGCAACCGGGTGTGAACCACGGGCACACCTTCAGCGGCCAAATCCAATAGATATCTCTTATGCAGATTCCAGCGAACCATCTCGGGTGGGTTCACGATTTGAACCTGACTCTCTGCACGCTCAAGCCACTGGCGGAACAACTGTTCTTTCCACGGGTAGTCCCAACAGGATCTGAGAACGAGCAAATCGAATCTCGTCAAATCCTGATCAGGATCATCCCAGGCAACCAGGTTTGCTCCGGCACCCGCCTGCCGTATCGCCTCCAACTGGATATCCTCATCCGGGTCCGGTTCCGGCAGCTCCATACAGGTCACGACACCAATCTCAACCATGACTCTCCCCCAACACCTGATTCAGGTCTTCGATCAGATCCTCGAGATCCTCTACACCACAAGCAACACGAATCAACTCGTCGGTGACCCCCTGTGCCACACGGATTTCCTTTTCGACTCCTGCATGGGAAGAAGACGCGGGCCGGGTGATCAGGGTCTCAACCCCACCCAAACTGGGTGCGTTGGCCATCAAACGGGTAGAGGTGCAGATTCTTTGCGCCTCGTCCACAGAACCCTCGATTTCAAAGGAAAAGACTCCTCCTCCCATTCCTCCCATGTATTTCTGGCAAAGTGAATGGTCAGGATGCTGCTCCAGAGTCGGATGGTGAACCTGCTTTACCTGTGGTTGAGCACTCAGCCATTGGGCTAATCCCCGGGCATTCTCACACTGACGGGCAACTCTCAGCCCCAGAGTACGCAAGCCCCGATACAGCAGAAAACACGCATGGGCATCCAGATGGCCTCCCAATAGATTGAGACAGCGACGAACTGTATCGACCCGCTCGCTGTTGCCCGCCACAAGGCCAGCAGCAATATCACCATGTCCATTCAGGCCCTTGGTCGCCGAGTGAACCTCAATGTCGAAACCGTGCTCGACCGGTCTGAACAGAATGGGTGTTGCAAAGGTGGCATCGATCACCGTGATAATTCCATGAGACTTTGCCCACTCGGTAATCCTTTGGAAATCAGGGATTCGACAAAGAGGATTGGAGATGGCTTCACAGTAAAGAACTTTTGTTCCCGGAGGTGGCTCCTGCAGAGAATTCGGATCAGTTCCGTCAAAGCGATGGACTTTTACTCCCCACCGTTGAAGGTCACCGGAGATAAAACTCTCCGTTCCCCCATACAGACGATTCTCGGCAAGAAGCCCGTCCCCTTCCCCCAGATGCGCCAGTAACGTTGCAGTGATGGCCGCCATTCCACTGGCGGTCACCAGTGCGGCTTCGGTTCCGCAAACGAGGGACAGTTTTTCATGAAGGCTGACGTGACCAGGAGTATTGGAAAGACGAATGTATTCCCCATCGTGATAGTCGTTGCCGGCCTTTTGCTCAAAGGTGGCGCTCTGGAAGATCGGTGGGACGACTGCTCCCCCTATTCGGGGTTGGGGGTCTCCACCGTGAACCAGCCGCGTTTGCATGCCTTTCATTTTTCCTCCTCTTATTGAGGTCTACATCGCTTCCAAATTAGAATCATCGCCCTCTGTGGCGTTCTGTCCCATCCTCAAGAATTTCGACCAGCGGTACCTTTGTCAGTGTTTCAGCCTGGGATTCTGCAGAATGCCTGCGACTGCGAAAGTGGTGTGGCCTCCACGCACTGATCGAATCTGTCACCGGAAGAGAATCGCCGAGAAGATCTTCACGAACAAAAAACGCATTCGTTCCCGTGGATTCCACATGCACCAGCCCGTATCCAAGACTGGAACCCAGAGCCACCAGTGCCTTCAGACTTGCTCCATGATGCCAGCCCCTGAACTCATGACGAAAGGGATCATGACCCGCTGACGAACCCTCGTAGGGAATCGTCACTGAGACCTCCGGGCCAAAAGATGCATTCACTTCGATGACGAAAACCGCCGGCTTGAACTCGCCCAGCGATTTCCAGATCCAAAAATCCCACCCATCCACATCGATGGAAATAACGGTCGGGTCCTGACCAGCGAGTAGATCGGTCACTACCGTCTTTGCATTTTCAGGATCGACCATACACTCCTCAACCTGCACACGGTCGGCTGCATTTTTCGACTGGTAAAACTCTCTGGCTTTTCCAATCTGCAATCGATCACCGTCGAGAAGAACCCCATGCCAACCAAACTCACAGATCAATAGAGCGGAATTACTTTCGGCAGCCGCACCACATCCGATCTCGACGATGGGCCCCGCTGGAACTCCGACCCTGTTGAGGATCTCAAGAAGGCAGCCATCTTCTCCATTCTGGGAATGACAACTGACCTCAAATTGATGCAGGGAAGGGGAATCGGTCTCCCGCTGATCTGAACCGTCCCGGCCCATTTTCAGATGGGGATAAATACGCGAGAGAGTCGATCGCATCGACTGCTCCAGCCTGCCGGTTCTGGCATTCAATGATCTCAGATCCGGGTGCCCCAGTCCTCGACGAAGGACTCGCCCCGCGTCTGAAATGCGATCCCGGATCCTTCTCCAGCCTCTCATCGATCCATCCTTGATCCATCCTCCCGATCAGGGCCTTGGGAACTTGCTCCAGAGGCCCCGTCTCGCTTGACTTGGTGGTGACCTGAAACGATCCTCACACTTAGATCTTGGAGGTCTGTTTACCATGGTCAAGGAACTGGCGACAAAGTACGAACCCGGCGAAGTCGAACCGGCGATCACCGATCGCTGGACTCAGGAGGACGCTTTCAGGGCCATCCCCGACGAGCGCGACGATCGCTACGTCATCATGATGCCCCTGCCCAACGTCACCGGGGCCCTGCATATGGGCCACGCCATGGACAACGTCATGCAGGATCTGCTCTCCCGCTGGCACCGCATGCAGGGGGACAACACCCTGTGGATGGCAGGAACGGACCATGCCGGAATCGCCACTCAGGCGGTCGTTGAGAAGCGACTCTTCGAGCTGGAGGGCAAAACCCGCCATGACCTCGGCCGAGAGGGCCTTGTCGAGCGCATCTGGGAGTGGAAGGACCAGTACCAGAAACGCATCGTTTCCCAGCAGGTCGCAATGGGTTGCTCCTGTGACTGGGATCGCCAGCGCTTCACCATGGACCCTGTCTGTGCCCGTGCGGTGACTTGGACCTTCTTCAGCATGTTCCGCGACAACCTGATCTTCCAGGGAGACCGAATGGTCAACTGGGATTGTCATCTGCAAACCGCGGTCGCCGATGATGAAATCGAATACAAAACCGTCGATGGCCATTTCTGGCATCTTCGCTATCCGGTCATCGATCCAAAATCGGGGGAACCGGAGTACGTGGTCGTCGCCACGACCCGTCCTGAAACGATGCTCGGGGATACCGCTGTTGCTGTGCACCCCGAACCTGGCAAGGTTCTGCAGGAACGCCTCGAACAGGCCAGGGAAAAACTTTCAGATGCGACCGACAAGAATCGGGAGGAGTGTGCTTCAGAGGTAGAAAGGCTGGAGCAGAGGATCACCGATGTTCTGCCACGCCTGGAGCAACTGGCGGCGATGGCTGCCGATGGCCGCTGCCTGCGATTGCCGATTCATGACCGCGAGATTCCGATCATTGCCGACGAGTGGGCAAAACCGGAACTGGGGTCTGGTTGCGTCAAGATCACCCCCGCTCATGACCCGAACGACTACGATGTCTGGCAACGTCACAAAGATCGTGTCACCGCCATCAACCTGCTCAATCCCGACGGCACTCTCAATGAAAATGCCGGTCCCTGTCAGGGGCTCGATCGCTTCGAAGCCCGCAAGAAGGTGGTCAGCACCTTTGAGGAGTTGGGACTTCTGGACCACATCGAGGATCGAAAGGTGGAAGTGGGCCACTCTGATCGGTCAAAGACCCCGGTCGAGCCGTACCTCTCGCTCCAATGGTTTGTGAAGATGTCTGACGTGGAAGGCGGAGTCGTTTGCGGACGTGGGCTCGATCACGAGTTCAAGGTTCCGGGGCTGGCCCAGGCAGCCATCGATGCGGCCTCCGATTGGAAATCTCCCACTGGCAGATCCCTGACCTTCCACCCCGATCCGGAGCGTTATCGCAATACCTATGTCAATTGGCTCGCAGAGAAACGGGATTGGTGCATCTCTCGCCAACTCTGGTGGGGACATCGGATTCCCATCTGGTCCTGCGACAGTCAGACAGACGGTATCGCCGAAGTGCTACAGAAACTGGTCGCCAAACATGGGGACATTCTTTGCGCAAGGTTTCAGCACTCCGATGGAACGAGTCGTCTGATCACCGAAGAAAATCTTGTGGGATCGGATCAGGGACGCATTCTGGTGTGCCTTCAGGACCCTGCAGAACAAGAAGACCTGATTCAAAAACTGGAAGCCGCGGGTATGGAGCAGGATCCGGATGTCCTCGACACCTGGTTCTCCAGTGCGCTGTGGCCACACTCCACCCTCGGCTGGCCCAATCCTGAGAATGCCCAAATCGATGAAGGGCAACGGTCTCTGGCCGCCCTCGATGGAAACAGCGACTGTCTCGACTACTTCTATCCTGGCTCATGCCTGGTCACGGGACGGGACATCATCACTCTGTGGGTCGCCCGTATGGTCATCATGGGACTCTACAATCTGGGAGACATGCCCTTCACCGACGTTTTCCTTCACGCCAACATTCTCGACGGTAAAGGCGAGAGGATGAGCAAGTCGAAGGGGAACGGGATCGACCCGGTCGACATCATCGAACGTTACGGGACCGATGCGATGCGCTACGTGCTCTGTGAGATGCAGACTGGTACTCAGGATATTCGACTGCCAGTGCAGGCGATCAGCCCCTTCACCGGAAACAGCATCGACCTCGCCACTGCCAAGCATGGTCAGAACATCTTCACGTACCTGTGCCCGGAGAGTGGCAAGGAGTTCGATGTCCTCGGAACCATCGATGGAGTTCCAGCCGCCAAGTTGGTCAGTGATCGCTTCGATGTCGGTCGAAACTTCTGCAACAAACTGTGGAATGCCGCCCGCTTCGCACTGATGAATCTGGAAGGTTATGAATTTGATGCTTCCAGAGAGTCTCAACTGAAAACCGAAGATCGCTGGATTCTCAGTCGTCTGGCTACTGCCTGTACGGGAGTGCAAGAGCAACTGGACGAGTACAACCCATCGGCTGCGATCGGACTTGCCCGGGAGTTTTTCTGGAGTGAGCTTTGTGACTGGTATCTGGAAGCGATCAAGCCGCGCCTCAAGGAAGGTGGCGACGACGCAGGGACCGCCCAGCAAGTGCTCGCTACCTGCCTTGATCAGGTACTACGCCTCCTTCATCCCTTCGTTCCATTCATTACCGAAGAGTTATGGGGCAGCCTGCGGGAAATCGCCCCCACACGCGGAATCGGCTCCCCTCTCAGCGATGAGGAGCTTCTGACTTTGGCTGCCTGGCCACAAAAGTGGGAAGAGTTCCGCAATGAAAAACTGGAGCACTCTTTTGCCCGCAGCCAGGATCTGATCCGAACTCTTCGGGACATGCGATCACGTCACAATGTCCCCCCGCGCCAACCTCTCGAAGTGCGAATCAAGGTCGCGGAAGAGCACGCGGGTGACTTCATGGATCTGGAAAGCCTGATCCTTCACCTCGGAGCCCTCTCATCCATTGCCGCAGGTCCGGACCAGACTCGCACCATCGACAGTGCAGCCTCCGTCACCGGGGATCTCGAAATCTACGTTCCCGGTGTGATCGATTTGGAGAAGGAGAAGCAGCGTCTCGCTGATCAGTTGGAAAAGACTGGAAAGCGTCTCGAAGGTTCTCAGAAAAAGCTGGCAAATGAGAACTTCGTCAGTCGTGCTGCGCCGGAAGTCGTCGAACGAGAACGGGCCCTCGTTGAGGAGTTGGAACGGGAACTGGTTTCGATTCGTACCAACCTGGAGGCACTGGAAAATCACTCCTGAGGATCGGTCAAACCTCAACGGTTTTGATCAGTCCTCCGGACGCTCTCCCGGATCTGCCATACGGACGATACGCGGCATAAAAGTTGCGATCGATTCAACCAGATCAGTCTGGGCAGCCATCACTTCGTCGATGTCTTTATAGACCATCGGCGCTTCATCGATCCCTGCCGAGAGCAATTCTACCCCGGCTTTGTCGACGGCTTGCCTCAGATCGGTATTTCGGTATTTGAGTTTCGCCTTTCGACGGCTCATTCGCCGCCCCGCTCCATGGGAACTGGAACACAGCGACTCAGAGGCCCCCTTGCCCACGACCACGTACGTCGGAGCCGTCATCGATCCAGGAATCACCCCCAGCTCGCCCTCTCCGGCAGGAGTCGCCCCTTTACGGTGTACCACCAGGTCCTCACCATCATGATTTTCGATCCACGCGAAATTGTGATGATTCTCGATGCTCGCCAAAGAGTTTGCTCCCAGTGATTTGAGCAGAGCCTTGTGAATGCATTCGTGATTGGCTTCGGCGTATTTGCCCATCAACTGCATGGCATTCCAGTAACGCTGACCCTCCTCGTGATCGAGATCGATCCAAGCCATGTCTTTGAGGTGTTGCGGTAAATGAGGGTGCATCGTTTTGGCTAATCGTGACCAATGATCCGCCACAAAAGCTCCAGCTCCCCGACTGCCGCTGTGAGAGAGGAGCCCCAGATAGGAACCTGGCTCCAGACCGCAACGAGAATCGGCCACCTCTACCACTCCAAACTCCACAAAGTGGTTTCCACTGCCTGAGCTGCCCAATTGTTTGTGAGCACGATCCCGGACTCTCTGCAAGACCGGATCACTCCAGTCTTCATCGAGCACACGGTGATCCCGCGGTCGTTCAAACCCGGATCCGATTCCAAAACGGGTTTCTTTTTCCAGAGCCTGAATAAACTGGGTTCGATACCGCTTCAGGTGATCGATATCCCGATCCAGAATCGTTAACTTCATGCGACAGGCGATATCGACACCCACCGCCTTGGGGATTACAGCATTGCGAGTGGCCAGCACCCCCCCGATCGGTAACCCAAATCCCAAATGGGCATCCGGCATCAGTGCTCCCCTGACTGAAACAGGAAGATCACAGGCATCGATCAGCTGTTTTTGAGCCGCAGGGTCAATATCTTCCCCCCACTGTTTCCATGGTGCCGGGTCACCCTGAAAAAAATCCCCGCTGTAGAGAGACTGATGATTCTTGAGCATGAGAGCGAAGTCGCCATAGACCGGATCCTTGAGCCAGGCTTCCGTGTTCTCAACCACGGCTCTGATATCTTCAGCAATCAACTCTTTTGAGCGACCGACAGCCCTTGCCCGGGTCACCGCCTGTATGGCTGCCTTGCGAACCGGCCCCTTGGGGACTCCCAGTTTTTCCATCTCACGACTTTTCATCTCGCCTCGCCTATTTCAGCAGTTTCTTGACCGCATCGGGAAGCTTGGCCGGCGCGACCCTTTCTGAAAGATCAAACTCATAAGCATAATTGAAAACGATATGTTCAACGCCCTCAGAAAAAGCTGCATCTCCCTTGGCAGTCACTCCCTGTTGATTGCGACGACCAACCAACACTCGTAGGGTCATTTCCATCGGCTGTTGCGTATTCTTGTCAAAGAGGATTTCCAGATCACAACGGGATTGGGTCCTGTCCACACTGGACAGGAATTTACTGATCGTTCAGCCCAAGCCACCGAGGCAGCCGGATTTTTGAACATCATTGAAATACTCCACCGCTGTTTTTCTGGACAGTCGCATCGTCAGACGGTCATAAAGAAATTTCGGTTTCTTTTCGGCAACAGCAGTACCGCCTTCTTCAATCAAATCATCCGGCTCTGCAAAGTCCGGGTGATCCAGCTCCACCTCTTTGAGTTCGGGGACCGGCACCCATCGGGCGCTCGCCAATCCCTCCCGTTGGGCACGGCGCAAAATTTCTGCAGGGAAGTGAAGCACTTTGTCCAATCTCTTTCCCGCAGGAGTGGAAATCAATGGCACCCAAATCGCGGATTCCCTCAATGCACCCTTTTTGGGTGTGCGATAAACCGGGATTTCAGGAATCGACATCAGATCGCCCAGAACAGTCCCTTTGTGCTCTTCATAAACCTGGTGCATCCAGATCTCATGATCCGCACTTCTCGAAAGCCCACCTTTGACAAAACAGGAAAAGCCTGCCCCTTGAGTTTCCAGTTGGCGAGCAAACTGCTTTTGGATTTCAACAAAGGCCTTTCGGGCATCCAGGATTTCATCAGCGTGAGAAGATGCTCCTCCCCAAATCAGAAAAACAAATACAGGTGCCAGTGCGCTATTCAGCATGGGCTGCCTCCAACCACTCCCAAAAGTGACTTCATCTCAATCCGAAACATGCCGATATGTCGATCGTAAACATTTGTGAACGACAGTTGAAGTTACAGTCTATATCCTCGGGATGTTGTATTCAAAGATCACGGCCGTTTGATTACTGCGAGAAGAGTCCAAGTGTTCAAATCCTTTATATTGAGGGCGTCTCTGGTCGTCCTTCTGGGAATTCTTTCATTAAATTCAGGGCTAGCGGGGGGTGGCGTCACACTGACCCACTTTGCGACCTATCATTCGGGCTTGTTTGAGGCGAGTGCTTCGGAAATCGTGGCTCATGACCCCCGGAGTGGCCGTGTGTTTGTCACCAATGCCAGTACGGGAAACATAGATATCCTTCAATTCACTGTCACAAGCGGCTTGACGCTGGTTTCGGTGATCAACACCCCCAATCCCGTCAACCATGTCAGAATTTGGGATGATGGTACTGAAAGCCATGTCATCGCAGCGATTCGAGGTGCCAGCCTGACCTCTCCCGGAACTGTCGGTGTTTACAGTACGACAGGAGTCCCGCAGGCCACCTACACGGTGGGTGCATTCCCTGACATGCTCTATGTGACCTCCACCGGATTGGTACTGACTGCCAACGAGGGACAACCCGCTGGAGGCAACAATCCAGAGGGTTCGGTATCGATCATTAATCTGAACACCGGGATTGTGCAG
The DNA here is from genome assembly GCA_013911165.1 of Planctomycetota bacterium. Lineage (GTDB taxonomy): Bacteria > Planctomycetota > UBA8108 > UBA1146 > UBA1146 > UBA12191. The sequence continues at coordinate 11,413 of JACETR010000045.1, read as the reverse complement.
ACAGTCTCATTCTCAGGCTTCAACGGTCAGGAACCGGCTCTTCGCAATCAGGGAGTTCGCATCTTTCCTGGTATCCCTGCCAGTCTCGATCTCGAACCTGAATACATCGCTGTTGCCCCTGATAACACCACTGCCTATGCGGTATGCCAGGAACAAAACAGCGTCGTGACCATCGACATTCCGACCGCAACGGCCACTGCCATTCACAGTCTCGGTTACAAAGATCATTCACTTCCGGGAAACGGTCTCGACCCCAGCGATTCGGATGGTGGTCCCAATATCAACACATGGCCAATCCGTGGCCTGCCCATGCCCGACAGTTCCGTGGCATTTGATGTCAATGGTCAAACCTACCTTCTCACTGCAAATGAGGGAGGGGCCCGCAATGAAGACGCGCGTACGCGTACTCTAAATCTGGACCCCACTGCCTACCCCAATGCCGGTTTTCTACAGGCAAACAGCCGTATCGGAAGAATCCAGGCCTCCACCATCGATGGTGACACCGATGGTGATGGAGATTTCGACCAGATTTACACCTATGGCACCCGGTCATTCTCAATTTTCAATATGACCAACAGCGCACAGCGGGTCTTTGACAGTGGAGACCAGTTCGCAACGGCTATTACCCAGACTTCGGGGAATCAGCTCAACTGCAACCACACCTCAAACAATAGCGGAGATGGAAGATCAGATAACAAAGGCTGTGAACCAGAGGCAGCAACCGTTGCGCAGATCGGCGACAGAACGATCGCTTTCATAGGTCTCGAAAGACAGTCTGGAATCATGGTCTATGACGTCACAGACCCACCAAACAGCTTTTTCCTGAGCTACTTCACCAATCGAAACTTCAACGCAAACATTGAGTCACCCGCCGCAGGAGATCTTGGCGTGGAATCAATTGTCTTTGTCGAAGCGGATGACAACCCGACAGGTCTCCCAATGATTTTGACCGGCAATGAAATCAGTGGAACGACCTCTGCGTATATTGTCAGCATTCAACCTGCTCCCCAAGACTGCAATGGGAACGGTGTTCCTGATCTGGATGATATCCGTTCTGGAACTTCTTCCGATTGCAACGGAGACTCAATACCGGACGACTGCCAATTGACGGGTGAAGACTGTAACAACAATGGAGTAATCGACTCCTGTGAACTTTCAAATCTTGTCGACTGCAACAACAACGGCGTGCCGGATTCCTGTGAGCTTTCCACTATTGGCGACTGCAACAACAACGGCATCGCAGATTCCTGCGATATCATTGGGGGCGCAAGCCTCGACTGCGATGCCAACAGCGTTCCCGACGAGTGTCAGATTATAGAAAACCCGGCACTGGACTGCGATCTTGATGGACTGCTTCAACCCTGTGAAACCGATACCGACAACGACGGAACCGAAGACGACTGTGACACCGACGACGATAATGATGGTGTGGCAGACGGTGATGACAATACACCTCTGGACAACACCCAGTGTCGAGACGCCGACATGGATGGTTGTGACGACTGCAGCAGCGGTACTGACAACACTGCCAATGATGGTTTCGATTTTGACGGTGACGGAATCTGTGACTTGGGCGACACGGACGACGACAACGACGGAGCCCTCGACGATGCTGACAGTGATGACAACAATGCCAACGTCTGTTCCGATACCGACATGGACGGCTGTGACGACTGCTCAGATGGCTCTTACGATCCGACGATTGACGGCGCTGACTTCGACGGTGACGGCCTCTGTGATCTGGGTGACACGGATGACGACAACGACGGAGCCCTCGACGATGCGGACAGCGACGACAACAACGCCAACGTTTGCTCCGACACCGACATGGACGGCTGTGATGACTGCTCCAACGGCAGCTATGCACCGAATAATGACGGAACTGACTTCGACGGTGACGGACTCTGCGATTTGGGAGATCCCGATGACGATAACGACGGAGCCCTGGACGGTGCCGACAGCGACGACAACAACGCCAACGCTTGCTCCGACACCGATTTAGACGGCTGTGACGATTGCAACGGTGGTTCCTACGATCCGACGACTGATGGCACAGATTTCGATGGTGACGGCTTGTGCGATTTAGGCGATCCTGACGACGACAATGACGGCGTTGAGGACAGTGACGACATTGCGCCGCTCGATCACACCCAGTGTCGTGACGCCGATATGGATGGCTGCGATGATTGCTCTAGCGGCATCGATAACACTGATAACGACGGCTTTGACTTCGACGGTGACGGCCTCTGTGATTTGGGCGATCCGGACGACGACAATGACGGAGCCCTGGATGGAGTCGACAGCAACGACAACAACCCCAATATCTGCTCCGACATCGACATGGACGGTTGCGATGACTGCTTTGGCGGTTCTTTCGATACTTCCAATGACGGCACCGACACCGATGGAGATGGTACCTGTGATCTGACAGACAATGATATTGATGGTGACGGCTTCGATAACAGCTGCGACGCCGACGTCAATGGCGATGGAATCGTCGAAGGCACTGACTGCAATGAAAACGGTAAGGAAGATCTCTGCGACATTGCTGACGGAGTCAGTCTGGACTGCAATTTCGACAATGTGCCCGATGAGTGTGAAATCTCAGTTAATGGATCACTCGACTGCGACTCCGACGGGGTTTTGGATACTTGCGAATTGATCACAGGAGTTGGAAATGACTGTGACTCGGATGGTCTTTTGGATAATTGTGAGATCACCGCCGGGTCACCGGACTGCAACTTTGACAGTATTCCAGACGAATGTCAAAGCGACTGCGACGGCAATGGTATTCCGGATGATTGTGACATCACCTCCGGAACCTATATCGACTGTAACTTAAATGGTGTCCCCGACAGTTGCGACTTTGTCGCCGGTGCTCCGGACTGCAATAGCAACAACATTCTTGACGAGTGTGAACCAGACTGTGACGCGGACGGCACCATCGATGATTGCGCCATTCTTTCGGGTGCCACTGACTGCAATAACAACGGCATTCCAGACACTTGTGATATCGCTTCAGGAACCAGTTCGGATATCCATGGAGACCAGATCCCGGACAGTTGTCAGGGGAGCCCATTTGTTCGTGGTGATTCAAACCGTGACGGGCAAATGGACGTTTCCGATGCCATTCAGATTTTGGCATTCCTGTTTCAGGGCGGAACAAACAACTGTCAGCCTGCTCTGGATTTCAACGGAGACGAGAATATTAATCTCTCAGATGTCCTCGGCAGCCTGAACTTTGTCTTCACCGGAACCGGAATCCCTGCGGCCCCTTATCCCGATTGTGATTGGCCAGCAGGTCTCCTGGGATTCTGCGAAGCATCGCTTCTATGCCCATGATCCTGATTCAGCAATAAAAAAGGCCGCTTGCATGATCATGCAAGCGGCCTTTTTGGTTCCAGATTCGTTCGTGATTATCTCAGCATCTTTTGAGCGGCACGGGGAATCTCAAATTGATCCACTTTCTGGTGCTTCAAATCGTAACTGTAACGGAAAACGACATGTTCGGTGCCATCACCGAAAGCGGCATCTCCCTTGGCTGTCTTGCCTTGCTCATTCTTCATGCCAGTCATGATCAATAGCTCAATCTTGTTGGCAAGGCCGGTCTCATGATCCAGTTCCACATCAAGAAAACTGCGGGTTTGGGTTCTGTCCGCACGGGACAGGTATTCAGACACGCATCAGCCACCTGAAAGGCAGCCCGAGTTCTGCATATCGATGAAGTACTTGAGTGCCACTTCTGAAGGCAAGGTCGCACGCATTCTGTGATAAACCTTCTCCTCGTGAGTGCTGCCACCCACGGCAGTCCTCCCCGAAGCCTTCTCTTTTTTCACGACCTTTGCTGGAACCTTTGACTCCAGCCATTCTACCGACTTGGCCGTTTTGCCCGCTTCCTGCAGCACGCGCTCAGGGAATGCAAAAAGACGATCGAGCTTTTTGCCTTCCGCAGTGGACTGCAGTACACGCCAGAAGTCGCCGTTGAACTCCGCCCCCTTGGTGGGTGTACGGAAAATCTGGCGCTCCGGAAGGAACATGACTGGACCACGGGTTTTTCCTGTGTAGCGCTCGGTCACTGCCTGGTCGACGATCTTGTGATCAGCCTTGTTGGACATTCCGCCGTCAACAGCCAAACGGGTTGTGAAACCCTTCTTGGCAGCATGCTTGATCAAATCTCCGGCAGCCTTTCTCAAGGCCTTTCGAGCATCCGGTGCTGTCTTCACGGAATCCGCTGAAACGAATCCTCCAGAGAGGAAACTCAGGGCAACCGTAAAAATGAGTCCCAGTGTCAAAACAGATTTGGAATTCATGAAAAACTCTTTTCTTGACGCGAGCTCCAAGTACTCACCCTTTGATCATACCTTTACACAATCAGGGATTCCAGAGTCCCCAAGCCTCATAAGGATGGCTTCTGGGAAGACCGCACAGGCCTGAAACAAGCCGTAACACTGGAATAGTTGGGTTTTATCGCCCAAGAGACAACCTGCTTCGAAAACGCTAAAAGTGAAAAATCAGCGCAATGACCGGGTAAATCCCCTGGGCGTTGCGGCCGGATCGAGGGGGCTGACCAACAGCTCCGCCAACTGGAACCGGCCCACAGCCCTGTCTGCTACCGCTTGCTGGTAGTCCAACTGCTTTGCCAATAGTACTTCGACCTGTGCCCACAGATCTTCAAACTGGGTGGTGTTCGTCGATTCCACCAGCTGTACCAAGAGTGCTCCGAAGGACTCAGCGAAATCGGTGACCGTTGGCTCACTGCGAAGGTATCCATCGATTCGTCTGTCACAGGAACGAACCTGCTCTCTGGAACTCTCGATCCGGTTCTGTATCTGCTTGCGGATTCTCACTAACTCCAGGCGCCTGGAGCCGGCAGATTCCACCTGCTGGCGACGGAACCTGTCTTCCTCATCCGCCCCCAGGGGAATCTCCACTCCAACGGTCAGGATCCAATCTCCTGATTTGCTGCCTTGTCCCGAGCTCGCCACCGGTTGTCCGGGGTCCTGACGGGTTTGCGCCCCGATGACCAATCCATCCCAAGTGCGAGGGTCCGAGTAATCGATTTCAGTCCGTGAATAACGACCTCGCTCCGATGCCAGAATCTCTGAAGGATGCCGCCTGTTACGATCCATATCCTCAATCCCGGCAAAACGCAGATCACCGGGCTCGGCAGGCTTCGCCAATCGGGCATTCCCGGGCCTGCTGCCGATCTCGTTAATCGACTCGACAGCACTGTATTTCAGCCTGGAGGACTCAGCGATCCGTCGATTCCAATCGGAGACCTTTTGTTCCAATCGCCCCAGGAGCCCATTCTCCTCCAGTGTGACGTCAGATTCTGCAGCAACCTCCATACGAGTCAGCCAAGAGGATAGGGTCTCCTCCTGCTGTTGATGGAGCCAATAGTCAGACCATAGTTGACGCAAATCGAGGAGGAGTTGATTGCGGGTTTCCTCCAACTGCAAGGAAAGGATTCTCAGTTGAGAACTGCTCTGGCGTTTCTGACGTTCTTCCCTGGATAAAGCTCCCGGACTCCAATCGAGAGCGATCTGTCGATCCCCCTGATACCGACCAGACTCCGGCCCCGAATCCGAATCGCTCCAGCGGGCACCCGGAAGCCAGGAAGGATCGATCTGCTGGCGCAAATCTGCGATCTCCTGACGGATCCCGACCAGAGCCGGATGCCTCTCACATAGAAGCTTCTCCAGTGATTCCAAATCCAGAGCCTTGAATCGGACCCTGGTCTCACCGGAACGTTTCGCAGATGAGGACGAGTCGATATCACTGCCAGCTTCCCGGGAGATGCTTCCGTCAACGGGGGCCTCAGGCTGATCTTCGGAGGTGAAGTATCCAGTGAGGCCACAACCGGCGAGCGGGAGAGATAGAAGCAGAAGGAGAGTGCACCGTGCCAGCGAGGTGCCGCTGTGCACATTATTGCCATGATTCCCCAACGATAAACTCCCCTCAAAATCCGCGGCGGTCTCGTATTCCCCGTGCGGATCATACACCGGGAAAATCTCCAATTCTGCGTCCTGCTTGCCATTTTCCCCAGTGCCATGGTGGAACCCTCGGGGTCCCGGTATTAAGTTGAAGATTGAATGCTGATTGGGAGATCACGGATGACCCGACTTCGTCGCCACAGAACCCTGACCGCAGAACAGAGATCCCGGGAACTTCATCCCCAGGAGCTGATTCGTGTTGGGGGTTGGGAAAAGTTGTTCGGCAGAACAGGGGACCTCTGGCTCGAAGTGGGCACAGGCAAGGACACCCACATCATCGAACGCTCCCTGCAAAATCGGGATTCCTTCCACGTCGGAATCGAGGTCACCCGAAAGAAGTTTGAGATGATGCTCCGCAAGGCGGATAGCCTCTTTACCGAAGACCCTGCCCCACCCGACAACCTGCGCTTTCTCCATGCGGATGCTTTCCAGGCAGTCGAAGCCTGCTTTGAAGACGGTTTCCTTCAGGGCGCTTTCATCCTGTTCCCGGATCCATGGCCGAAAAAACGGCACGCAGCCCGCAGGCTTCTTCAGAAAAGTTTTCTGGAGCTGATCGCCAGGAAATTACGCCCCGGAGGTGTGCTGGAGATTCGTACCGATGACCCGGACTACGCAGTGGAAGCCAGAGAGGCTCTGCGAATGATTCCGGTCCTGCAGTCATTGACGGGGAGTTGTGACTGGGTTCATGAACCCCTCGACCCTCAAAAACATGTAGAGACCCTCTTCGAAAACAAATTCCGCAAGCGGGGATTGAAAATTCACCACTTCTATCTCTCCCGAATCGAATCCTGATCAGTTGAAGGATCTCAGCGCCACCATCGAAGCCCGCCTTGCCACCCTGCCCGTCAAGCCGGGGGTCTACATCTTTCAGGATGACAAGGCAAAGACGATCTACGTCGGCAAGGCTATAAATTTACGCAGCAGGGTCCGGTCCTACTTCCAGAAGGGCAGCAGTGACACCCGATTACTGTTTTCGAAAATTGTTGAGCATACCGCCGATATCGACGTGATCGTTTGCTCCAATGAACTTGAGGCCCTGCTTCTCGAGAACAATCTGATCAAGAAACATCGCCCCACCTACAACCTCAGACTGCGGGACGACAAAACCTATTTGTCTCTGCGAGTCACTACCGGTGAAAAGTGGCCCAGGGTTCATCCGATTCGCAGTTGGAGAGATGACAAACACACCTACTTTGGTCCCTACTCCTCTTCCCGCTCCGTCTATGAACTTCTGAGAATGATCAAAAAGTTCATTCCCCTTCGTACCTGTTCCAACGCTTTCTTTGACAGCCGAAAACGTCCCTGTATCGAATACGAAATTGGCCGCTGTACTGCTCCCTGCGTGGGATTGGACAGTGAAGAGTCCTATTCAGAGATGGTTCGGGAAGTCCTCCTGCTCCTCAGGGGCAAGGACAAGAAACTTCTGGCGATCCTCAAGGAGAGGATGGCAAAGGCAAGTATCGATCAGGAGTATGAAAAAGCGGCTCTTTACCGTGACCAGATCGCTGCGATTGACAAGATCATGGAACAGCAAAATGTCCATGAACACCCCCATGGCGACTGCGACGTTCTCAATTTTCATCAAAAAGGTCCCTTTACCTCGATCCATGTCTTGCTGGTACGCCATGGGCGAGTGATCTCGTCTGCCACCCACACGACCAGAACTCATGACGACTCACCCGAATCGATTCTCGCTGCATTTCTCGGCCAGTATTACCACGGCGAAAAATATGTTCCTGCAGAGATCATTCTCCCCCACGAACCGGAGAATCAGGAACTGATCGAGAAATGGCTCGGGTCCCACGCCGGACATCGGGTCGTCATCAAAGTTCCCCAACGGGGCCCGCGAATGAAGTTGTTGGCGATGGCTCGGGAGAATGCCGAGGTTCAGGCGGAAGCGAACACCCATCGCATCGAGAAGCAGGAAACCATCTCGCAAACTCTCGCCGAAAAACTGGGCTGCAACAATGCGATCCGGACCATCGAGTGCTACGACATCTCAAACATTCAGGGCACTCTGAATGTTGCCAGCAAAGTCAGTTTTGAAGATGGAGAACCTGATACGGATTTGTACCGTCGCTATCGGATTCGCAGCGTCAAAGGCAGTGATGATTTCGCCAGCATGGAAGAAGTCTTGCGTCGCCGATTCAAAAAGACAGACGACCGGGATCCATACCCAGACCTGGTGGTGGTCGACGGAGGCAAGGGACAGATTTCCAGTGCCCTGAAAGTTCTGGAAGAACTCGAAGTCCCATCCCTGTTGTGCGGCTTGGCCAAGGACAGACTTCGCGGGGGCTCCCACACCACTGAAAGGGTCTACCTCCCCGGTCAATCGGATCCGATCGACCTCGAAGAGGACGAGCCGGCCTCATTGCTGCTGCAGAGGATTCGCGACGAAGCGCACCGATTCGCCAACTCTTATCATCGGGAGCTGAGACGAAGAAGCCAATTGGTGACAGGGCTCGAAGATGTTCCCGGTATCGGTGCCAAAAGAAGACGTGCACTTCTCCAGGAGTTTGGCTCCGTGAAAGAGGTCGGCAAGGCATCACCGGAGGAGTTGTCACGAGTGCAGGGGATGACCCCCGCACTCGCACAGTCGTTACATCAATTTCTGAACTCCCCGGAAGAACCGGATGTCGAGGAGGAAGCACTTGAGGCCTCGATCGACTCTCAGGAAGCGGATTCTGCGACAGAATCGGGAGAACCGCCTGTCGACTCCTGAGCAATCCGCTTGAGCAGTCGCAGTGCCTCTTCCTCACTCTCTGTCAGGCAAACGGTGACCCCTCCATCGAGGTAGTCCTGTAACTGCCTCACCGGCCCCGCCACTACGAGCAAGCCTCCCTGCCGCTGCAGGATCCCGGCCATTTGCTGGACCCGCCGCATGAGGGCGGGGGGATATCCTGGATCAGTCGGCAAATTTGGGAAGACCAGAGCAAGCAGGGTTTCCCCATGTTGCTCAATCTTTTGTGTCAACGCCCCCAGGGCCTTGACCAAATGACGGGGTGGTGCGCCCTCAACAGGGCAGATTCTGGCGATAATCACTGGACCCGAGGCGGCCAACTGAAGGCCGGTATTCCATGACGGGTTCAAACTGGAGCTCCTTCCGCGTCGAGCGGACAGATGAGAATGCCCCATGATCCGGATTCTGTCCAACGGGCGATTTGGCGAATCCCCGATCCCATCCTAATCTTCAGTGGAAGGAGTTGGTCACCGATGCGTACCCTTCGTTACAAGGACACCTGTGAGATTCTGGTCTCCGAGGGACTTCTGGTTCCTGCGGATATCAAGGCTGCACAGGAACAATCGGACGAAACCGGTGAACACGTCATCGAATCCCTTCTCAGGGGGACTCCCCTGACGGAGACGGATCTTGCCCGTTGCCTCAGCACCCAACACCAACTTCCCATGATTCCCCTCAATCGATACGAACGGGAAGAAAGCCTCATCGAGTCATTCGATGACGAGTTTCTCTGGGAACATGGGATGCTTCCCCTCTCTCGCATCGGAGCAGCGGTCCTGATCGCTGTCCGTGATGTTCCCGATACCGAAGCCCTCAAAGTAGTTCGCGAAAAACTTCATGCCGAACCGTTTTTGACCATCGCATCCTATGAAGAATTGCAGGTTGAGATTTCCAAAAGCCTTCAGTTGGATGAAGAAAAGAAAATCGAACTCGATCGCGCTGTCAGAACCCGACGTCGAGGAGGTCGCCCTCCGGAAACGGGACAACAGACCGAGGGGATGTCGAGCACATCGTCTCTTCTCGAGTCACTGAATGACTCGTGGGAAAATATCTTCGAGGAAGCGGAAAAGAACATCCGCGACGGGCAATCCTGATCAGCAATCCGATCGATTATTCCTCTTTGGAATCCTCACCGGTCTCGCCCGACTCTTCTTCCTGATCCGGCTTCGGCAGTGGTTTGCCGATATCGACCAACAGGTCCGGACGCGCCGCAGCCAAACGGGCAGCAGCCTCATCCGTCACCTCTGACCGCCATAGATAAACTCTGCGCAGCTGGTCCATCTCACGCAAGATATCGAGACCTTCGTCCGTCACCCTGGAACCAAAGAGATTGAGCACCGTCAGTTCGGGCAGACTTGCGAGGGTCGCCAGATCATCATCCCCTGTGGAAGTCTCAGAGAGATTCAGGACCCTCAGGCGGCGAAACTTCCACAATCCGGAAATCGCGTCCCCACTGATCCCCGTTCCTGCCAGATCGAGACGGGTCAGAACCGGCTCGAGCCCCTTCAGCAGGGCGACTTCTGCATCTCCGGCTTTGGATCCCAGAAGCCGGAAGACTGCCTCATGGGAGGAATCCTGTTGTGAAATCAGGCCCGTTCGGATGCCGGCCCCCTTCAGCGCCTCCAGAGCAGCGCTGACCTTTGCAAGCAAGGTGGAATCCTCCACCTTGATCCGCGGAAAGTCCGGCAACTGCCCCGGCATGATGGTCACGGGCTTGGGGGTTGTCTCAACAGGATTCGTGACCTCCACCTCTGCTGGCACAGGGTCTGTCCAGGGAGCACCGTCCAGAATCCACTTCTCAAAGATCCCAGCCTCTGCCTCGGTCAATCGGTCGCCCAAAGGTGGCATGCGCTCATCGTCGTCATCTTCCAGATGAATTCTGAGAATCAGCTCACTCTCCTCGAGGGAACCCTTCACCACCGTCGGAAACTCCCGGTCCGCAAAGACGGAGGCGGGAATATCGAGACGCAGTCCCCCTTTCTGCTTCTTCTCGCCATGGCACTCGGTGCAGCGAGATTCGAGAAGGGGTTTCACCTTTTGCAGGAAGTGCTCCTCAGCGGTCAGCTCCGACTTGTCTTCCCCTTGAACAGGGTCCTCCGACTCTTCATGGTCGTCGGAAGAAGGGCCCTCAATGCCCAAGACCCCTGCAGGCCCCCTGGGGCCTGATTGAGACTGCATCTCTTTCGATTCGGGCCCCTTCGACTCTGGCCACAGTGCACCCGCCTCAACCCAGGCAGTGAAATCGGCGAGTTCCTCCGCAGAGAGACCCGGCTCGTCGGGAGGCGGCATGCGATCTTCGTCATCGGCTTCCAGCAAAACCAGTTCGAGCAGCAGGCTCTCTTCCGGCTTGCCCGCCACCATGAGTGGGAAATCCCGGGTCAGGTCATGAAGGTCAGCCCCGCTGTCGAGGCGCAACTTGCCTTTCGCCTTCTCGGGCCCGTGACAGGAAACACAATGCTTCTGCAAGAGAGGCTGGATTCTGTCATGAAAGAGATTCACCGCAGCCAACTCGGTTGGGATGGAGGTCTCTGCAAGAGCCCGCGAAGGTGCTGCCCCTGAGGAACCCGAATCCCCCCCTGTGCACGAAGGAACCTGAACGATCGATTCCGCCTCAGCGAAGAAGACTTTTTCAAATCCCTTCTCGACAAATCCGTCCCCCCACTTGAGCTCACCCCCGATA
>JACETR010000044.1 GCA_013911165.1 Planctomycetota bacterium | reverse complement strand
GGCGTGTGGGGTCCGAACCACTGCTCATCGGTTCATCCGTTTCCAATATATCCCTCAAATCTCAAGGCGCACCGCCAGCATAATCGAATCCCCGATCCGGTGAAATGATGCGGCGGGCGGAGAAGATTTTTTCCAGCTTCTTTTCGCCGGGACTGAATCCTCCGTGAAATTGCCGAATCATTGGTTAGGCTGTCGTCAACTCAAACGAAGACCGGGGGTCTCCAGCCCCCCGGGAAGGGACGACGGGGATGCCATCTCAGGCAGGGGAAAACACTCCGCCACCGGAGCAGGGAAAATCAGCGGACTCTGCGGGGAATCGCCGTCCCCTCGGTGCTGTATTGCTGACCCTGTTTCTCGACCTGGTCGGATTTTCCATCATCTTCCCCCTGTTTCCTGCGATCCTCGACTCGTATCCCGATGATGATCTGCTCAAGGGCCTGCTCAGTTTCCTGCAGTCCCTTTCGCCGGAGATCGGGTTGGATGACCCGCGACTGATCACCCTCTTCGGCGGGGTACTGGGATCCATCTATTCCCTGTTGCAGTTTTTGATGAGCCCTTTCTGGGGCAGTCTTTCCGACCGTATCGGTCGAAGACCCGTCCTGCTGCTGACGATCAGCATCAACATGCTCGCAGCCCTGCTGTGGGCCTTCAGCGGTACTTTTCTGATACTGGTCCTGTCGCGCATACTCTCGGGAGCGGCCGGTGGCAACATCGCCACCGCTACCGCTGCAGTGGCGGATGTCACCCCTGGAAAAGAGCGCGCACGGGGCATGGGTCTCGTCGGAGCGGCTTTCGGTCTCGGGTTCATTCTCGGTCCCGCGATCGGCGGTTACCTGTCTCTCTTTGACCTCTCCCACCTCGGCTCACTCCCCCTCTTCGGTGGACTCGCCTTTACCCCCTTCACGGTGGCGGCACTGGGTGTGGTATTGCTTCACTTCATCAACTTGCTGTGGGTTTTCAAGGCGCTGCCCGAAACGTGTCCCCCGTCAACGGAACCCAGACCGATTCAATGGTCCGTTTCACTCGGAGGCCGCTGGGGCAACACCGTGCGCAACACCAACATGGCCAATCTTGTTTACCTGCTCGCATTCAGCGGAATGGAATTCACACTGGCTTTTCTGGTGCGCCAAAGGCTCGACTTTGGAACGACAGAAACCGCCACGATGTTTGTCGTCATCGGTCTCATTCTCGCCCTCGTTCAGGGGGGCCTGACCCGCAGACTCGCCCACTCCTGGGGACCGGAGAAGACGGCGATTCGGGGAATGGTTCTGGTGGCACTGGGCCTCGTCGGTGTCGCCTGGACCAGCGAGGATTGGCACCTCTGGGCCTCACTCCTTCCCTTGAGTGCCGGTTCGGCGATGGCGATGCCGATGCTGTCGACCATCGTCAGCAGCAATGTTTCTGCTGAGGAACAGGGAGCCGCATTGGGGGTCTTCCGCTCGTTGGGCAGTCTTTCCCGGGCGATCGGCCCCTTCGCTGCCGCCATCCTCTATTGGCAAATGGGTTCTTCTGCGCCCTATTTGGCCTCAGCACTCCTGTTGTTAATCCCGATGGCCCTGCTCTCGGGTGCTCTTGCCAGAAAAGGCTGAATTTCCTAACATCTCAGCACGCCGCGCGATCCTGGCCCGGGAAGGGGCTTCGTCGTGCTTCACCAAAACCCAACCACCTCCCCCCGGAGGTGTGCCCATGCTTCAGCCTGCAGATCAGATGGCCGTCAGTTGCTGTCGTGGATTGCTGGGCTGCTTCTCCTGCCGATCTTCCTGCCGATCATCGGTTGCAGCAGCGCTCCTGCTCCCCGTGGAGAAAGCATCTCTCAGGATGAATCGATGACCCCCGCGGATGTGGGCGCGATGATGACGGGCAGCTGGTATGTCGAAAATGAGGAACGCAGGGGAATGGCCACTTTGGGCGGACTCCTCTCCTATGACATGACCACCTCACAGCATGTCGGTGGTCAAAAAGTGGGCGAAGAAAGAGTCACGGCCGGTCCACTGTGGATCGCAGGCAGAACCGAAAGCCGGGCAACCACCTCTCAGGGAAGCGAAGGCCGCAGCAATTGGTTCTTCCCCTTCTGGCGCTATCGTGAAGTCGACGGTCAGAGAACCCTTTACCCGCTGATGGTCATCCCGATTCCTCTGGGTACGGTCGAAACGACAGATTTGGCACTGACGGATGAAGACTTCGATCCGTGGGCAGGGGTCGGTGACAGCACCCCCGTCACCGAAGTGGTGGAGACTCCGGTGACAGATCCGGATCCCATCGAACCTGTCATTTCCGAAGCGATCGCACAGGCCCCCAACACTTACCAGATACGCAAGGGGGACACCCTGTGGTCATTGGCGGTGCGCTTTTATGGGGACGGTCATCGTTACCCTGACCTTCTCTCCGCCAACCGCGGAATTCTTGCCGACCCAAGCCAGATGACGGTTGGCAGCACCATCGTGATTCCGAACTAGGGATTTGTCTTTTCTGCGGCGGTAGCCTCTACGAGGCTACCGCCGCAGGAGGATCCCTGACCGGCAGTACAGCCATAGCAGTGCTCTCCCGTGGCGATCTCCCGATCCACCAGCTGTTCCTCGGTCACCGTCCACAAATCGGGAATCTCCCCACTCTCCGAATCTGCAGTCAGCCCCATCGACAGCATCTGATTGAAATCGCAATCGTGCAATCTGCCGTTGTATTCGACGGAGAGAGTCTCTCGACACATGAGGCCGGGAAGTGTGGCCTCATTGAAAGACTGTTCCAGCAACTGTCGGTAATCCTGCTCCTTGCCTTCCTTCCGCAGCTGACCCAGAAAACGGGAGATGGGCATATTGGTGATGGTGATCAGTCGGTCGAAAACGATGCCCAGGTCCTGCTTCAGAACCCTGCGATAATCATTTTCCAACACATGGGCTGGTGGTGGCAGAGTCGCTCCTCCGGGATTGAACACCAGATCGAGTTGCAGGTTGGAATCGTGATCTCTTCTTCCCTCGGCGGCCCCATAGCCGAGACGGTTCAGTCGTTTCAGGCCGCGAATACTGCCCTCAAAAACACCATCCCCTCTTTGGCGATCCACATTGTCCCGGGAATAACAGGGCAAGCTGGCAACGACATGAACTCCCTGTTGAGCGAGGAACTCCGCCAGGGATTCCTGCCCCTTCTCTTCCAGAATTGTCAGATTGCAGCGATCGATCACTTCCAGTCCACGGGCTCTTGCCTGAACGACCAGATCCCGGAATCCGGAGTGCAACTCCGGTGCTCCCCCGGTCAAATCCACCACCTGCAAATGAGGCAAACGGTCCATCAGCGACAGACAACCTTCGACCCCCTCTTCTGACAGCCTTTCAGTCCTCGTCGGACCGGCACCGACATGACAGTGACCACAGGACTGATTGCAGACCCGGCCCAAATTGATCTGCAGAACCCGAGTCCTGCCCCGCAGCAGTGGTCTGCCCAATTTTTGCCGAAAACATCCGGATTCCATGCTCTTCAAAAGGTGATGCCTCCCTTGACTGAATGTCATTTCAGGCAATTTAGTCGGGTTTTGCCTCCAACGGAAACGCTTACAAAAATATTCCAACCTGAACACTACACAACACTTTGTTAATCAATAGAATGTATTTACATACAGGAAGACGACCCTGTCCCGATTTTTCATCGGGCCAGATTCAGGCCCACCCCCTGCGGCTTGGGCTAACGGCGAGAAAGGAATCCCATCCATGTCCCTTCGTACCTATCTTGGTCTGTTCATGGCACTGCTTTGCGTGCTTGCTCCCACTGCGGACGCCCAGACCAACTACAAGTTGAGTGCTCCCAATACCAGCAGCCTCCCCGGTGGAACGCTGGCTGCGGACATTCTGATGACCAACCAGCCGGAACCCGCTCAGGGTTTCCAGTTTGGCCTCTCCTTTGATCCGACGTTGTTAACTCTCAACCTCGTCACTCAGGGTGCCGACCTGCAGAGTCTGGACGGCGGTCAAGGTGCCGATTACTTCTTCCACACCGAGCCGAATGGCAGTGGCGGAGTGACCGTCGGTGCCATCGTCAGCCTCTCTCCTCCCCTGCTTTCTATTCCTGCGGGAGAAGACCACAGTATCGCTCGTCTCGAGCTTTCCGTCTTGCCGACCGCGCAACCCGCCCAGATTTCAGGATTGACCTTCACCAACACTCTGGGCTCGCCCCCGGTTCTTTGCGTGATTTCGGTCAACGGTGTTTCCCAGAGTCCGATCCTTGAGCACGGATCCGTGACCATC
This sequence comes from Planctomycetota bacterium, assembly GCA_013911165.1. Lineage (GTDB taxonomy): Bacteria > Planctomycetota > UBA8108 > UBA1146 > UBA1146 > UBA12191. Next base: position 18,708 of record JACETR010000044.1, on the reverse strand, counting down.
GACACCCCGGCTCCCTCCGGACTTCAGGTTGTCGTCGACGACGCCTGTACCTGTAGCGGAACTGTTTCCTGGACCAACGGTGGAACCTACGACTCTGTGATTGTTACCGTCGACGGTATTTCGTCTTCTTACGCCGGCGACACCCAGAGTCTCGCTCTCAATCTGAATGATGGTGTTCCGACCAACGTCGAAGTGTACGGAATCAGCAATGGCCAGAACTCCTCGGCCACCTCGACTGCCTACACCTGCAACACCACTCCGGCGAACGCTCCGATCTCTGATCTGTCCTGTTCCATCGATCACGAGACTTGCACCGCGACCCTGAGCTGGATCAACAACAGCCCCAACTACCAGGCACTGGAACTGCGTGTAGACGGCCAGCTGGTGGCAACTCTCGCCGGTACGGATTCCACCACCACCTACGTCCTTCCTGCTGAAATGACCCCCTACACCCTCGAAATCTCCGGAATCGGTGAGTGTGGTGAGAGTCTTGCCGGAATCGGCTGCACTCTTGAGTGCCTTCCTGAGCGCTTCCGCCGAGGGGACGTCAACTCCGATACTCTGGTCGATATCTCCGACGCCATCGGAACCCTGTCATACCTTTTCCAGGGAATCCCCATGGTTTGTCTCGACGCCATCGACACCAATGACGACGGCACCATCGACATTTCCGACGCGATCTCCACTCTCAGTTACATCTTCGGCGGAGGAAATCCTCCTGCTGCCCCGGGACCTTCGACCTGTGGTGTCGATCCGGACAATGGCAATCCCGACAGTCTGGATTGCACCGATTACAACACCGGCTCCTGTAACTGATTCTCGCCGGAACCTCATAGCGAAATGAAAAGGGCCCGCAGGGTAACCCCCTGCGGGCCCGCTCCATTTGGTAAAGAGTTTCGCGTGATCAGTCTCACCCCTGTTCGCTGGATCCTCTGGAATCAGATCGTTTCAAAGGTGTGACCAAATTTGGTCTTCTTCGTTTTCAGATAGTTGATGTTCACAGGTCCGACTCCCAACTCCAGCGGGATTCTCTGGGTGACTTGAACACCATTCTCTTCCAATCCCTCAACCTTGCCGGGATTGTTGGTCAGCAGACGCACCTGATTCACGGACAATACCCTGAGGATCTTTGCCGCCGCTGAATACTCACGCAGGTCCGCCTCAAAGCCCAGATGCTCGTTGGCTTCAACGGTGTCCAGCCCCTCGGATTCCATCAGGTGGTAGGCCTCAATCTTTTTGGCGAGACCGATTCCGCGTCCCTCCTGGGGCAGGTAGATCAGGGCGCCACGCTCTTTGGCACCGATCATCTTGAGGGAGTGATCCAACTGCATTCCACAGTCACAACGCAGGGAACCAAAGACATCCCCTGTCATGCATGCGCTGTGAACCCGCACGAGAGGATCATCGTCCCCTTCACTCAGGTCCCCCATGCGCAACACGGTCACAGGGTCATTGTCCGCAGTCTTCCAGCACTCCAACTCAAAGACTCCATAGGGAGTCGGCAGGTGGGCAGCACTGAGCCTGACCGGAACTTCCGGTGCGGCCTCTTCAATCGTCTCACGCTCGCGGCGGTACTCCACAAGACTGTCGATGGTTCCCAACAACAGACCATGTTTCTCCGCAAAGACTTCCAGCTCGGGAAGACGGGCCATGGTGCCGTCGTCATTCATCACCTCACAGATGATGGCCGCGGGCTGCAAGCCGGCCATGCGCGCCAGATCGACCGAAGCTTCGGTGTGACCTGTGCGGCGAAGCACTCCCCCCGGCTTGGCTTTGAGGGGGAAGAGGTGACCGGGACGATTGAACTGGTCCGGGCGAGCGTTGGGGTCTGCAAGAAGACGAGCCGTGTGGGCCCGGTCTGCGGCGCTGATCCCGGTGGTGATGCCTTCGGAAGCATCCACCGATACGGTGAATGCACACTCCCCTGGCAGGGTCGGTTTGTCGCTCATCGGCGGAAGATCGAGTCTCTCACAGAACTCGGCGGCCATGGGCGCACAGATCAGGCCTCGCCCCTCGAGGGCGCAAAACTTGATGTGCTCATCGGTGACCAACTCTGCGGCCATGACGATATCACCCTCATTTTCGCGGTCCGGGGCATCGATCAAAATGACCATGCGCCCCTTGGCGATCTCCTGTACCAATTCCTCGACAGTGGCAAATGCCATCGATGGCTCCATTCAAAACTCAGGTGTCCCCAAAGGTCGATCTTTCCTTTTGATCACTCAGGGGTATGGACACCATTGTCCCTATTTTAAAACCGAATGGGGTCCCTTGGCACTGATTCCGGCCGTTATTGAGGAAGGAATTCCACACCTTCGAGTCGACCTCCCAAGCGCTCCCCCGCCTCCGAGACCTGCTTGAGGAGTCTCCGGGTGACCTCAGGGGCCTCCAGAGTGCCCCATAACTGGATCAGGCAGCGACGGGTCTGGGGGTCGGTTTTCGTTCTCTGGGAGTCTTTGACGGCATTCGCGCAGGGCCCCAGAGAATCCCCGAGGCAGACCAGACCTGCGATATCGATCTCCTGACCCGAAGCGTTGAAAACATATTTCTGCCCCGACTCTCCGAGACCGATGGAAAGCTCCCCCTCCACCCGGTCCAGGTCGACCACACTGAGTGGCAAGCCGGAGATTCTGGAGGCTGAATTACCGAGATCAACCAGCGGAAAGATGGAAGTCAATTTCCCCTCGGCTGCTGCTTTCTGGAGCCACTCACTGGAAGGCTTGCCCCTTCCAGCGGGCCGATACCCCCCATGGCGAAGAAGGGAACGGACCGCCTTGCGCAACTCCTCCGTCATCGGCTCACAAGGGAAGTCCGGTGAAATCATCTCCTGTAACCAGGGCGGGCTCTCCTCACCTTGCGGACCGGGAAGCTCAATCACCACTCCCGCGGCATCGAGCAACGGATGCTCTTTGACATGGATCTGTACCATTCGCGCCCCCTTCTTCAGTCAATATCAATCAATGGGCAGGCTGTGGCCTCACTTGCCCGACTGAGGCTCCCCGATATCATCTCTGGAGAGATTGAATTTCAAAGTCACACCTTGGCAGGGGGCCAGATTGCCACGGGATACTTCACCCGTCCACGGGAACATCTTTCTTGCTCCCGGTATCGATTCCCAACTGGCTCATCAACTGCTGGACACCCCTGCCCGGCGTGTCATCGCTGAGGGCCGACGGGGACGGTTGGAAGAGGTCCGACACGATGGAACCTCCTACGCCCGCAAGGTCTACCGGGTCACCAAAAAGTCGATTCACGGGACTGCTGTGAGCTGGCTTCCAGCCTTCATGCGCTGGGGGCGGGTTCGCAGATCGTGGAAGGCGATGCTCGAGGGAAAAAAGAGAGCACTGCCTTTGCCCAGAGTCCTTTGCCGCAGCGAAAATCGGCGCCAGGCAAGGCTGATCACCACCTGGATTCCCGGTGAGCCCCTCCACCATTGGCATGCCCGTCAACTGCAACAGTCCGGTGACGATCGATGGCAGCGCTCCTTTGCCGAGTGGATCGGTCCGCAGTTGTATCAGTTGTTCGATGCCGGCATGACCACCCGGGATCTGTCTCCCAACAATGTGCTCATCACGGGTCCGACCGCTGGTCCCTGGCAGTTCCATCTGGTCGATCTCGACGAAGCCCGGCTCCAGCGCTTTACCGATGGGGATTCCTTCATCGATCAGGTGATCTATTCCCTCTCACAGGTTGGACATTTGCCTTCAACGATTTCACCCACGGTAAAGTTGCGGGCTCTCAGCGCATTTCTCGAAGCTGGCGGTCAGCGTTGGGCTGATGGACAAGCCGAGTTCTCACCGCGCTCCACTTCCTTCATCGATCGCAGGGCCGCTCGCAAAAAGTTTATGCGACAGGTGATCGATGGGGTTCTGCGATTCGATCGGCGGAAAGAGAAACACTTGAAGAAGGCGGGGAGAACTGGCCGCTACGCCGGTTGGGGTCTCGACGATGACGGTCTTCCGGTTCCCTTTGACGGAGCCAGAAACGAAACCTGAATCAGCTCGTCTGATCCGCGGACCTGCTCGACACTCCGGAACGGGGATTCAGCAGATCAAGCTCCACCGTGACCCCATCTTTCCCCAGTTTTCCAAATCGAAGGACATCCGTGGGACAATCGTGGACGCAGGCGCCACAACGAACACATTGGGGATCTGCCATGGGGAGCCCCTGACGAGCAAAGGTCATGACGTCGATGCCTTGATGACATTGGGTGGTGCAAACGTTGCACGAGATACAGCGGGATTTGTCGGCGAAGATCCGAAAGCGGGAAAAGCGGGCGTAGATATTCATGAGGGCGGCAAGCGGACAAACGAAGCGGCACCAGGTTCTGCCCGAAAAATGCCAATAAAGACCAACTCCCAGAATCCCCGAAAGAAACAGATCCACAAACCACTCGTAGTTGATCAACGGAATGCCCTTTTGAATTCCAAGGGCCAAAGCCTGTCCCCACTGACCGAAGGCAGATTCCGGAAGAGTCCATGACATGACCCTTCCCACCAACATCAACAGGCACAGCAGGAGCATGACCTGACCGATCAGATTCCAACTCTTCGGCCGATCCCCCCTCGGCATCTTGTGCCGATGATCATCGCCGAGTGTTTCTGCCAGCGCACCGCAGGAACAGATCCAGCCGCAGTAGACTCCCTTGCCCCACCGATGAATCGCCCAAGGCAACAGGACAAAGGTCTGAATCACTGAAATCACACACCAGACGATCAGTGGCTGGTCAGTAAAGATGTTCCAGAAGAAGAGAGGCCAGGCGAGGATCAATCCGAACGCACGCCAATACTCGCGACTTTCCCCCGAGAACGGAAAGAGTGCGTCCGCTACGGATTGCCCCACTCCTGCATCGAAGACCCCCTGAGTACCCAACCAGGGCAGGATCCAATAGGGCAACAGAAACAGGGGGATCGCCTGAATCCAGAAGAGGCACCAGGTCTGTTTGCGAATGTAGGGGGACGGTCTCTTGCGCATTCGGCGCAAACCGAAGATCAAAACCAGAAGAGTGTAAAGAAGACTGTACCAGAATCCGGGTTGGTCCATCGCCGGCGTCAAAGCCCCCAGAAGACTGTTTCCCTGCGGAAACAACTCACTCCACCAACGGTCCAGACCTGCGGGGAAGCCACCGATGGATCGCCACTTCTCAGCGATGGGAATCGCCACTCCCGTGCGTTTCCAATGGTAGAGCAAAAAGAAGAAGACCATGCAGCCCACGAGGGAAGCCCACCAGAACGCCCCCCGGTCGCCGTGCATCTTCAATCCGCAGCGTCGCAATAATTCGACGGGGGGTTTGCGTCCGATCAGGGTGAAGACGGATGTGGCAGGAAGGGTAATTCGTTTCCTGTCCGCCCCCTGCAACTCAACTTCTGCATCATCAATCCTCTGGACAGTGGTCTCCGCCAAAACGTTGAGGGATCCCTCATTCACGGCATTCGCCACCCGATGTTGCTGTGTCGTAGAGGCACTCTTGAGAGTGGGTGACCGGTGGGAGAGATGAACTCTCGCTCCCCCTTCTGCCAGGGCGACTGCCACTTCACAGGCACTGTCCCCACCACCGACGACGAGCACATCCCGATCCCGGTAAGCCCCAGGATCATGGCAGACGTGACGGACGTGGTCACGGTCCTCACCGGGCACTTCCAAACGGCGGTGTTCACCGCTGCGCCCAAGTGCAAGAACGACGCGGTGTGCGCAAATCGATTCCCCATGACTCCAATTCACTTGCAGGCTTTCGCCGTTCCGTTGAATCGAATCGAGAATCGCAAACTGAGGTTTCAAATCCCGATCGAGCGCCTGCTTCTGAAGAGATTCCAGCAGCCCTTCACGACTGAGTCCCGCCTCAGAAGGAAGCTCAAGGGTAGATTGGGGAGTATGACCCGGCGGATCGGTGAAGATCGGTTTTCCGACAGGGTAGTTCTCCACCGTCTCCAACATGCGGGCGGCTTCAAACCACTGAAATTCGATGCCGAGACGACGCGCTTCCACTGCCGCTGAAAGACCGGAGACCCCTCCGCCGACGATCACCAGTGGAACGATTCCCTCCGGGCTCTTTTCACACTCCGGAAGGAGGCGACGTGCCACGCGGGCTCCCGAATCGACGGCATGTTTGAGCAGTGGGATTCCCGTCAGTTCACCCACCACGAAGAGACCGGGAACGTCGGTCGAGAAATCAGCCTCCACCCGGGGAAGCGGTTCTTCCGATCCCCCTGGCCATTGCAAGTGAAGCCAGTCAGCGTATCGATTCAGCAGCGACGGCAACGTGGATCAGACTCCATGGATGGATTGGACTTTACGATCAAGGTGATCGACAAAGATGGCGGGGTCGAGTCCCTTGCCCACCGCTCTCTCGAGCAAGTCGAGGGGCATGAATTGCCGTCCCTGCCGGTGAATCCGCTCCCGCAGCCAATCGAGGATTTCCCCGAAACGCCCGGCGGCCACTTCCTGATCGATGTCGATCTCTTCAGAAATCGCCTGATGGAATTGGGCAGAGTAGAGCGATCCCAAAAGGTAGGTGGGGAAATACCCAAAGGCACCGAAGCTCCAGTGGATATCCTGCAGCACACCATCCTTGAAGTTGGGCGGAGTCAGTCCGAGGTACGACTCCATCTTCTCATTCCATGCAGAGGGCAGATCGGCCACTTGCAAATCCCCGCTGAAGAGCGCCTGCTCCACCTCAAAACGGAGTGCGATATGCAGACCATAGGTGACCTCATCCGCATCCACACGAATCAGTGAAGGCTTCACCGGGTTCACTGCGAGAGCCATGTCATTCGCGCTCACGTCTTCAAGAATCCTTGGGAAGTACTTCTTCATCAGTGGCAGGAAGTGAACCCAGAATGCTTCTGTCCTGCCGATGTCATTTTCCCAAAATCGTGACTGGGATTCGTGGATTCCCAGTGAGATCGCATCGCAGAGGGGCGTGTGCACCCACTTTTCTTCAAAGCCCTGCTCATACATGGCGTGGCCGGCCTCATGAATCACTCCATACAGGTTACTCGTGAAGTTGTCTTCGTAGACCCGGGTCGTGATCCGTACGTCAAAGGGTGCCACCGGGGAGGTACAGAAGGGATGGGACGTCAGATCGAGCCCTCCCTTGTCGAGGTCATATCCCAATTGGGTGGCGACCTCTTTGGAGAACTCCAGCTGCTTGTTCTTTTCCCAGGGTCCGCGGAAAAACTCCGGCTCTGGCAGTGCACGGGCGACGACCCGATCGATGATCCCCTTGAGTCCGGGAACGACCTGGCGACAAATCTCACTGAAGCTTGCACTGGTCATGCCACGCTCGTACTTGTTCATCAGTACGTCGTAGAGACAGTCTTCATCATCGCGCAGGTATTCTGCTTCTGCCTTCTGAAGTTCAATCTGTCGCGACAGCATCGGTTGAAAGGCGGAGAAATCGTCCTGCTCCCGAGCCGCTTGCCAGGCCATGATGGACTTTGAATTCACTTCTGCAGATTCGGTCGCATGCTCGACAGGAATTCGCAGGGATCGTTCGTAATCATGACGAACCTCACGCACCAGCGCCTGGAGAGTTTCATCTCCGGCAGCAAAAGCCGCTTCCTCTGCTCGTTCGATACTTTCACCGAGTGCGGGCTGCTGCGATCGTTCATGGGCAATCCCTGCCAACTCGCCGAGAGCTTCAGCCCGGACTCCCCCACCACTGGAAGGCATATGAGTCTCCTGATCCCAGGAGAGCACCGTCGAGGCATGGCTGATGAGAGCAATCTTTCTCAGGTGCTCACGCAGTTCAGTGATGGCTTCATGTTCAGTTTCGGTCACGTTTTCGGTGGTCATGCCAACTCCATGTCTTGCTCCCGTTGGGAGTCGGAAGTTCCGCTGCGGCCACCCAATTCCTCATAGGATTCGAGTGACAATTGTTCTGTAAAGTGCACCGAACAAACGGGCTGGAAGGATTCATCCCCTCCGACCTGCTGACTCGGTCCATCCAGATAAGCCACGCCACCGATGGATTTGAGATTGAAGATGGCTTTGCTGTTGCACTGGTGGCAGGTCGTTTTGACTTCTTCGATGGAATCCGCCAACTCCAACAGGCGACGACTCCCCGGGAACAGTCGGGTTCGGAAATCGCTGCGCAATCCGTAGCAGATCACCGGCACCCTTTTCTGATCGACCACATCCCTGAGTTGGTCGATATGTTGCGGATGGAAAAACTGGACTTCATCGACGAGGACACAGTGAACCCCCTCGAAATCCTCGATTTCAATTCGACCGCCATCACCGATGACCATGTGGGCTTCACGGGTCAATCCCGCTCTGGAGGCGACGTCCTTTTCACCGTATCGATCATCGAAGCCGGGTTTGATGACAACGATCTTTTTGCCCTGACGTTCATAGTTGTGAGCGACGGCAAGGAGATTGAGGGTCTTGGCGCTGCCGACCGTCCCATGCCTGAAATAGAGTTTTGCCAAAATGCCTCCATCCGGGATTTCCCTGACTCGCAGGGTAAACCCGGATGGAGGGTCATTCCATGCCCCTAGCCTTCTTCTGCAGGAATCGGCACCGGTATGGGGTTGGGTACAGGGGTGGGAGCAGGAATCGTGGGCTCGACCGCCTTGAGTTCCTCGAGACCCTTGATCAGGCCATCGCGAACCCAGTCACTACAGACCACAATCCGCTCATCCCCCCGAAGTCTGGCGGAGACACCCTCTCCTCCCAGAGGAAGGGGCTGAACCGCACCAAAATCGAGAATGATGCGAGAGTCATCGACCAATACCACTTCGATGGAGGCGGACGGCTCCTCCAGACCCGCTGCTGCCGGATCAGCGGGATCCATGGGAGCTTCGCAGCGCACATTTTTCAGGGAAGAGAGCAGACCGCGAACAGTATTGGTATCAGCACGGACATTTTCCGGTTCACGGATCCACCACTCGGGATCGGTCCCCGCCTTGACCAATTCTCCCGACTCTCCCGTCGCCGTCTCAGCAGGAGCTCCCGGCACCCACTCAAGAACGATGCGTTCGTCACCCCTGGTCAGAATCACTTCACGGGCTTCCGCATCCCCGGGCAGTTGAAAGAGCACCTTGTGGAACCATTGTTGGGCGGAAAAGGTGTCTCCCCCCAGGGCTGGTCTGCGCCTGAGATTCGGCAAAATGCTGAAAACCCGATCCTGATCCGCCATGCGAATAAAGCTGCGACCGGCTCCATCCGCCTTGCCGACGACCACATCGAGAAAGGGAGCCATATCCATATCCTTGAGGGTGACACGAATCCCCTGCTCGGCATCGACTTCGAAGGTCTTGTGACTGGCAGTGCTTTCCCCGCGTTTCTCGGCTCCGGAGACCGCCTTGAGGTCATCGAGAAAACGAATCACCTCATCCCGATCAGCAGCGGAATCCCACAGATTGGGCAGGAACCACTCGCGTCCCTTGCGTCGGATCTGATAAGACTCCCCCCCCTTCTGAAACTCGATGGCATCCATCATCTCGGGATTGATACCGGCAAAGCGGGTCAACTCCACCGGAGTTTCCTCGATTGCGGTGTAGTCCTCCCCCCACATGGCGAAGAGCAACCCTCCGGCTGCGAGGATCAACAGGACCATGATCGTGAGACTGTTGCCTTTCAACTGGCCTCCTTCTTCTCGCCTGCCTCGGCGGGAACCTTGAGCATGTGCAACGCCTCGTGATGACGTGCACCGGAACGACGACTTGCAGAGATCAACCCATAGATCACCAACAGAAGCAGTGGGACTCCGGCCATGTTGCCGTAGGTCACCAGAGTTCGTTCATCGCGGGTCGTCTCCCGAAGGGCACTCGCCAATTGAACCTTGCCACGGATCTTGGCCAGATCCGGGTCGAGTGCGAGTGCTTCGATGGAACCCATGAGGAATCCCACATTCTGGCGATACATATTCAGGGAGGTGTACTTGGCCATGTCTGCTGAAGCGATCAGCAGAATCCGTGACTCCACTGACTCCGATGCTTCTACCAGAGGTGCTCCCTCTTCACCCCCTGTGACCTCGAGAGTCGGATCCCACGAAGGAATCTTCGAGCCGACTTCGAAGGTGGCAGGAAACTCACCCTCTGCAACCAACGCCAGAACCCGGCTCTTCTGCATCCCCGGATCTTTTGGCGGAGTCACCATCGGTGCCGTGACCGCCGGTCCAAAGGGAGTCAACCACGCATCGCTGTCCGACTTGGCCAAAGGAGTAATCTTGACTCCCGCCGCATCTGCCACCGCTTCATTGATGATCAACGGACTGGCGAAGGGGAACACCAATGCCTGCAATCCACGAGTGAAGGGCGAGGTGCCATCCAGGTTGTTTCCGGCGGCTCCCGGGCTGACCGGGAACGGCTGGGGAACTCTCATGCGCATTCCGAGTGGACCTTCGGTCACTGTTTCGATGCTGCCACACTGGCGTTGACTGGAGACGATCATGTTCGGCTGGATGTCGATGCCCCATTTCCCAAAGCTCTCGGAAAAGCCTGGATTCAACGGCGTCAGTTGAAAGCCGCGATCCATGCTGCCCGAGGTGGTCGAGGCGAGAATCATCGCCGGTCTGCCGGAACGAATCGAGTTCTCAATTTCGTAACGCTGACGCGGAGTCGTCCCGTCCGGTTCGGCGATAATCAACAACTGCGCGTCATCGGGAATCAGGGACTCTTCCGTGAGCAAAATCTTGCGCACTTCAAAGCGGTCCCCCAATGCATCCAACAAGGGATCAAAGCGACTCATGGGAGCCGGCAAGGGCGAGCCATCTGGCGCCTGGGTGATCATGTCATTCTGTCGACCCTGATAGAAAGCCAGCACCGGTTTGCTTTCGAGGGTGAGTTTGGCGATGCGGCTGACCAACTCATACTCAAGGCCTTCAAGGGTGGTATGGACCGGAATCCCCTCCGATTCACGATCGAGGTATTTGAGAACGATGGCACTGAAGAAGGGTACGACTTCGATGCCATCTTCCTTGATGGAACGTCCCTGAAGCTCAGGAATTCCCTGCTGGGCCAATTCTGCTTTCTTGGTGTCCGCCGGTGAAGTGGGTCCGCCCATCAAGGCTGCCATCGGATCCGGTTCTTCTTCTTCCCCATCTCCCGCTTGCTCCTTGACGTACTGCTCAATGACGCGTGCAGGGTCGATCACCTTGACCTCGATACGCCCACCGGCATCGGCAGCAGCACGCTGGAACTCATCGAGATAATCCACGGTATCACGGCGAAGATTTTGCAGTCCGGACGGCAGTTTTTCACTGACCCAGTACTCAAGAATCACCGGCTCCTGAAGCTTCGACAGAATGTTGCCGGTCTCCGGGCTGATGGTGTGGGTGCCGGCGGCGGTCAGATCAAGACGGCGATCAAACTCCCGCGAGACTCCATTGACGAGGACCAGCAACACGACGAGCAAGATGATGGAGATGACCCAGCGCACCAGAAATTGTCTTTTTCTTTCGATCATGTGTCCCCCTACTGCTTTCTCAACTCGACCTGAAACACGCACAGTGTCAGGAAGAGTGTGGTGCCGGAAAGAAAATAGACGACGTCGCTCAGTGCGAGCACTCCCCGCTCGATGGCCTGGAAATGCGATTGAACTCCCAGGGATTCAATCACCCTTGCCAGGACTGGCTGTGAAGAGGAGACGTAGGATGCGAAATCAGGACTGAGGGCCAACACCAGAAGGATGCCGACCGTCACGCCCACCAAAAGGGAGACGACCTGATTACTCGAAAGGGCTGAGACCCAACAACCGAGTGCAAGAAACATCATGCCTGCGAGAACAGTGCCGATGTATCCACCGATGATCGGCCCCCAATCGACAGGACTGGACGCAAGCCAACCCAGAGTCGCAGGAATACCGAGGCTTGCGGCGACACTGGCGAGCAGGACGACGACGGCGGCCAACCATTTCCCGATGACCAGACCACGGGACTCCACCGGCAATGACAGCAGCACTTCCGTACTGCCGGTTCGAATCTCCTCGGACCAGAGACGCATCGTGACCGCCGGAGCGAACACCATCATCATGAAGGGGGTCAATCCGAACCAGACGCGCATGTCAGCACTCTCGATGATGAAGAATGGCGAGTACTGGAAAAAGAAGAAGGACATAATCGCCATCTGCAGGGCGATAAAGATCCACGCGATGGGGGTGTGAAAGTAGGCTCCACATTCCCGCCGCATGACTACCAGGATCGAACTCATCGCTGGGCTCCTCTCGCACCGGTCAGGCGCAGATATACTTGCTCCAGTGTTTCACGGGATCTCTCAACGCTGACCAGCAAGCCTCCTGCGGATTCAATCCCTGATGACAGTGCAGCGATATCGGGTGTTCCCGCGCCATTCCATGCGTGCACCGTTTCCCCCGGTGCTCCGGAGATGCCCTGGCCGAGGCCCAGATTTCCACAGGCGTCGTCGTCGAGGGCCTTGCCCGCAGTCACGACTTGCCAACCCCCCTGATCATCGCCCGTCAACTCTTCAGGGGTGCCATCCGCGATGAGACGCCCTGAGTTGATGACGATGATGCGAGTACAGATGGCGGCGATCTCCTGAAGAATATGGGTGCTGAAGATGATCGCCCTCTCCTTGGCAAGGTCGGTGATCAGATCCCTGACCTCGATGATCTGACGTGGATCCAGTCCATTCGTCGGCTCATCGAGAATCACCACTTCCGGATCATGAATCAGTGCCTGAGCAAGACCGACCCGCTGACGGAAACCCTTTGAAAGAGTTCCGCAGCGACGGCGCAACATCGGGCTGAGGCTGAGACGATCGGCAAGGCTGGCGATCCGGTCTTCAAGGTCCCGGCCCGACAATCCGCGGGCTCCACCGATGAAGCGCAAGTAATCGATCACTTCCATCTCATCATAAAGCGGAATGCTCTCGGGAAGGAAACCGAATCCCTGACGGGCACTCTGCGGATCCTCGCTGATTTCGGTCCCCTTGATGCGGGCTTCACCGCGATCGGGGGCAATCAGTCCTGTGATCATTCTCAGGGTCGTACTCTTGCCGGCCCCGTTGGGTCCGAGGAAACCGAGAATTTCTCCGCGGTGAACATTGAAGGAGACATCGTCCACAGCCAGGGTCGCACCAAAAGTGCGACGCAAGCCGTTGGCTTCGATGAGGGGTGCCAGATTCCCCGGCGAACGAATCGGTGCCGGAGAATCGACTGGGAGTTCCGTCGACATTGAGGGACTCTTCCTTTCAGCAAAACAGACCCAGCACAGGGCCTCTTCGGGTACCACAGGATGAAAGAAAGAGTGGTCTAAAATCAAGTGTTCCCGGGTGTTACGTGACCCACTTCTGCAGTTCTGACAGGTTTCGGATATCACGACCATAGAGCAGCGCCCGGGCCCCCACCCGTTTGGCCTCAACCAGATTGGCCACCGCGTCATCCACCAGAAGCACTTCTTTGGGTGAGATCACCACTCCAAGCCTCTTGTGAATCTCGGCAAGGATCTCGAGGATCGCTTCACCCTTTTCCTGTAATCCATAGCGAGGATAAAAAAAGCGGTCACGAATCCCGAAGATTTCGAGGACTTCGTTGCATGTCTCCTCCTCGGATCGGCAAACCAGAGAGACGAGACCTCCACTCCGGTGGATCGCACGCAACAGCTTGCGGATCCCCGGTCTCAGCTCAACCGTGGACTTTTCACTGCGTGCAAGATGGGAGCCCTCCAACTCAAAGGGGCCCTCGAAAGGGTCCACTCCCACCTGATCGACGCACCACAGGGTTTCATCGAGATCAAAAACGAAGAGACGAAACGACATCGGATCCCCCTTCCGGCATGGCCGAAAAGGTCCTGTAACTCAGGGATCCTGAAAATCGCTGGCATGAAGGACGGTATTCCGGCTTTATCCTGTGGAATCCGAATCAGGATTCCTTTCGGACCGGTTTTTCAAATCCGAAGGAAAGCCTAGAAGGTAAAGCCCTGATCGTAGGTGTCATCTTCCTGAACAGATGCTTCTGACTGCTCGACCCAACTGCGGGTCCCCGGACTCAGGTAGACTTCGACATGCTCGAAGACCTGGCCATGAAGCATTTCGGAAAGACGATTCTGGGCGCGCAGTTCACAGGACTGCTGACGCAGTTCATCGCGCAGGTAACGGAACCGCAGAGCCACATCTTCTTCCACATGTGGAACCAGATCCTCCACCGTCCACTCGGAAGGCACATCGAGACCGAGGGCATCACCGAGTTCCTCACCGATGATCAGGCGCTGGCGCTCCTCATCGATCATGCGTGAGAGAATGCGGTACTCACGGTTTCCGTGCTGGGCGACGGCGTCGTAATCGGCCTGCATGCGGGCCTCGTCCAGATCGACCATCACCTGGCCCAACTCCTCATGCAGCTGGTGCAAGCGATCCATGATCCCGGAGAGTTCACCCGCCAACTGACGGATTTCCACTTTCTGGCGCTGATCGTCGTTCAACATCGTCTTCCATGCCTTTCGGGGGCTCTTCTGATAGGGATGACATCGGCCGTTGAGGGGTCAGACTGGAGGATTCTCCGAAAATTCCCTGAAATTGGCTGAAGAAGGCGATCTGGAGGGGTTTCGACACGCCTGAGGCGGTGACGGTCCGATTGCCGGGGATCCCGGAAAGCGTTACGGTTCGACCCATGGGCGGGTGGCGGAACTGGCAGACGCGCCAGATTTAGGTTCTGGTCCCGAAAGGGGTGGGGGTTCGATTCCCCCCTCGCTCATTCTCTTTCTTTCCCGCCCTATCTGTCGCGCGGGATTCCTACGACCCGTTTGCGGAAGCCAACTCCTCCAGAGCAGCACACACCGGGTCGATGACATCGGCTTTCGTCTCCTCACCGGGAGCGATACGCAGGGTCCCCCCCGCTTCGAGGGTTCCCAGATGTTGATGGGCCAGGGGAGCACACTGCAAACCGGAACGGCAACGTACTCCCAGACGGGCATCCAATTCTGCGGCCAACTCTTCAGGCGACTTTCCGGAAACATGCAGGGGGATCACCGGAGTTCGGGGAGCGGTCCCTGTTTCGCCAGGGATCTCTACCCCGGGGATGCTTTGCAGTGCCTCGACCCACTTCTGTCGTTGGGCATGACCGGCACTGAAGCGATCACTGACCGCATGGTCATCGAAAAACTCGAGGGCTTTGGCGAGACCGGCGATGCCGGGAAGATTCGGTGTGCCCGATTCAAAACGACCCGGGCCTGATTCGGGAACTTTGGGCAAGGCACTGTCGATCCCATTGCCACCGATCCACAACGGTTCCGGTTCGTAACCGGGGGCCATCCAACAGGGACCGATGCCAGGAGGCCCACCCAGATGTTTGTGGCCCGCCATCGTATAGGCCTTCAGACCGGGACAACGAGAAACAGAAAAAGGAACCAGACCAGCGGCCTGTGCACCATCGACGATGAAGGGGATGCCGTGCTGCTGGCACCACGCCCCGACCTCTTCCACCGGTTGTAAAATGCCGGTGACATTGCTGGCATGCTGAAGCACGACACCGACGACACGGGAAGCATCGATCTCGGTCAGACGATCGGGGATCACGCGACCATCCGCATCGGATGGCAGAAAGCTCACCCGGTCCTCTCCACCGGTGCGCACCGCCGGTCGCCAGACCGCATTGTGCTCGAGAACTCCGATGTACAAGTGGGATTCCGGGTCACTACCGTTAAGCAGATCCCCCACCAGAGTCGAAAGGGCCAGGGTCGAGGAAGGAAAGAGGCTGATTCGCTGATCATCGACCGCACCCAGCAGGTCGGCGAGACGTCCTCGACAATCGCCGACAAGATCTCCGGCGACGCGTGCCCCGGCGTGCCCCCCGCGACCGACACTGCCGGCCACTTCCAATGACCGCACCATCGCCTCAGCGACTCCGGGATGACGGGGATAGGCAGTGGCTGCATGGTCGAGGTAGATCACGGGTCTTCCCTTTCTTCTTTCAGGTTCCATGCTATCGCCGGCGACGGGAAGAGAAAGCGGTCACCTGCGGGGGAGGATTCCTTTTCCTTCTTGCCCCGGAACTCCCCTGAAGTCACCATCCGGATGGAGGAGGAGAAAATTCATGTCCCGATCGATGCGTCAGTGGCGCCCGGAAGATCTCGACAAGGCGGGTCGCTATCACCTGATGACTGCTTGTGTCGTCCCGCGTCCCATCGCCTGGACTTCGACGATCTCTGCCGGGGGGGTCACCAATCTCGCCCCCTTCAGCTTCTTTGGTGGAGTCAGCAGTGATCCCTGGACTGTCATGCTCAGTGTGGGCCGTCGCCGCGATGGCTCCCACAAGGATACTTCGCGCAACATCCTCGAATCGGGTGAAGCGGTGATCCACATCTCCACCCGGGAAAATGAACAGTGGATGGTCGCCAGCAGTGCAGGTCTCGATCCTGATCAAAGTGAATTCGATCACCTGCAGATCGCTACAGAACCCGCTATCGAGGTCGCTCCCCCCCGTGTTGCCGATGCGGCCATCGCCCTTGAAGCCCGACGGGTTCACCATCAGGAAGTGGGCCGCACTCCCGTAGACATGTTCCTTTTGGAAGTCGTCCGCGTTCATATCGCGGATGATGTCCTCGAGGGTGATCTTCCCGACGGGGCCAAACTCGGTGCGGTAGGACGCCTGGGCGGAACCGGATACTGCACCACTGACCAGATCTACGAAATCGACCGGCCCCGGGAATGAAGCGCCGCTGTCCATCATCACGGATCCTGGGTCTTTTGACGATACTGGTTCTGTTGGTCCTGGTGTCTTGCCAACAGGGCGGTCGCTTTGAAGGTCCCGCTCCCGGTGAGGTGGTGCCCATCGAGGATCCCTGTGAAACATCACCGGAGACGGTCTACCCCCCGCAGTACCCGCTGACCCTTCTCATCGCGGAAGCCGGAATCGTCATCGATCCGCTGATTCCGATCCTCCCCGAAGGCAACATCTGCCTTCCCTATCAGTACTCCATCGATCCACCCCTTCCGGATGGGCTCGTTCTCAATCCGGCGAGTGGTCGCCTCTATGGGGCTCCGCTCTATGCGGATTCCGTGACGAATCACACCATCACCACCCAGTTCCCCATCGAGTCCTCATCTTCTTCCCTGCAAATCATCGTTCCCACAGCTCCCCCGGCCTTCGAATACCCCAGTGCAAGCATCGAATTGGATCCCCTCGAACAATTCTGGATGGTGCCCCTGCAACTGCCCGGTTCCGGTGCGGTCGAGGTCTGGTCCAGCCCCACGGACGACGCTCCCATCGGTGCTTTCCAACTTAATGCACAGAACGGCACCCTGACTCTTCACGGAGTCGGTGATTACTGGATCACCGTCGTCGGCCTCAACTCCTCCGGCGAAGACACCTTTACGATCCAGGTCGAAACCGTCTCCCCCTGATCCGATCTGCGAGCAGATATGGCGTGGGAAGGATTCAGCGTCTAACATCCGGATTGGAAAGAGAGATCCCATGGCCATGATTCCCCTTCTTTTCTGTTGCCTGCCTTTCATCGGCGGTCAACCCGTCGAATCAGCCCAACCGGCAGGCGCGACCCCGATCACTTCAGTGCTCGTCTTCAGCAAGACCGGAGGCTTCCGCCATGGCAGCATTCCCCAAGGTCAGAAAGCCCTGAAGGCACTCGGTGAGAAGCACGGCTTCCGTGTCGAGACCACCGAGGATTCGGGCCGTTTCAATGAAACCGAATTAAAAAAGCATCAGGTCATCGTCTTCCTGAACACCACCGGTGACATTCTCGATGCCGGGCAGCAGACCGCATTCGAAGGTTACCTCCGATCCGGCGGCGGTTACGTGGGGATCCACGCGGCCAGTGACACCGAATACGACTGGCCCTTTTACGGCAAGGTGGTCGGGGCCTACTTCGCCGGACATCCGGCAGTGCAGCCCGCCAAAATACGCATTGAAGATCCGTCTCATCCGGCCACTTCATTCCTGCCAAAAATCTGGGAGCGAACCGATGAGTGGTACAACTTCCGTGAGTTTCCGAAACATGTGAAGGTGCTCGCCTGGCTCGACACAGACAGTTACCAGGGATCTTCGATGCCCGGGAAACATCCGGCGATCTGGTGTCACGACATCGATCTGGGCCGAGCCTTCTACACCGTGGGTGGCCACACCGATGCGACCTTTGAGGAACCGCTTTTCCGTCAGCACATGGCCGGAGCGATCTACTGGGCCGCGGGTCACGACGACTGGAAACCTTCCCAAAGCGAAACAAAACCTGAAAAGAAATCCCCCACCCCTGAGAAAAAAGAAAAGAGCGGAGCCTGAGATGAACCGCATCGAAGACCAGACCCTGATTTCCCTGAACCCGGCTACTGGCGAAGAGGTCGGCCGACTGCCGATCACCCCGGTGGATGAGATTCCCGCCATCGTCGCCCGCGCCCGTGAGGCCCAGGTCGAGTGGGGACAAATGTCCCTGCAGGATCGGGCGGATGCCATCCGTCCCTTCGGAGCCGCCCTTGCCGAGGCCGCCGAAGAGGTGGGAACACTGCTGACCCGCGAGATGGGCAAGCCGTTGCCGCAGGGCATCGGCGAGGCGCGCAGCTGTGGAGAATCCATCGACCGCACCCTCAACGGCATGATCGAGGCACTGACCCCGGAGCCGATGGAAGACGCCAACATTGCATCGACGATGGTCTTCGATCCCCTCGGCGTCTGTCCCGGCATCACGCCGTGGAACTTCCCGCTGTCGATGCCGCACTGGACCGTCATGCCCGCACTGATGGCGGGCAACAGTGTCATCCTCAAGCCGTCTGAAAAGACCCCCCTCGTCGCCCAGGCCTACGC
>JACETR010000043.1 GCA_013911165.1 Planctomycetota bacterium | reverse complement strand
TTATGAGGAGGATCAAAATGTCAAAGTATTGTTATAGAGTTGCATCAGTGTCCCTGGCACTGCTTGTTGCATTTCTATGTTACGGAATCAACAGCGTTCAAGCCGGAGACAGTGTCTATCTCAATGAAATCAAAATAGACAATCCTGGAGCTGATACTGAATTTGTGGAGATTAAAGGTTTCCCCGGAACCACTCTCGACAACATCTTTTTTATTGTGATCGGTGATGGTAGCGGCGGCTCAGGTGTTGCCGAAAGAATCGTTGATCTTTCGGGCAATGTGATTGGTGCCAATGGATTCTATGTCGCCGATGGTTTCAGTATCGAAAACAGTGACAACCTGACACACCTTCTTGTTGTGGGTCAGCTGGATGCCCTCGGCGCTTCGCTAATGGTTTCTGAGCAGACCGATCTTGATCTCGATGACGACGGTGTCCTGGATTTGGTTGTGGATACCGATGGCGATGCTGTTGCGGATGCTCTTGCATGGGTCGCCGTTCTCGATTCCGTTTCCACTGTGGAGACTTTTGATATTCCCGCTTCAGGTGAATACATTTACTCAACCACAACTGTCGGTCCCGACGGTACTTTTCCTCCCGGGGCGATTCGTCGTTGTGGTCAGGGTTGGTTGATCTCTGATTTCGGTGGTGCAGACGATACTCCCGGAGCTGAAAACATCTGTCCTGCTGAGGATTGCACCGACACCCTCGACAATGATGGAGACAACCTGATCGACTGTGATGATCCGGATTGCTTTGGCAATGCGGCTTGTGTGACACCAGCTCTCAGTGCCAACAGACTTGGCCTTGAAGTTCTTGGTTCATACACCACTGGTATCTTTGACGAGAGCGCTGCAGAGATCGTGGCCTACGACGCTGCTTCCGGAAAAGTCTTTGTGACCAACTCCGACAGCGGTTCAGTAGACGTTCTTCAACTGGATGCCGCAGGTAATCTGACAAAGATCAATACTCTGGCTGCTGCTGGTGCTCCGACTCATGTACGGGTTTGGGATGATGCTGGCACGAGCCGCATTGTCGCTTCTGTTCCTTCCGCTGTGGCCACGGATCCCGGAAAGCTTCAGGTCTTCGATATTCCTGGCTCTGCTTACTCCGGGACTCCGATTCTCAGTGAGATTCGGATTGACCAGTCCGGTGCGGACAATGATGAGTATGTGGAAATCGCGGCGGCTCCAGGTACGGATCTGACGGGATTGACCTATGTGGTGATCGGTGATTTCCCTTCCGGCACCATCGAGACCGCAATCAGCCTGGATGGCCAAGTCGTCCCCGCAGATGGAACCTTCTTGATCGCGGAGACCTCCTTCACTTTGGGAACTGCAGATCTGACGGTTCCTTCGAATGATCTCAATCACGAGAACAGCCAGAATAGTACCTACTTCCTGGTCACCGGTTTTGCCAATGCTGTGGGTGACGATGTTGATACTGCTGGCGACGGTGTTCTGGAGTGGGGAGCCACAGTTGTTGACAGTGTGGCCCTGGTCGAGGATCCACTGGATGCAAACGGTCAAACGACCGCTGGTAACCTGATTTACTCCACCACGGTAGTCGGCCCTGATGGAACATTTGTCCCCGGACACGTTTCACGTTGTGGCAGTGATGGATCTGTGGCGGGTGACTGGATCGTCAGCGATTTCGATATTGCAGAGGGAACTGATACTCCTGGTTCAGCCAATGTTTGCGCAATCGCTACTTATGCTACGGGTGCTCTCCCTGATATGGTTTTCGTCTCAGGGAACTACGCACTTACGGCTGACGAAGGTGAGCCGAGTGGCGCTGTCGATCCGGATGGATCTGTAACAATTGTCGACCTGATGGCCGGCACCACCTCGACCGTCACATTCGATAGCCTGAATGGCACTGAGGATGCTCTTCGTGCACAAGGCATTCGGATTTTCCCCGGCAACTCCGCCAGTCAGGATCTGGAGCCGGAGTACATTGCTGTTTCGCCAGATGGAAACACTGGCTATGCAGTGTGTCAGGAAGCGAACGCCGTGGTCGTCTTTGATATTGCCACTGCTTCCTTCACTGAGATAGTCGCATTTGGCCGTAAAGATCACTCCTTGCCCGGTAACGAGTTGGACCCGAGTGATCGTGACTCCGGCATCAATATCGGTAACTGGCCTGTACTTGGCATGCACATGCCAGACTCCGCCGTGGCCTACGGCGCCAATGGAAACACTTACCTCGTGACAGCCAACGAGGGAGATGCCAGAAGTGAGGATGAGCGTATTGAGGACTTCGTTCTCGATCCGACGGTTTTCCCCAATGCCGCCGATCTTCAGCAGCGTTCACAGTTGGGTCGCCTCGGAGCCTCCACCATCGATGGTGATATTGATGGTGACGGTGACTTCGATGAACTTCACGTTTACGGTGCCCGTTCTTTCTCGATCTGGGATATGAGCAACGGCGGAGTTCTCGTCTACGATTCCGGCAGTGAGCTGGAGCGTGTCGTTGCCGGGTATGATCCTTTCGATTTCAACTCCAACAATGATGAGAATGACTCTTTTGAGAGCCGTTCTGATAACAAGGGTATCGAGCCTGAAGCTGTTACCGTCGGTGAAATCAATGGCCGTACCATCGCTTTTGTTGGTGCTGAACGTCAGGGTGGCATTTACCTCTATGACGTCACAGATCCGGCGAACTCCTATCTGTTGAGTTACATCAACAATCGCGACTTCAGCGGTAATGCCGAAGCAGGTACTGCCGGCGACCTTGGTCCTGAAGGCATCGTCTTTGTTCCCGCAGATCAAAACCCGACTGGATCCGCCATCATCCTGGTGGCCAATGAGGTTTCCGGTTCGACCACGGCCTACCGTATCGTCGAGTTGCCGGATCAGGATTTGAGAACCGAGAGCAAAGAGGCTGAATCTACCAAGTTGACCGATATCAGTGTTTATCTCGATAGTTACGGTGCCGATGTTGACGCATACAGTTACGGTGCCTGTCAGGATTCCACTCAGTTGAGCCTGGTTTCCGTCACCACCGGATCTGGTGTTGGAACACCTGAATTTGAAAACTACGAGGTCGTTGCCGGTGGATACACCGTTGGCGTTGTCATGTCTCTTGGCAGCAGTGGCTTGACGATTGCTCCGGGCTTCGGAATCGAGACGACCGTCGCCACTTACGATGTACTGGGTGCTGCTGGTTCGACCACCAGCATCGACATCTGCAATACGCTGGGATCTCCTGCTGTTGAAGCTTTGGCTGTGGCCGGTGGGGTTACCGCCGCAACCGGCGTAATCTCCGGTGAAGTAAGAATCATTGCACCGATTCCGGATTTCCAGTTTGCGATTGCTGATGCAACCGGTGAATACGGTACGGATGGAAATGGTACCGTAGCTACCTCGGTCAGCATTACACAGACTTCCTCTGTGGCACCGATCGCCACGAGTGGATTCTCCATGGGAGTGCGCAATGAAGTTGCTGCCATGGCCGCCAAGGCTGTGACCGAACCGGTTCCGGGCGCTGCTCAGTTCTTCACCTCTTCCATTCTGGGTGGCGGTTGGACATTGGGTGTCGTTTACGACTTCAATGGTGTCACCACGCTCAGTTACGAAGCGGAAACCACGGTTGCCAATGTGGAGTACTCCCTGACCGGAGGACTGGCAGGTTCGACCGACACGGTGACGACAGATCTTGCTTTCGCTGACGATCTCGGGTCCCCGGCAGTCGAGAACCTGGTGACCTTCCCAGACGGAAGCACCCAGGCGCCGGTCCTGGTGGGTGCTGCGGTGACTCTTTCACCGGCTCCTGCACCGTTCACCTACACAATTGGCAATGCCAATGCTGAGTTTGATTCTCTCGGTGCCGGATCTTTTGCAACCAATGTCGCCCTCGCCCAGACCGCTGCTTCTGCCATTTCTGCGAGTGGTTTCTCACTCGCCGTGGCGCATGACCCGGTCGAGTTGCAGGCCCTTGGGGCAGAGGCCCACCCGGATCTTGGATCACTCAACGGTGGCACAGGGCCGAGCTTCTTCGAGGCGACGATTGGCGCCAATGGTATGGCCATCGGCTGTATCTTTGACTTTGACAATGCCGAGCCTGTTGATTACTCCAGCGCTGCTGGTGTTGTGGTCCTCAACTACTCCTTGACCGGAGCTCAGGCTGGAGGACCCGGGGGAAGCACCACCCTCGCCGTGGTCAACGGATTTGGATCTCCTGCCACTGATTCGCTGGTGACGGACTCCCTGGGTGTGACCTACCCGGCGGAAGGAGTGGATGGTGTAGTTACCCTGACCCCACCGCCTCCTCCGTTTACTTTGACGGTGGCGGATGCCGCGGGTGTCTATGATGCCACCGGTTCCGGATCTGTTTCTGCTGCCCTTAGTATCGATCAGACCGGGACCATCGCTGCCAGCGGTTTCAGTGCCGCCGTCGCCCACAACAGTGTCCAGCTTCAGGCAGACAGTGTCGTCGCCGGTTCTGGACTGTCGGGATTGAACAGCGGTGCGGGTCCTGACTTCTTTGAGGCCAGTCTGCTTTCCGGTGGGGTCACTGTCGGTTGTATCTTCAGCTTCGGCAACGGTGGTGCCAGCGACCAGATCACCTTCGCCGGTGAAGAAGTTGCTGTCGTCAACTACGCTCTGACCGGATTCAATGCCGGTAGCAGTGCCACTGTGACGACCGACTTGACCGTCACTGACGGCCTTGGCAACCCCGCGGTTGATAACCTGGTGACGGATGCCGCTGGCGTGACTTACGCCATGGCAGGTGTTGATGGAACCGTGACTCTGTCCCCGGCACCCTCGCCCTTCGAGTTTGTCGTGGCCAATGGAAGTGGTGAGTACAACGGCACCAACGGTCAAGGATCCGGATCCACCACTGTGGCGATTTCCCAGAACTCCGGTTCGGCGATCCCTCTCAGTGGATTCCAGATGTCTCTTGAATGGGATGCCAGTGTGCTTTCCATTGCAACGATTTCACAAGGAGCGGGCCTTTCTGCCCTCGACGCCGGTGTTGGAGCTGAGTTCTTCCAGGCTTCGATTGCCGGTGCCACGGCAACTGTGGGTTGTGTCTTCGATTTTGACGGTGCAGAGCTTCTCGATTTCACCTCGGCTGCAGATGTGGTCGATCTGGCCTTCGACGTCAATGTGGCTGCCGGATCCACCAGCGTGATTTCCGCCGACGTGAGCATTGATTCCGAGGGTTCTGTCGAAAACCTGGTGAGCGATGCGGCTGGTAACACCTTTGACGCTGCAGGTTTCAATGGTTCTGTCACGGTTTCCCCGGCGGCTCCGATCTTTACCTTCGCGGTCCCTGCAAGCACACTTGTCGAGACAGGCGGAACGGATGTTGCCGTCTCCATTGAGGATCTCTCAGGCAGCACCGCTGTTGCTGGATTCTCCATGGGTATCAGTTACGACACTGCGGAGTACGACTTCGGAAGTGCAACTCCTGCCGGAGCTCTGGCAGCCGTCAGAGCGGGAGCCGGCCCGGAGTTCTTCGAGTCAAATGCCCTCGCTGACGGGGTGACGATCGGTTGTGTGACGGATTTCAGTGGTGTTGACACCGTGAACTACGCCACCTCTGAAACGGCCGTCAATCTGAGCCTGGCTCTTTCTGCCACGGCTACAGGTGGGGTGACCGCTATCGATTTTACCGACAATCTGGGTGCACCTTCGGTACCGAACGTGGTCAGTGGATCTGACGGAACGACCTATATCGCCTCTGGCGTTGGTGGAGAGCTTGCGGGTAGCACCGCAGTCGCCTTCCGTCGTTCCGATTGCAATGCTGACGGGTTGATTGACATTGCCGACGGCATTTACACACTCAACTTCCTCTTCCAGAGTGGATCTGCCGGAGAGTGTTTTGGGGCTTGTGATACCAACGCGGACTCAGTGATCGACGTGGCGGATGCCATTTACACCTTCAGTTACCAGTTCAGTTCCGGCCCGATGCCGTCTGCTCCCTTCCCGGATTGTGGCGTGAGCCCCTCCGGTGAAGAGTGCAACAGTTATGATGGAGGGTGCTGATCTACCGTTTGGATTCAGTCTTGAAGTGCTTTTGAGGCACTTGACCCCGGTGTTCCTGCAAAGGGACACCGGGGTTTTTTTATGGCGGTTTTTTTGGCCAGGGGATCTGCGATTTGGGAATACCCGATGAGTAGCAGGGGCTAGGTCAGCTGGTTTCGCAGGCAGGAAGGAAGGTCGGGGTGCCGGAATCGGTATCCACAGGCTTCCAGCTTTTGGGGAACGACCCGGGCTCCATCGACGACCAGTGCCTGACCCATTTCACCATAGAGAGTATTCAGGGCGAGGGCGGGAACTCGGGGGGCGACCGGCCTGCCCAGCTTTGAGGCGAGGATGGTCGTGAAGTCTTCATTGCGAACGGCTCCAGGGGCGGTGCAATTGATGGGGCCGCTCAGTTGATCGTCCCGAAGGGCCCGCAGGATGATCTGCAGAAGATCATCGAGGTCGATCCAGCTCATCCATTGGCGTCCACTTGAAATGGGGCCGCCGAGGAAGGCCTTGAAGATGGGGAGCAGTTTCTGGAGAACTCCACCGCGGGGTGTCAGGACCAGCCCGATTCGCAACAGTGCCCGGCGGATTCCCGCCTCCTCCAGGGGTTGGGAGGCGTTTTCCCAACCGCTACAGACCTCACCCAGGAAGCCGCCGATAAAGGGAGTTTCCTCGGTCTGGGGATGAGGCAGTTTCTGGTCGTAACCGCCGATGGCGCTGGCTGAAATGAAGTGTTTAGGCGGAGATTCCAGCTTGAGGAGCAAATCACTCAGGTTGGCGGTCGCAGTTTCCCGGCTTTCGCGGATGCGTTTCTTGCGGGCGGCATTCCAGCGGCCTCCGGCGATGTTTTCTCCGGCCAGATGAATCACCGCATGCAGATTTTCAAAGGCCCGGAGTTCTTCTTCCGGGATCTCCCCGGCGGGGACCAGAGGCTGCCAGCGAACTTCATCCGGGGATTGGGGTGCCCGGCGGACGGCGCGCAGGACCCGATAGCCCTGTGCCTGAAGTAAGGGAGCAAGTGAACTGCCCACCACACCGGATGAGCCTGTTAAAAGAATCGCCTCACCACTCTGAGGAAGAGTGGTGAGGTCGGACTCGTGGGGTTGTGTTTGGGACAAGAGAACTCGGGTTTCTAGATGTTGCTGGGAGAGAGCAGCCTCTCGCAGAATGCCCTGAACTGTTTCAGGGAGCGGAACTCAATCAGGTTCGGCACAGGCCGGCGTGAAAGTTTGCCGGTCTGGCGACCACCGACGGCGAGAAGAACCCCGAGGGAATGAAGCTCTTCTGCCACCGCATGAATCTTCCGCTGCAACATCGGGATCGGGTCACTGGACGTCGTCGACAACCACGCAATGCGCGGTCTCTCTTTACGACAGTATTCAACCAATGCCTCGAGGGGAAGGTCGGGGCCCAGATTGATGGACTTGTGTCCCAGATCCTGAACGATCAGGGAGACCATGGTCGTCGGAATACGATAGGGGTCTCCGGAGGGTGCACCACCTGCAGCGAGAACTCTTCCTTCTGCTGTCGGGAGCAAATTCTTCAGTGTTCCCAGGGTTTCCAGAAGCATCTGCGTCGCAGCATGCTCGTTGGCGATACCAATGGGAGATTTCACCCACTGCATTCCCAGTCTTGCGATAACCGGGGTCACCACGTCTTCCAGCAGCTCGACGATGGGCATTCCCGAGAGGAACAAACCAAGGACGATTCGCTGGGATTCAGCCAGATCCTGAGCCTCGAGGGCCTGGTGCAGGATCTCGAAGGGCTCGCGCCCTCCGATCAGCCCGGAAGGCTCGATGGACTCCGGAAGGCCGATGGACTCAGGATTGCGGAAGGGTATGCCCAGATCACGGGACATCTTGATCGCTTCCGAGATGCTGAATCGACGGTGGCCACCGCGGGTGCGGTCACTTTTGAGGATCCCCTTGTCGGACCAACGCTTCAGGGTCGAGGGGCTCACGCCGAAAGCATTTGAAAGAATGGTAGGTGAGATGTAAGTATTCATGCCCTAAGCATAGTGAACGTTTTGAACGATTACAACCCTGAAACCGGAACCGGGACAAATTGCCAATAGTGGCCTCTTATGGGCTTTATTAGGCTTTTTAGGGCTTTATGGGCGTTTCAGGTAATAAAAAGATATGGAAAATTGAGGAACGAATTGGGTTGGAAATCGTTCAATTCGGCCGGCGGCCTGGCCGATTTGGGGATCGGGCAGACGCTCTGATAAGAGCGGAAAGTGAGTCCGTGGATGAAAAAGGTCGATGAGGGTTTCCGCGATCAGAGTCGGGCCAGTAACGGGTCCGTCTTTGCACCGGGACGTTCCATGATCAGTTGGGCGTCGCCGATGGTTCGTTCTGCAAATCCGCCTTCGCAGTAACAGAGGTAGAAATCCCACATGCGCAGAAAGGCATCGTCAAGCCCGAGTGCTTTGACCTGGTCGACCTGCGCGTGAACATTCTCCCGCCACTCCGCCAGAGTGCGAACGTAATGGGAGCCGATCTCTTCCAGATGAACCAGTCTGAGATCGGAGCTCTCGGCTGCAGCGGAGAGCAGTGCCGAGACGGAAGGAATGCAGCTGCCCGGGAAAATGTATCGCTTGATGAAATCTACTTCACGGGAAGCGGCTTCAAACCGGTGATCCTGGATGGTGATGCTTTGCAGAGCCAGGCGACCCCCTGGTCGCAGCAGTTCTCCACAGCGATTCCAGAAGGTCTGGAATTGGCTTTTTCCGATGGCCTCGATCATCTCGACGCTGACAATTTTGTCGTACTGTCCGTCGAGCTTGCGGTAGTCCTCCAGTCGTAGATCGATGCGATCCTGCAACCCGCAGGCATCGATCCGCTGGCGGGCCATGCGATGTTGCTCCTTGGAGATGGTCGTCGTCGTCACCCTGCAGCCGTAGTTTTTGGCAGCATGAATCGCCAGTCCGCCCCAGCCAGTCCCGATCTCCAGAAGGTGATCTTCCGGCTTGAGGTACAGTTTTCTGCAAAGGCGGTCCATTTTCTCGACGCTGGCTTCCTCGAGAGTTGAGGACGGGCTTTCAAAAATACCGCAGGAGTAAGCCATCGTCGGATCGAGCATCATTTCAAAGAAGTTGTTGGAAAGGTCGTAGTGGGCTGAAATGTTCTTCCGGGCCCCCTCAAGGGAGTTCCAGTTCAGCAGGTGGTACGCCCAGAGGAACGGCTTGGAAAGCCATTGGAGACCACTGTCCATCGAGTCAACGGAGTCGAGGTTTCTCGCCAGAATCCGGACCACTGCAGTCAGATCATCGGTTTGCCACCAGCCGGCGACGTAGGCTTCGGCAGAGCCTACCGACCCTCGCAGCATGGTGCTTCGATAGAAGCGACCGTCGTGGACCTCGATGGTTGCCTCAAGGCCATCCTCTGCCGGTTTTCCCAGAGTCGTCTTTTTCGATCCTTCGCAAACATGGAGGAGTCCGGATTTGATCGATCCGAGGGATTTGAGCACCAGGCTGCGGGCGATGCTGCCGCTGATCGGTTTGGAAGAAGGATTCGGTACCTTCGATGGAGAAGAGTTGGTGGTCGTCGGTGTGCTCATTTGATTTCAGCCTTTTCCTGATCACTATCCTGAGCGCTCAACGTATCAGGATGAGGAATGTAGGGAATACCCTTGAGTCTTAATTTCGCCGCTTGCCAGTAAATGCCTAACCAGCCCGCCAGAGTGACACACGGATTGCGCAGGAGAACCCGGGTCATATTCTTGCGAGTCCACTCCAGTCTTTCTCCGGAGAGTCGCGCTTCGAAGACTTTTCGTCCCTCACTGAAATTCTGCATCCACACCGAAAGAGATTCGGTGGGTTCCGAAAAACCCCAGTCGTAGGTGTGATCCATTTTGAAGAAGGGAGAGACATGGAAGGACTTTTCAAACCTCTGATGGGTCAGGGAGTCAGCGGAAGGATCGGGTCTCTGGTCGGTCACATAGGAGTGACGCTCCAGCCAGGGAGTGTTGGTGATTTCTGAAACCACGGCCTGCAATCGGGTTCCCGAATCGTCGAAACAGTAATAGAAGGACACGGGATTAAAGATGTATCCGAAGTATCGGGGGTGGGTCAGAAGTCTGACCGGGCCGTTCGGGCGGAAGCCCAGATCCTCTTCCACGCGATCCAGAACCACTTCTTTCATGGCGATGGAGTTGTCACCGATGTAATCGGAGCGGCGGAAGCTGACGACATTACCCTTCTCCAGCGACCACAGGGGGTGAAGTTGGAACAGTTCCGGAATCTCGTCGAGGTCGATGTACAGGTGGTGAATCTTGTAGCGGAATCGATTTCGCTTGGGTGTGAAGCGATCATGCTCCACATGGCCGACGTAGATGGCACTTTGGAGTTTTGTATCAGCCGGCATCGCTGAACTCCTCCAGCCCTCGACCAAATTTTTGGGCAACCCGCATACCGCTCACCACTCCATCTTCATGAAAACCGTTGGCCCAGTAGGCACCACAAAAGTGCACTCCATGAATTCCATCGATTTCATCATGTCGAGACTGGGCAGCGATGGCCCGGTTATCGAAGAGGGGGTGTTCATAAACCATCTCCTCGATCACTTTTTCCCGCTCGATCCCCAACTCCGCATCGGGGCCAGGATCATTGAGAGTGACGACGTAATCCCTTGGAGCATGGTCAAACCCTTGAAGGCTGTTCATCCAGTAACTGACGAGCAGGTCTTTTTGTCGAGAACCGGTTTTGACGTTCCATGCAGCCCATGCTCGTTTGCGTTTGGGAAGCAGGCGAGTGTCATGGTGAAGAGTGGTGGGATTTTTGGAGTATTTGAAATTGCCGAGAACATCCCTTTCAGCCGCAGTGGCATCGGAAAGCAGGCGCAGCGCCTGATCTCCATGACAGGCGAGAATGATTTTGTCGAAGGCGGTTTCCTCGCCCGCAATAGTTTTCAGGAGAGGCTTGCCGTCTTTTCGGCGAATCGACTCGACAGGAGTATTCAGATGAATCCTGTCTGCAAAGGGACGGGTCATCGGTTCGATATATGACCAGGATCCACCTTTGACCGTTCTCCAGATCGGCCGCCCCGAGATCTTCAAAAAGCCGTGATTGTCGAAGAAGCGAATCAGCGACAGAAGCGGGTAATCCCGGATCTCAGTCAGTGAGGTTGACCACACCGCTGCTGCCATCGGAATCAGATGATCGTCGATGAAGGATTTCGAATAGCCCTGTTCATCGAGCCATTCTCCGAGTCGTGTTTCCGGTGAAATGGTGCTCTTCAGATCCTGTGCCGAGCGGTAGAAGCGCAAGATACCGCTGATCATCGACCAGAAGCGGTATCTCAGCAGATTTGTCGGTTGGGCGAGGAGGCCGGCCAGGTTTGTGGCGTTGTATTCAAAGTCCGACTCGGGACTGAACACACTGAAAGACATGTTCGATTCACGGCTTTCCACTCCCAACCGGTCGAAGATCTCGATCAGGTTGGGGTAGGTCTTTTCATTGAAGACGATGAAGCCGGTATCGACAGGACGGGTGCCACCCTCTTCCTCGACAGGGATGGTGTGGGTGTGACCACCAATGTAGTTCCCCGCCTCGAAAACATGGATGTCGTGTTCACGGCAGAGCATGCGTGAGCAGACAAGTCCGGAGATTCCTGTTCCAACGACGGCGATCTTCATGTGGCCTTGGAGGACTCGCGAACACCCTCTGGTATCTGTTTGAGACCGCGTATCAATCCGACACAGGAACCGAGCCAGAGAATGTAGTAGGTGATGTCAAACTCCCACCAGTAGAACCCCTGACGTGCAGTGTGTTGGTAATGGTGGTGATTGTTGTGCCAACCTTCACCGAGGGTCAGGATCGCGAGAAACCAGTTGTTGCGACTGTCATCCCCGGTTTCGTAGCGTGTGGATCCCCATTTGTGAGCCAGAGAATTGATCGTGAAGGTGCCATGCCAAAGCAGGACCGTTGAGACGAAGCCTCCCCAGACCAGCATCTGCCAGCCATTGGTACCCAGCTCTGGAGAGTGTGTCGCCAGTAGGTCACCGACCAAGTAGCACATGCCCCAATAGAGCAAAGGAATCACGTAGTCGTAGCGGTCGAGGAATCGAAGTTCCGGATAGCGATTCAGATCCTTGACCAACTCATCCTTGATCGGGAAATTCTTGTCGGCTAGGAACCACAATACATGACTCCACCAGAAACCATCCTGTTTGGGTGAATGGGAATCGACCGGTTCATCGCTATGACGATGATGGTGCCGGTGGTGCGAGGCCCACCAGATCGGTCCTCGCTGGGCGGAACTGGCTCCGAGAACCGCACCCAGAAATTGCACGACTCGCGAAGTGCGAAAAGTACGGTGCGAGAAGTAACGGTGGTAGAAGCCTGTGATGCCAAACATTCTGACAAAGTAAAACAGGACACATAGCCCGATGGCGATGGGACTGACCCCGACCCAATAAAGGGAAATCAGGGCCAGGTGACTGAGCCAGAATGGACTCGATCGCAACCAGTCGATATGCCTGGGATCCTTGTCCCCGGAGGCTTCAAAGGTCGAATTGTCAAAAGCAGCTTTGAGGTGGTAGGCCAAACTGCGGTTTTTGGTTTTCGGATTCATGATTGTTTTACTTTTTTAACAGGAAGTGTGAGACGCCCCACTGTTCGCCATTTTGGTAACCAAACAGTTCTGAGCAGGCGATGAAGAAGATTCTCCAGCGATGGAACCAGCGTTTTGCTTCACGATGGCCATATGTACTCTCGAGAATCGGCATGATCTCTGACCGTTGCTTGTGCATATTCTCCAGCCAGTGATCCGATGTTTTCTGGTAGTGAGTACCGTTAACAAACCACGAAGACTCCAGGCTGAGTGGAGTTTGCAGGCAATCAAAGATCTGGTGGCTCGGCATCATTCCTCCGGAGAAGAAGTGTTTTGCCATCCACTCATCATCATTTTCCTTGAGAAAGTGGTAAGCGTGGATTCGGTGGCTGAAGACGTGAAGGAACAGCTTTGCCCCTTCTGCCATGACTCCATTCAGCTTGGAGATCAACAGCTCCCAATTCTTCATGTGTTCAAACATTTCGACTGAGACGACCCGGTCAAACTCGCCTTCCGGCTCAAAGTCATTCATGTCACAGGTCTGAATCTGAAGGTTTCCAAGATTTCTTTCTGCAGCCTGTCCATCGATCCACGCTTTCTGTGAAGCGGAGTTACTAACGGAATGAATCGTGGCATTGGGGTAGTGTTCCGCCATCCAAAGTGAGAGTGAGCCCCATCCGCAACCGAGCTCAAGAATCCGCATCCCGTCTTCGATCTGTGCTCGCTCGCACGTGAGACGGAGCATCGTCGCTTCTGCCTGATCGAGGGTGTCGCCGGGGGTCTCGTAATAGCAGGAAGAATATTTGCGGTGTTTTCCCAGAACGTGGCCAAAGAAATTTGCCGGAACTTCGTAGTGTTGTTCGTTGGCCAGTTCGGGAACCTCTGCAATCGGGGACTGTCGAAGAGTTTCGACGAACCGTTGCAAAACAGTGACGTGGTTCCCGGCGGCTTGCTCTTCCGACTCTTGCAACCGTTCCCGAACCAGCCCATGAACTCCGAAACGGATCACGGACTCGGGAAAGGCCCCCCGTTCAGCGAGGTCGATGGCTAGGGACATTTTAATTTCCTCACTCCAGTTAGACGGATCAGATCAGCAGATCATCCCGAAGATGTCCCGGAAGGGCAAGATCAGAATAAAGGCTGTATAGGTTTGCATTTATTTGAGCCTGTGACTCCCAATTCGGTCCAGGGTCTGATCAATTGGAGGCACGGGTCCGCATAATCAAGGCTGACCACGCAATCAGACCTCCAAGGAGAACAGTTTTGAAAAAAAGTGTCGTGATCTCTGCCCTGCTTTACTACGCCGGTTGGCTGGGAGCGATTCTGGGGGCCGCCCAGGGTGAGCCTTTGGTGGGCTCTATGACCGTAATGGCGATTCTGCTGATCGGTTTGATTCAGGGGGGTCGACCGGAGGTTGGCTTTGCCGGTTTGGCACTCTTGATGGGGCTGGGATTCGAAACCCTGCTTCTGGAACTGCAATGGGTCGCCTATTCACCGGAGGTAAAGAGCCCCCTGGGGTGGAATCCTCCCATCTGGATGTTGCTCCTGTGGCCCCTGTTGATGCGCACCCTCGCCGAAGGACAGTGTCTGGCGTGGACCAAGGGTCGCTGGGTGGTTTGCATCATCTTCGGTGCGGTGGGTGGGGGCCTCGCCTACTACGGAGGGCAATCGCTGGGGGCACTCCAGTTTCTGCAAGAAGACAAAATCATGACCGCGATCGGAATCGGGGTCGGCTGGGGGATCCTCTTCCCTGCAATGGCGATGGGCCGGCAATACATGGAAACACAAATGTTCATGAGTGATTCGATTTTGAAGGAGAAGAAAGATGACTGAAGTCGGGGAGACCGTACTTTTCGGCTGGCTAATTCTGGCGGTCGTCATGCACCTTCTTTGGATGTGGCAGAAGAAGACAGGGCGGGCGGGGTTTGTCGACGTGGCCTGGTCATTGGGAACCTCCGCTCTGGCCATCGGATTTTGTGTTGTTGGAAGTGGGCTTCAGGAACGTCGTCTGATTCTTGGCGTATTGATGGGGCTGTGGGGGATGCGTCTCACGGTTCACCTTTGGAACCGACTTTCCCGTGAGAAAGAGGATGGTCGCTACGAAAGTTACCGCAAAGAAAAGGGACAAAAGGCGGCGGACCGTTTCTACATGATCTTTTTCCAGATGCAGGCGGTTTTCGCACTCATCTTTGCCAGCCCTATACTCGTTGCCGCCTACACACCGGCAGAGGCAGAGTTACAGACCCTTGATTTCATCGGTATCGGAATTTGGGTCCTCGCCCTTTTGGGGGAGTCCATTGCAGATCGTCAGTTGGAAAACTTTCGCAAGAATCCCGAAAACAAGGGTGAAGTGTGCCGGGTGGGATTGTGGGCCTGGTCGAGACACCCGAACTACTTTTTCGAGTGGTTGCATTGGTTTGCATACGTTGCCATTGGCTGGCATGGGGAATGGCGTTATTTGACGCTGTTTGGTCCAATTGCCATGTTGCTGTTCCTCTTCAAGTTCACCGGTATCCCCATTACGGAGAAACAGGCACTCCGTAGCAGAGGTGAAAAGTACGAGAAGTATCAACGGGAAGTGAGTGTGTTCTTTCCGTTACCGCCCAAGGGTTCATGAGTTTCATCCTTGCAGTCAACAGATAGAAAACTTGAATATTTTTTGAAGTGCTTGCATGATGAAACAGCGTAATCAAGAGAGAGGGCCTATTCATGAATGACGAATCCAAGAACGAGTCTGACAGCGAACGGGGTATCTACCCGGTTTGGGGAAACGTGGTTCTCCTTTTGATGAGACTCTTCGTGGCCTACATCGTGATTCCTGCGGGCTGGAAAAAGCTCAGTGGTGGACACGAGGGTATCGAGGGCTTCTCTAAATATGTGGCGTCTCTTGGATTTCCCTTTCCACTGATCTCTGCATACGCTGCCGTGTTGACCGAGTTCTTTGCCCCAATCTTTTATGTGATTGGATTTGGAACAAGGCTGGCCAGTGTACCGTTGATTGTCACCTTTATCGTAGCGACCTTCGTTGCCCATGGTTCGGATGTGATGAGCCTGAACTGGGGTGAGTTCGGAATCCCGCTTGCGGTTCTGATCTGTTGCATGGTGGTGGCGTGGTTCGGCCCAGGATCTTTTTCTGTCGGTGGCTCAGCGGATCACGAAGATTGATCCAGTAGCCTGCGAAAGCATCGGACCTGGACTGTGATCAAAGATCAAACTGCGTGGTCTTTGGGGCCGTATTCCGCCAGGTACTCGAGCATGCGATCCCGGAGTTCGTCATCGATATGTACCTTGCCGTTGATCTCCCTGTTGTGGAGATGGTGCAAGACCTGCTGGACCTGAACGATGGCTGTGCAAGGCATTTCGAACTCTTCGGAGAGCTGGTCGAGGGCTGCACGGTCGTCAGTTCCCCGTTCCCTTCGATCAACGGAGATCATCAAGCCTGCCAGATGAACGTCCGCTGCGGCTTTCAGTTTGGGGACAGTCTCCCGAATCGAGGTACCGGCGGTGGTCACGTCTTCTACGATCAGTACTCGATCACCATCCTGGGGCTGATATCCCACCAGTGATCCGCCCTCACCATGGTCCTTGATCTCCTTGCGGTCGAAGCAGTACCCGCAATCGATGCCGTGTTCACGGGCAAGACTCGTGGTGATAGCGGCTGCCAGAGGAATCCCCTTGTAGGCGGGGCCGAAGATGAAGTCGAACTGGTCACTGAATCGCGTGGCGATGCACTGGGCGTAGAAGGAACCAAAGCATTCCAGTTGGGAGCCGGTTCTGACCATGCCGGTGTTGACGAAGTAGGGAGTTTTACGACCGCTCTTGGTCGTGAAGTCACCAAATCGGAGAACCTCGCAAGAGACCAGAAATTCGATGAAATCCATCTGCAATTCGGAGAGTTGGTTCAAGGGGTCCTCACTCCTGGGGGTTGGCCGTTTTTGAAATCTCCACCACGACTTCACTGCTAAACATACCTGCTGGATCACCCCGCTCCGACATCGTTTTCACCAGAGTCTGAATATTTCTCTGCGCTGCGACAGTCTGGGGAGGATTGTCATTGATGGTGATCACCAACGGCTGGCTGAGATCGATCATCGAATCATCCAGTCTCAGGGAGAGAGTATCGTGATCTTCCGAGGTATTGAGAGTGATCTTTTGACCATCGAGAAGGGCGTCCACCCGGGAGCGTCCCGTGGGTGTCGGGTCAAAGAGCCAGTAAAAGCGCGGGTGAACCACGTCATCCTGCTTCCAGACGATTTTTCTGGAACGCAGTTTTCTCACCTTGCTGGCGAGCCATGGGATCGCCTGCCGATCCTCCCGGTCCATCCAATGACCCTTGTCTGGATAGATCTCGACCCAGTGATCGTAGCCCTCAGGATCTGCCTTCTTCAGGTCACTGAGAAGACCCTTCCAGATCTCTGCCTGACCGTTGCGGTTGTATGGCGCATCCTTCGCCCCCATGTGCAGGGTGAAGGGCAGGTTTCGCAGTGAATCGGGGCGGGCATCGTTGGGGTGCCCTGCCATCATCGCCGCTGCAGCCCAGCGATCTGCCATCCTTGGAGCCAATTGGTAGACGCCATCACCGCCCGCGGAATAACCGAGGACATAAACCCGATCCGGATTGACCTGATGAAAGGCGATCATGTTGGCGATCAAACGGTCAAATGCCCTGTCGATATGACCCTGATGCCAGAGGTTCCAGGTATTGGTGGGGGCGCGGGGGGCCAGATAGATGCCCTCTTTGGGTTCATACAGTCGCTTCTGGTTTTCCCACTGCTGGTCATTGACTGCTGCAGGAGCTCCGCCTCCTCCATGAAGGGAGATGTACAGGCTTCTGCCACTCGGTGTCGGATCGCCAAAAACCTTGAAGTCGAAAGGCATCTTCAGCTTCCCGACAGGAATTACTTTGGATTCCATCTCTTCAGCCCGGGTGCGAATCAGGTTTGCCGCGTAAGCTTGCCAAATCGACCGGGCGGCTTCATTGGCCTGATGTTTGTCGAGGGCCACACGGGAAATTGCCAGTTCGGAAACCTCTTCCAGTGAGGACGGCTGAGAAGTCAGTATCGCCTTCAGTGCCGAGACCGCTCGCGAGGGATTATCCGGATCGCTCGCGGCTGGAAGTTCCAGAGTGATCGTTTCCTCAGCTTGCCCTGATTGCCCCTGAGCGACGGCGAAGCGGTCCCCGCTTTGTGCATAGAGCAGATAGCCCTGTCCGCGGTTGAGCATCAAGGGAAGGTGATCATTGGCATCGAATCTCTCATCCCTGGAGAGACCCTTTTCGACGCTTCCCTGAGCGGGAAGCAACCAGACCTGGGCTTCCACTCTCTCCCTGCTCTCGCCATCCCTGACCTGCACAAAGAGGCGACTGCGATCAGCGGCGATTTCCTCATCTTTCTGTGCGTATCGGAAAGTGATGTCGATGGCTCCTACCGAGGTATCCCCGGGCTTCCACACCATGGGGAAGTGGTGGCTGTTGCTCGACCAGCTGACCGCATAGATGGCGTTGCGGGGATCACCCGTGGCTGCTCCTGACGCCCGACCACTGAACCATCCCCGATTCAGATCTTTGCCGGTGGGTTCTGCGGCACCGGTGAAGTGCCACCCTTCATCCCAGATTTCGATCCACGAATGATTGCCAGAGTTGTCGGACCACAACGGCGTGCCGACAAAACGGGCAGGGATTCCCACCGCGCGGCAGGCGTCGATCAGCAGGATCGACAGGCCCGTACAAGATGCGAGGCCCGCCTCCATCGATTCATAGGGGCTCTGGTCCGCCTTGGGCCTTTTGGTGGAGTACTTCACGCCCACGAGGTTAAAGATTTTGCTGTTGAGGATGGCGGTCGCCTCACTGGCGGAGCCCGCTTCCTTGACGAGGGGGAGAAACCGGTCTCGGAAATCCTGACGCCAGGCATCGCGGCGTTCATTGACATTGGCGTAGGGCAGGATGGCATCCCGGAAAATTGATTCGGGAATGGAAGCGGACCAGGGGGTTTCCTTCCACGCCTGCACCGCACCCTCCACATGCTCGCGCAGGAAATCTGCATCGAGGGACTGCAGGTCTGCCTCTGGCATTTTTGAGAGCAGCCACAGCAGGTGCGGGCGGGCCCAACCGGCAACTTCGCGGAGAGCTTTCTCCAACTGGGGCAGATGATCACCTGCCACCTGCTGCCAATCACTGTCGACTTTGGAATCGGCCCTGAGCGGACTGCTTCCCAGAAGCACGAAGACAAAAACAGGGAGCACCCAGAGACGCATGCACGGATTCATCGTGAGCTCCAAAACCTTTAGTAGATGAAGAAGTTGGCAACTCCCGGAGAAGTCTCGAGGGCACCCTCACTGGCGACGACCAGTTCCAGCGTTCCATTGTTGTCACGAAGGAAACCGTAGACGGTCAGCGGAGAACCGACATCCACACTGATCGGGAACTGTTCAAGGTCTTCAAAATCCAGTGTCAGATCACCGTTTGAATCACTGAGAATACCGAAGGGAACCAGAACGGTGACACTGCCACCCGTTCCATCATCGATCAGGGTCCGGTAGCCATCTGCGAAGACCCTCCATGCGAGTGCCCCCCCGGGATAGGGAGCGCCGCCGGGTGGAGTCGCCAGGTCACCATTCAGATTCACCCAGCGACCGGCATCGCTGAGCGTGACGCCTCCGGTGGGGAGAGAGATGGAGGTGGGGTAGGCAAGGTTTTCTGCGACGCGGCGCACCTTCAGGGAATCCGCGTCGACATAACGGTCTCCCAGAACCGTGGTCGCCATGACACCCTCCACATGCAGGGCGACAGGCACCGAGCTGCTCAAGGCGAAAGGATATGGATCCGCCAGATCATGGAAAGTAGCGAGATCGAAAGGCAGATTGGTGCCGCTGGAAAACTCAAGCTGGTTATCTCCGTCATAGTCGGTGTAGAGGCCTGCAAGATCGGAGATGCTGACAAGGATTCCATTACCATTCTCTGAATGCAGTGAGAAACCGTATTCACCCACACCGCTGAGTGCCCCGGGAACCATCCCGACCGTGCCCTTGATCAACACCGTTTCGCCATCCGCGACCGAACGGGCGTCCTCGATGGAGATGGAGATGTCGTAAGGGCCTCTGGGAGCGATCTCGTATGAGGCACCGTCCTTGAGGAGCACCCCGGTCATACGAACGTCTGCACCCGCTGCGAGGAATGGCCAATCGTCGACGGTGTGTTGCGCACTCAGATTGAGGAAAGAAACTCCGGTGCCACTGCTGTCATCCAGAGAAACTTCCCAACCCAGAGGGTTGGCGGCTCCATCATCGATCGGAGTCACGGCAAGAACGGACCCCTCTGTGGAAACGATGGTGGTCTCCTTCTCGGGAGTGGCAGCGGTGTTGTTGATTTCCTCGAGGGTGTTCGGTTGGGGAAAAAAGAGAAATCCACCGGAAGAGGAGACCAAAAGGTCCTCCTGGTTTTCCAGAACAAGCACCACCCAACCGTTCAAATCTCCCATGGTTCCAGTGATTTGAATGCTTCTCCCCGGCTTGACATTGGAAAGGTCAAGGCCGAGGGCAGGGTCCACAGTGATATACAAACCACCGGACGTATCCTGAAGGGCAAATCCGACTTCTCCGGTCGTGTCTTCAAGAATGCCCGGCTCAACGGAAACAAACCCGGTGGTGGTCACCACCGTGCCCGCATCCTCTGCCTTGACTTGAGAGAGTGTGGGCAAGGGATCCGCTGAGTCACCTCCACAACCACCCAGAGTCAGCCCGGCAATGAGAGCCAGGATTACTGCTGGCTTCAGAAGTGTGTTGGGGACGGTGAATTTTGAGAGCACGTAAACCATGACTTTCCCTTACCTTCGGAGAAATCGATCGAAGCCAATGTGAAATGGGCTACGCCGTGGGTCAAGACAGGACCTGTCCATCGTGACATACCTGTCAGAACTGTCCAACGTAATTTAACCACCCAAAGTGCCTGAAACGTGTTTCACGCTTAACGAGTCCAAGTTGTCGGGATAGTCTTGGGTTGGTATTCGAGCGTAAGGCATGAACTTAATGTCCTTACAATTGAGAAAGTTTGGGTAGGTTAATTGGTATCAGCACAAGGTGTGACTCTCGCCTCGTGATTCCTGCCTGAGCGAAGTTTTGAGTTGATAGAGAACGGCGTATATAAAGATGTTCGCTTTTATAAAGATGTTCGCTTTTGAAAAGGTATTCCCCCGGGTGCAGATCTTGATCCTCGCCATGACAGTGGTGAGTTCCGGGTTGGTTGAAGCCCAATCCCCTCAAGGTTTCGGTAACGGCAGATTTACAGAAGCCTATTCTGTCAATCTTGGAGCAAACTACAGTTCCATGGATGTCTCTGAGCTCAATCAGGACGGGATTCCCGATATGGTGATGGTTTCAGAGACTCTGAACAGCCTCATCTATCTGGAGTCGAGTGCAGAGGGAGTTCTGCAGATTTCTGCTACTTATGACATTGTTCATCCTGCCACTTTCCACGAAATCCTCATGATCGATTTTGATCTGGATGGTTTGGACGATTGCATTCTGCTTTCCGATGACGGTTCACTTCTCTACATGGAACGGCAAGCCGTCGGATTCTCTGAAGTTTCCCTGACCATACCGGGAGTCAATTTTTTCACCGGTTTTCATTCTGCGGATCTGGATGGCGATGGATTTGAGGATTTGATCCTGACGACCCAACCTGGGATCGCAGGGGGCGGAGACACCCATGTTCTGGCTTCTGCCGGAAATTCAGAACTGACTTTGAGCCCGATTACTTTCCCCAATGCGAATGCGGTCGCGACGACAGATATCGGTATGGATGGCGATCAGGATCTCTACCTTGTGGGCTCGCAAATCACCATTCTTGAAAATCTGGGCGGGATGGATTTCCTGCAGCTGCAGGTCGTCGATGTTCCTGAAGAAGCGGACAGCATTCTTGTCGGTGAAGTTCTTCTGGATGATCCTGATGGCAACTACACCCCGGACCTTCTGCTTTTTCCCGTCAGCGGGTTTGGAGTCTATGTATTCCCGGGTTCATTGCTGGGAACAATTGGCAGTCCGGTTTATCAACTGGATTCCAAGATAGAACAATCCAGTGAGCATGTATTGGCCAATCTTGAGGGATCCGGATCTGACGATCTCATCTACATCAACAGTTTGGAAGACGAGTTACAGGTCCTGAGAGCGGATGGTGAAGATGGAATCCCATTTGGTTCCCTCGATCACTACGACATCGACCCGGACAGTTCCTGTTTGACCCTCTGTGACTTTGATCAGAACGGCACTTTAGATGTGGCAGTCAACTCCGAATCCACCGGTGTTTTGAGAGTCTTCTACGGCAAGGCCCCTGATGCAGAGTTCTCCAGAGGTGATGTGAATCGGGATGGCCAGATCAATCTTGCGGATCCAGTAGTTTCCCTTTCCAGTCTTTTCGTTGCACCTGATACAACCCTGTGCATGGATGCCATGGATTGTGACGACAATGGGAGTGTGGATATCAGCGACCCCATCATTTTGCTGAATTTCCTCTTCTCTGGAGGCCAATCTCTGCCGGAGCCCTTTGGTCTCTGCGCCGAGGACAGTACGTTGGATTTTCTGGATTGCTCAATCTACCAGGTCAGCGGAACTTGCCCCTGATATCTGCGTTTTCACCCCTGTAGCCGCTCATGATCCGCGATCCTGTTTATTGTCGAACAGGGATGGGTGGCAACATCAGCAGTCTTGAGACACACTGAAAGTCTGGGCTGACAGCGGTTTCTGTCGGTTTTCTGCCACGGTATTGAAGATCATCCTTCGCTGATATATCCCTGCCGTTGGCTCAATCCGGTTTCAGTTCAACAGGGGGTTGAATGAAGACTTATCTGGATCTCTTGACCGACGTTCTGGAAAACGGCACCTCCCGGTCGGACCGAACCGGTACCGGGACCCGATCTGTCTTTGGGCGTCAGGTTCGCTTCGACCTCGCCAAGGGCTTTCCCCTGCTGACCACCAAAAAAGTTCACCTCCGATCCATCATCCATGAGTTGTTGTGGTTCATCTCCGGCGATACGAATGCGCGAAGTCTGCAAGAGGTGGGTGTGACCATTTGGGATGAATGGGCCGACCCTGAAACCGGTGATTTGGGACCGGTTTATGGTGCGCAATGGCGGCAATGGCAAGGCGCTGATGGGACGACCTACGACCAGCTCGCACAGGTGATTGAGCAGATCGGAACCAATCCCACTTCCCGTCGCCTGTTGATCAATGCCTGGAATGTTGCTGTGATTGACCAGATGGCGTTACCACCGTGTCACTGCCTTTTTCAGTTTCAGGTCTCGGATGGGCGCCTTCACTGTCAGCTTTATCAGCGCAGTGCGGATATCTTCCTCGGTGTTCCCTTCAACATTGCCAGTTATGCGCTGTTGACTCACATGATTGCTCATGTCACCGGGCTCAAGCCGGGAGAGTTTGTTCATACCTTTGGAGATCTCCACCTTTACGACAATCATCTGCAGCAGGCCAAAAAGCAGTTGGCT
>JACETR010000042.1 GCA_013911165.1 Planctomycetota bacterium | reverse complement strand
GCTCAACAGGGATGCACGGTCCGATTCCTGTGGCAGCAAAGAAGGCGTCAGAATCAGGGCCGGAATTCCCAGATCCCTGCAGTGGGCCAGCGCGGAGAGAGTGACCGATCGTGCGGCCTTTGCCTCACTTTCCTCGATGGCGTCAAGGCGGGGGAGACGTCGCGACTGCCGGGGAAGAAAAGGTTTTTCCGGAACCGGGGCAGTGGCCGCAGGAAGGGAATGCTGCGAACCGGTGATCTCTCTGGCCAGCATTGACCACTGATCGAGGGGGTCCTCGGGACTGAGGATGATCCCCGGAATATCCAGATCGAGGATCGTATGCAGTCGATCCTGAGGATTTTCGTCACTCCATGGCACCCAACGGGTGGTGAGACACAGCATGACGTTCCTTTCCTGAACTTGGAGTTTTCAGAATCGTCGGAGGAGGCTCCTTCGGCAAGATCCTACCCCCCGAGTCATGAAGATGTATCCTGACTCATGTCTGGAGGAAACACCCATGTCTCAGGATGCACATCCGCAAACCGATTCTCTTGCAGGAGATCTGGCCCGATCGTTGGACGAATACCGTCAGCGGAGTCAGGCGGCCATCGAGGCCATCGAGATCGCTTCCGTGGCCCGGTGGACAGCAGAAGTCTTTCAGGCCTGGAAGGATGATCGCCAGTTGCTTGTTTTCGGCAATGGGGGCAGTGCCGCCACCGCTTCTCACCTGGCAGAAGATCTGGCCACTTTTGCGATTCCATTTTCAGAGCCTCGACGCCTGAAGGTTCTTTCCCTCAATGACAGCCCTTCGACCCTGACCGCTCTGGGTAACGACATCGGTTTCGAAGCGGTCTTTACCGAGCAGGTCCAGCAGTGGGCTCGCCCGGGAGATCTGGTTCTGACGATGAGTGGTTCTGGAAATTCCCCCAATCTGGTCGCAGCGATGGAGCGGGCCCGGCATTTGGGCTGTGTCACCTCAGCGATGACCGGCTTCTCGGGAGGGGCCCTGAAAGATCTGGTTCAGCATCCCTTGCACGTGGAGATCCACGAAATGCAGCCGGCACAAGACGCCCACATGATCATGACGCATATGATCATCGATGGGTTCAGGACTTTGGTCAGGGAAGATCTGGCCAAAGATTCCGACGGTGGTACCGGGGAGTGAGTGCAAAACCGGCTGCATTCCTGGACAGGGATGGGGTGATCAACGAATTTGTCCTCGAGGCGATTCGTGACCCCGATCAGTTCCGTTACTACGATTTCACGGCTGATGCTCTGACCCGATTGGGAAGACTGGGTCTTCCGGTCGTCGTTGTCACCAATCAGTCTGCGATTGGTCGTGGGTGGACGTCAGAAGAGATTGTTCAACAGATTCACCAGCGATTGCTGAAGGACATGAACTCCTGGGGGGTGCAGGTTCTAGCAATCAAGCATTGTCCCCACCACCCAGAAGATGGATGTCGTTGCCGCAAACCGGATACGGGAATGATGGAAGAAGCGGCAGAGGAATTTGAAATCGACCTCACCTCTTCGGTCATGGTCGGAGATTCTGTCGTCGACATGCAGGCGGCGGATAAACTTGGAATGACGAAAATCCGCGTCAAAACAGGCCGGGGGGAATCGCCTCTGCCAGACGGGCTGCAGATCGATGCCCACGTGACCGACCTATCGGAAGCCGTTGATTGGATGGAATCATGGTCAAGTACGAGTCCTTCACACTGAATCGGACCCTCAGTGGTACCGGAATCTTTTTTCTTGTTTCACTGTTTCTGATTTCCGGTTGTCAGCTGACTCCTGATGGAGCGACTTCTTCCGATCGCCTTCGTTTCTTTGATGGGGTGAATGGAAAAGAAGCGTCTCTCAAGGAAATGGTCGAAGATCTTTCCAACAAGGATGTGGTCTTTCTGGGTGAAACACATCTCGACCATGAAACCCACCGCATCGAGATGGAACTGATCCGTCAGTTGCACTCGCGCCACGAAGCCGCTGGCCGGCCCTTCATTGTTTCGATGGAGATGTTCAGTCGGGACGTGCAGAACGTGCTGGATCGTTATCTGGCCGGTGAGATGACAGAAACCGATTTCCGTGAAAACTCCAACCTGTGGGGGAACTACGACACCGGTTACCGGGCCATCATTGAGTGGGCCAAGGGTCAAAAGGTTCCGGTGATTGCTGCCAATGTACCCTCTGCGGTATGGAGAAAGGCTGCGTTTGGTGGAGGCCTGGAAGCTCTTTCCGGAGAGGAGAGAGGAACCATCGCCAAAGACCTTCTCCCGGGAACCGAAAGGTATTGGGAACGCTACGATCGAACCGTCCGTGGGCATGGTCACGCTCCCGCATCCGGATCGCCTGAAGATCGCGTCGAGAAGGTCCAGAGTTTGTGGGACAACACCATGGCGGAGTCGATCGATCTTGCACTTCAAGAGACCCCGGAAGCGGCGGTGGTCCACGTCAACGGCGGATTTCACAGCCTCGAAAAAGACGGCACTGTTCATCAGCTGAAATTGAGAAACCCCGGTCTGCAGGTGGGGACCGTGGATATTGTTCCTGTTTATGATCTTTCCGCTGTCTCGGTCAACACCGATCGTTACCGTGCTGATTGGCTTGTCAGATCTGAGGCGGTTGCAAGGGGTCTGTATGCGGGAAGCCTGGCGATCCTGTCACCCAGACCGTTGCGTTACCAAATCGACTCTGCTCCGCGCAACGGTTCCAAAAACCCGGCATTGATCTGGCTCGGTTCTGCCGACTCGGACCCATCTGCAGAGTTGGAACGCCTTCGAAAAGTTCATGGAGAAAACGTCACCATCGTCGTTGTCGAACAGACCTACTCTTCCGGCAAGGGAGGGGATTGGCTGGCGAAGGATCATCGGATCGAGGACCTCTCTGTTCTCGACTTCGCCCTCGACCGGTTGAGAGAACAACTCTTCCTTCACTATGACATCGATCCTCAGCGTTGCGTGCTTGCGGGAACCGGT
This sequence comes from Planctomycetota bacterium, assembly GCA_013911165.1. Classification (GTDB taxonomy): domain Bacteria; phylum Planctomycetota; class UBA8108; order UBA1146; family UBA1146; genus UBA12191. The sequence continues at coordinate 22,652 of JACETR010000042.1, read as the reverse complement.
GCAGGAGTCGAGGTGATTCTGACGAGTGCCGCCGGCGATCGCGATTGGCCAAAAGCGATGGTTGCGAGCCGCTCAGGCCCTGGTTGGTTTGGCATGGAGGGGCTCTCGGAGGCGCCTGAGGAAGCCCACCCGGGTCCGGGTGTGCACGTCATTGGTGTGCAGGATCATGAGGCGGCATGGAAACGGGAAGTCTCAGCCCGAATTGCGGCGGGCGAACCGATGGCCTGGACGTTGTATGAGGGAGACGAAGATCCTGAATCTCTTCTCCACGAGATGATTCTGGAGTGGTGGAGAGAGTCGGCCGAGTGAGCAGATCTGGTGAATGGATCGAGGGTTAACCGAGGAATTTGAGAGCGAAAAATCCGAGGATTCCCAAGAGCAAGGCCCCGACCGTCAACCAGCCGAACCAGCGATCGATGAATTCTTTCACCTGATCCCCGAAGATGCGGATCAAGATGCCCTCGCCGACAAAGCGTGCTCCACGGCCCAGGAGACTGGCGCTAATAAAGATCACCAGAGGCATCCCCGCTGCTCCAGCGGCAATCGTGAAAACCTTGTAGGGGATGGGCGTCAGGGCGGCTGCCAGAACTGCCAAAAAACCGATTTCCAGAAAGTTCTCAGCGACCTTGTCGTAAGTTTCCCGGGCGTTGAAAAAGTCGATGATGGCGACGCCGATGGTATCGAAGGCCCACACTCCAATGACATAACCGAGAAGTCCACCGGCGACGGAAGCAACGGTGGTCATCAGTGCGAGGGGGATCGCTCTCTTGGGATTTCCCAATCCGAGTGCGATCAGCAAGGGATCGGGAGGGATGGGAAAAAAACTCGACTCCGCAAAGGAAACGGCGGCCAACACTGCTGGGCCCCTGCGGGTATCCGCCTCATCCAGGATCCGCTGGTAGAGGCGTTTGAGCCAGCCCTCTTTCACAGGGGATTCAGTCATGGGCGTGGGATTCACGTTCAGGCTTTGCCCCTGGCGGTGTGGAGTCGAAACCGGCCTCGATCCGCTCGATGAGATAACGCGTCGCCGCCTCAGGATCCTCTTGTGCAATGATCCCCGTGCACACCGCCACCCGATCTGCACCGGCAGCCATCACACGGTCAATCGTGGTGTGATCGACTCTGCCAATGGCGTAACCGGGAAGGGGCGTCGCCTCCCGGGCGACACGGATGTATTCGGGTCCCACCGCTTCGCGATGTTCCTTGGTTTGTGTTTCATGGATCGGTCCCACTCCGATGTAGTCGGCACCGAGGGGGGCCGCAGCGGCGGCTTGATCGCGACAGTGGGTCGAGAGACCGATGATCGCAGCCGGTCCGAGAATCTTGCGGGCCTCCCTGGGCTCAAGATCCTGCTGTCCCAAATGAACGCCATCCGCACCACTGAGACTGGCGACCGTGACGTCGTCATTGATCAGGAAGACGGCGTCATGCTCGAGGGTCAACTCCCGAAGTTTGCGGGCGATTTCGAGAAGTTCTCCGCTGGGGCGATCTTTTTCACGCAGTTGAACGATGCTGGCTCCACCTCGCAAGGCCGCCGCCGTGGTCTCATACAGGTCCCCGCGGCACAGGGATTCTGTGACGAGAACGTAAAGCCGCCGATCCTGAAGGGTCCTTCCCCTCTCAAGAAGCCCCTCCATGACCTGCTGTTGGGCATAGATTCCGTAGCGAATCTCCTGCATCGCCCGCGAAAGGTCGGGGTCGATCAGTCTCAGGAGTTCCTCGATGGAGCGGGCCGATTCGCGGCAACGGGACAGATTGGCGAGAACCAGATTCCTGAGGGAGGCATGTTTGCCCGTACCTGCAACCTCCAGCAGGGGGTCTCCTCCCAAATCCCTGTAGGGGGCCAGACTCCCCACCTTTGTTTCAAGAAGCTGGCGCAGGTTGCCGGATTTTCGGCGCAGATCCTGCCAGTGACCGGCGAGGACCTGATTTTGCAGGTGAAAGCGGGTGGGGTCCTCAACACTGCGGAGTCCCTCCGTCAAACGCTGGAAGGCGGCGTCCAGTGTTCTGAGAATCCCGGGGGCATCTGCAGCCTCGAAAGAGTGTTCATTGAAGGTCGGTTTCATGATCACAGATTCCTCTTTGTAAGGGTCAGCATCAACCCATCCCATTGTGCTCCCCTCCGGGTTCCCGGGACCTTACACTGAAGACCGGTTGGAGGTCTTTCGTGCGAGCCTTGCTGGTGCTGTCTTCTGTCATTCCGGGATTGCCGTTGCTGTTTTATGGGCGTTATGCCTATGGACTGCTTCTGTTCCTCTTTGGCACTGCCAGCTGGATCCTCCATCTGGCTTCCCACCTGCGGGTCGGCGACGATCGCGGACTGTTCCTCGCCACCAGTTTTCTGGGAGGACTTTTCTGTACACTCGTGACCGTCATTTGGTCGATCCGCTGGACCTCTGAAGACCGGATCGAAATGACCCGGAGGGAAGTGGAGGCCGCACTGGATGATGCTCAGCGCTGTTATCTGCGCGGACGTCTGGAAGAGGCGCGTGTTTCCCTCGATCGTGGTCTGAAGATGGACGGTCGCGACATCGACCTGCTTTTCCTCGACTGGCAAATTGCCCGTAAGATGGGCGACGAAGGTCGGGCTCGACGCAGCCGAAGATTGCTTCGAAAACATGATCTGGATGAAAAATGGCTCTGGGAGGTCCAGAGGGAGGAGTTGGCCCGTGGTCGATGATACACCTGTCGAATCCCAATCAGGGAAAGTCTCCTATCGCGATGCCGGTGTCGACATCGATGCGGGAAACGAAGTAGTCTCACGTATTCGTGATGCGGTTCAGTCGACCCAGGATGAACGGGTACTGGATGGATCCCATGGAGCGTTTGGTGGTTTCTTCCGCTTGCTCGATGGAGCAGGACAGCTTTTTGGCAAGCCGCTCAAGGATCCGATTCTCGTAGGCGCCACCGATGGTGTCGGTACAAAACTCAAGGTCGCCTTTGCGTGCAAGAAACTGGATACGGTCGGCATCGATTTGGTGGCGATGTGTGTCAATGATCTAGTGGTCGGTGGAGCACGACCGCTCTTCTTCCTCGACTACGTCGCGACCGGAAAGATCTCTCCGGAAGCGATCGCCGTCGTCGTTGAGGGCATCGCTGAGGGCTGTCGCCAAAGTGGTTGCGCCTTGCTCGGTGGAGAGACCGCAGAGATGCCCGGTTTCTATCAGCCCGGCGAACTGGATCTGGCTGGTTTTTCAGTGGGAGTGGTCGAAAAGGAAGAAATCCTTGATGGAGCCAGGGTGGCAGCGGGGGATGTGATCATTGGACTCGCCTCCAACGGTGTGCATTCCAATGGCTTCTCATTGGTGAGACGAGTGTTGATGGATGGGGAAAACGCAATGCCCCTCGATCAGGATCCCGCAAACTGGGGACACACCCTGGGTGAAGAGTTGATGAAGCCGACCCGCATCTACGTCAAATCGCTGCTGTCTGTTTTGGAGAATCACCGCTCTTCAGTTCATGCATTGGCTCATATCACCGGCGGTGGTCTTCTGGAAAACATTCCCCGTGTTCTTGGCGCAGGTCAGGGAGCAACACTTCACAGATCTGCCTGGGAGAGACCGCCGATCTTTTCACTGATCGAGGAGATGGGACCTGTTGCCACGGAAGAGATGGACCGGGTCTTCAATCAGGGAATCGGAATGACGGTCATCGTGGATCGTGCTTCAAGTGAAACTATCCTGCAGCAGTTCCGTGATCTGGGTGAAACCGCCTGGGTCATTGGTGAAGTGGTGGATGGCTTGCAGGTTGAGAGTGGTGCCGATGTCGGCGAACGGGTTCAGATCGTTTCCTGAACCTGTTCTTCAAAATCGATGATGCAAACTTGTTCCGTGTCGAATCGAAGGCTGCCGCGATAGTTGATTCGAGCGGGGCCACAGATTTCCACATGATCTGGCGATTCGGTGAGCGATCTCAGTTGAAGATCTCCCCCTGGCATCTCCACCCTGACCTGTTCAGCGAGTAATCCCCTTGCTTGAAGAACCCTTACTGCTGCGGCCGCACCGGTACCGCAGGCGAGGGTTTCTCCGCATCCTCTTTCCCAAACACGCAGCTTCAGGTGAGTTCTTGAGACGATTTCATGGAAGCCCACATTGACCCTGTCGGGAACACAGACTTCCAACCCCGGACCGAAGTGCCTGACCGGGTCGTCACCTGGGAAATCCGAGATCGCAAAAACAAGATGGGGATTGCCGACATTTGCCGGGATCCCGTGCACCGTTTTTCCAGATACGGTGATTTCGACCTCTGCAGAGTGACGAACCGGCCCGAGGATCGTCCGTGCCAGAAACTGGCCATCTGCGTCGCGGAGGGACTCGACGGTGATCGTTCCGGCATCCGTGCCGACTTCGGAGACAGGACTTTGTTCACTCAGAATCCGGGTGATCACCCGCAGGCCATTGCCACAGGCTTCAGCCCGGCTTCCGTCCGAGTTCCAGCACTCCATGGCGACCGGGTTTTGATGACGGCGAATCACCAGAACGCCGTCTGCGCCGACACCGGTTCGACGACAGCAGAATGCGACAGCCCACCGGGAAAGATCCCCTGGCACCACTCCAAACTTCTCGTCGAGGACGACAAAATCGTTCCCTGCGCCATGCGCTTTGAAAAAATCGACTTTTTCGATCGCCAAGCTGATGCCCCTCACGCTTTTGTTGAGCGCTTCCCAAAAACCGGTGGCTACGCGGTCTCCTCTGGGGGAGACATGGTTGCATCCGGGTCGGTCCCGGCTTGGAATGATAGTCTCTTCAGACCCGCTGATCGAGAGGTGCCGTCATGACCGATGCCCCGAAAGATTCCCAACGCTTTCCCTGGTGGGTGTTGCTGATCGTTGCCCCTTTTGTCTACTTCGCTTTCATCGATACCCCGGCAGAGACCTCAGAAGGGGATTCCGACGGCGAAAGAGTGTTGAGTCGGGCAAAGATCAAGGTCGAGATCACCGAGAACCTGGATGGCAAGGCCACAGAAATCAACATCTCAGACCTGATTCTGCGAAGAACTCTGGCTCTGCATGGATTCGAGCTGGTCGAGGAGGGGCACGAGTATCTCCTCAGTGGAGAATTGAACTGCGACTTCTTTCAGGATCTGACCTTTGATTTTCAGGGATCTTCCCAGCATTTGGAGTATCAATACCATGCCCGATTTTCTGGGGGTATCCGCGACGCACAGGGCAGGGAGATTCAGGATCTGTCTTTCCCAGAACCGATGATGAATGGACGAACCGACCTGGCATTGGCCCAGCGTGACATCCGTCGCAGGGCGGCCACGCTGATCGGATCCCGGACCGTCGGTGGAGCGACTCTCGGAAATGTCCAGATCAAGGGATTGCTTGATGCCCTGACCGACAGTCTCGATGGTCGAAAATGGAATGTCATCGTGGGCGAACTGACAGCAGCAGGAGCCCCGGCTGTCCCCTATCTTCTCGATGCCCTGCGTGATGAACGATCAATTCAGCTTCCAGGATCCTATCCCGGTTTTGAGGATCTGAAGGTGGGTGACCTCAAAATCTACCATGCTGCGGATCTGGCACTCCGGGACATTCTGGATCGTGACAGCTTTCTGGATCCCGATTCCACAGAAGATTACCTCCACAGGGTTCGAACCGCATGGTTGTGGGTTTGGGAGGATATGCAGTCGATACCTGAGACGCTGAAGGTTCGGTCTGCGGATCGTGAAAAATCCATCCCCGCTGCCCAGGGTTGAGTTCGGAACAGGATTGAGGAGACGAGATTGAGCATTCACCCGACAGCCGTGATTCATGAAAGTGTACAGATCGGTCTCGATGTTGAGATCGGTCCCTACAGCGTCATCGAAGAGGGCGCGTTGATCGGAGATCGCTGCAGGATTCAATCGCATGCGTTCATCGGCCCTCGCAGCATCCTTGGCAGGGGAGTCGAGATTCACATGCATGCGGTCGTGGGGCATGAACCTCAGGATCTGGCCTGGGCCAGGGAGCCCAGCTCCTGCGAGATTGGTGAAGGTTCAGTCCTGAGGGAGTTCGTCACGGTACACCGGGCTTCTCGCCCCGGCGGAGTGACGAGGATTGGGAGTGATTGCCTGTTGATGGTCGGTTCCCATGTCGCCCATGACTGTGAAGTGGGCAATGGCGTGATCATGGCCAATCACTGTTCCCTCGCAGGACATGTGACGGTTGGGGATGGAGCCTTTCTTTCCGCCAATTCTCTGGTCCATCAGTTTTGCAGAATCGGCCGGTTGGTCATGCTGGGAGGAGCGGCGGTGGCTGTTCAGGATATCCCACCCTTCATGCTTTCGACCGGAGACCGGGCACTGGTTCGGGGGGTCAATGTCATCGGCTTGCGACGTGCCGGATTCTCAGCGGAGATTCGGCGGGCAATACAGGATGCCCATCGTTTGATTTATCGAAGTTCCAAAACCATCCCGGAAGCGGCGCAATTGTTGAATCACAGTGAGATTCATGAGATTCAGGAGCTTTCGAACTTCATTAGCAATTCTGCCCGTGGAATTGCAGCGGGAGCAGTGACCGCCCAATTGTCGCCAAAGTCGGGGGAACGGCCTGACTGACCGATGAAGATTCTTTATCTGGATCCAGCGCTGTCTGGGACCACTTCTGGAAACAGCAGTACTTCCACTCGCCTCACTGAACACTGGCGGAATCTGGGCCACGCTGTCACCTCCCTTTCAGTGCGGGGAGAGTTTCCAGAGGGCGAAGCGCAACTTCGCAAACTGATCAACGAATCCGACCTTCTGGTGGCATTGCATGCGACGCACTGCCATTCGATTCTCAAAATTTGGCATGATCTCCAGAAACCGGTTCCGTTGATCCTGATCGTCGGTGGTACAGATCTGTTTGCGCCTGTCCTTGAATCCGGGGAAGTCTCCACCGAGTTCAGCTGGGCCTGTGAAGAGTCGAGCAGAATCGTCACTCTTGCTGCAGGATTGGATGCGTATTATCCGGCTGTGCGAAGGGAAGATTGGAGGGCGAAAACACGGTTGGTTTATCAGGGTGCAGAGCCCGTGAAGTGGAACTGCCAGCAATATGATCCTCAGCAAGCTGTGGTGATCGGCCATCTACGATCGGTCAAGGATCCACTCCTTCCTGTGCGAGCCCTTGAAATTTTGAGGGAGAAGTGGCTTCTCGAACAGACGACCTTGAAGGATGTTCGATTGACGATTCAGCATTTTGGCAAAATGCTGGATTTGAATTTGAAGGAGCAAATTGAAGCGGCACAGGTGCAACTGGCGAGTGGTCCCTTGCGGTGGCAGTGGAATGGTCCTGTCAGTGAAACAGGCATTCGTCAGGTCATGAGTTCAGCTCCTCTCCTGATTATGCCTTCCCTTCATGAGGGGGGAGCCAATGTGGTGGGTGAGTTCCTGGTGAGTGGATTACCCATCGTTGCCAGCCGTGTGGCCGGAAACCTCGGAATCCTCGGTGAGGATTGGCCCGCCCTGTTTGATGCTGGAGACCCACAGGCCCTTGCGGATCTCCTGTTGCGCTGGAATCAGGAGCCCCAATTTCGAGAGCAGATTTCCCGAGCTGCCAAAAACCTCGCAGACCAACACGATTTGCGGCGAGAAGAGCAGCGATGGGCTGATTTATTTGGGGAGTTGGGGCTTGCCAGTGCAGGGAATTAAAAAAGCGCACGGTGGTTGAGTACCGTGCGCGGAAGATAGAGATGAAGACTAGGTCTTTGCAGTCAGGAACTCTTCCATGGAAATAATCCCGACCGAAAATGCATTCTAAGAGTTAACTCTTAAGTTAACAAATGGAATTCTTTGAATAGCCTTCGAGCTGTTCCATCGATCCTGATTGACATATTGGTCCGATTTTGTCCCACTGTGTGGCACGTGCGGAGGGGAATCCGCACCTTCCGGCTAAAGCCGGGGAATGGGGGAAAACGTGACACAAGTGACTCACGACGCACAACGGAAGCGTCTCTTCTGGGCCAGTTGTATGGCGCTGGTCGCCACCTCGGTGGCATTCGGGGTAATCACCTCTTCGATGCAGGACTTCACAGGGCTCTTCGGGCTCACGGAATCCCAGTCCGGTTGGATTGGAGGAGCCTCTTTGGGGGGCTTTGCCATCTCCATCATTCTGTTGGGAACCGTCATCGAGAAGATCGGCATCTCGATTTCCATCAAGATGGCATTTCTCTGTCATGTCTTTGGAATTCTGCTGATGACCTTTGCGGAAGGATTTTCGCAACTTCTCGCAGGAGCCTCGATCATTGCTCTCGGTAATGGTTGTGTGGAAGCGGGTTGTAATCCCCTTGTGGCAACGCTCTATCCGGAAGACAAAACTGTTCGCCTGAACAAGTTTCATATCTTCTGGCCTTTGGGAATTATCGTGGGTGCGCTCTTCGGTTTCTGGGTGACGCAATCTGCCGCTGCAGTTCCCGCGGGAGAGACCTGGGCATTGTTTGGCCTCTCTGTTTTGCAGGCAAAGTTGGCCTTTGTCATGATTCCAACCCTGATTTATGGATACCTGTTCCTGGGGCAGGAGATTCCTGCCACGGAGCGTGTCAGTGCCAATGTGTCAGATGAAGAGGTCAAGGAGTCCCTGGTGTCTCCGCTCTTTCTGACGATGCTGTTCTGCATGGGCCTGACTGCAACTCTCGAGTTGGCTCCCGGCCGCTGGATCGAAAACCTGATGGGGCCTGCTCTCGTTGAGGCGAATCTCGTGACCGACGGCGGAGTTCTCGTTTTGGTATACGGAGCGGCGCTCATGGCCGTTTTGAGGTATTTCGCAGGCAACTTCATGAAGCGGTTTACTCCTACCGGAGTTCTTCTCGGTTCTGTGGTGGTTGGTGGAGCGGGTCTGTTTGCCATGACCTATGCAAGCAGTGCCTTCACGATTCTTGCCACTGCGACACTCTTCTACGCCGGTGTCTGCTTCCTGTGGCCGACCATGATCGGGTTTGTTGCTGAGAGAGTTCCGAAGAGTGGTGCCATGGGACTTTGTCTCATGGGTGGTGTCGGGATGTTGGTGGTCGGATACCTGGCGGTTCCCGGAATCGGAGCACTGACCGAGTACTACACCGAAGCAGCGCTGAGTTCCGGCATGGAAAAAGCCGATGCGACCGCTTACGCCGGCAAGATGGCTTTCCGCTGGATTGCAGCTCTGGCGATTCCTTTGGCCTTGATCTTCAATGGACTCAATCAGAAGTATGGTTCTGGATCAGCCGTCAATCAACGCGAAGCAGTGACTGCCTGATCGATTCACGTACTGCAATGAAAAGGTCCCGGATACCTGAGGTATCCGGGACCTTTTTTTGTGTCACTGATGGTCAAAGCTCCATGAGGTGGTCAAGGGCAGGCGTTGAAACTGCTGCAGCCTGGTCCACCCGGTGCGAGTGGCCCACAATTCGGGAAGGGCCCCACCGGGTTGGCACCACTGTCGAAGAGGAACACCAGCAGGTAGACCACATCGGAAACATCGATCTGTGCGTCTCCGTTGGTGTTGAGCGCTGCTTCACAGGTGACAGGAGTTCCGCCGAAGAGGTATTGAAGCGATTGCACGGCATCACTGATGTCATGACTACCATCGGCATTGGCATCGCCGGCGATGTACTCGATCCCTCCTCCACATTCGTCAGGGATTCCGTCCAGATCTGTGTCTGCACTGGTTCCCGAACTGATGTCACAACTGTCGAGGATTCCGTTGGCATTACAGTCGTTGGCTGCAGTCAATTCGCAACCGTCATGAACTCCATTGTTGTTGCAATCGGGGATGCCCGCACCGGCAACCGCGACTTCGAGAGCCCAGTAGGTGAGCACACCTTCATCACCGCCAGCATTGTCAGCGATGGTCAGGGACCAGTCTCCCAACGGGTTGCCATTGTCCAATGCTGAAAGGGGAGAGGCGGGACTGGTGGTGTTGGTTCCTGTTTCATCATCGTAGGTCGTATTGATGTCGTCAGCAGATCCACCGGATCCATTATGAAGCATGACGGAAGTCCCGTCAGGCGAGGCGATGGAGATATCGAGGTCACCGATAAAGGTGTGAGTCAATTCGACCTGGACATTCACATCATCGATCAGGCCTGCTTGTGCAACACTCAGGGTTCGCACCACAGGAGGCAGGCTGTCATCGATGGGGGCCGGCGGAGTGACGACGTCTTCAAAGGTGAAGATGCCTGCTGCTTCACAAACGTCGAGAACGCCGTTGGTATCGCAATCGAGAGCAGGGTTGGCCGCGATTTCACAATTGTCGATGACGCCATCAAGGTTGCAGTCGTCTGCGGTTCCCTGGAGCAGTTCGCAACTGTCGAGTGCTCCGTCAAAATCACAGTCTGCTGCCCCGGCAGCAATCTCACAGGTGTCGGGAAGGAAGTTGCCGTTGCAATCAGCAGCACCCGCGAGAATCTCGCAGGCATCGGCAATGCCATCGTTGTCACAATCGTCCTGGCATTCGTCGAGGAGACCGTTGCCGTCACAATCAGACGCGCCAGAGGCGATCTCGTCCGCATCAGGAATGCCATTATTGTTGCAGTCCAGGTTTCCTGCCGCAGGGCCGACCGCTGCAACCAGCAGGCTGTCGACTGCTCCGGGAGTGAAGAGTCCAATCGTCAGGTTTGCGGGTACCGGAGGTGAAGTGGTGGTAAAGCGGAAGTTGTAGGTGGTACCCCAACGGATGGCATTGGCGTTGACATTGGTGGCGTGGGTATCGGTACTCCAGGTGATGGCACCACTGCTGTTGCTCGACGCCCAATCGGTTCCGTCATAGACCTCGGTACTGTGGTACTCGACATCATGGAAACCGATGGCACTGGGAACGACTCCCAAAAGAGGCACCGAAAAACTGCGGGCACTTCGGGTGGAATCCATGTTGTAGAGAGCGTACTCGTACTCCCAAAGATTTGCGGACAACTGAGTGACCTTGTACCCAAGGATCATGAGACCGTCATCCCCGTCGGGAATATCGATGAGGGAGACGGTGGGATCGACATCCTGCCATGCCTGGATCGCCGGTTGCTGACGCTGGGTCGATCCGACAAATGAGATGGCGTGGTTCGTGGTACTTGTGGAGATCGTGACTTCCCGGTAACTGCAGTTGTTGTGGTGGTTACCTGCAGCAGCATCGTCGGGTGTCACGTAGTGACCCTCGATGAAGTAGCGGGCATTGGTGTTCAGGCTCGGAGTCAAATCGTTGCCATGAACCCGCAGGCGGCGGTAAGTCAGGTCCGAGTTGGGCGGATCCAGGGTTTGTGGATAGGAGAATCCACCCCGAGCCGGATCTGTCACTTCAGATCGGGCCCCCAGGCTTCCCTGGCTGCCATTGAGACTGGCTCCGTAAGGATCTGAGCAACCGACGCCGAGGCGCGAGCCGGATCCCGAGGAAGTGCAACCACAGCCGCAGGTATTCCCCTGAAGTGCGGTGAAGCCATGCTTCAACCAGCTGAGACCGATCTGTTCGAATCGGCCATCTTTCAATCGGTACATATTCTGGCCGATGACCGGGTGCTCATTGGTGCTGGCGATCCACAGCAGCTCCTCAGTGCCAATGTTGCAGGAAGTGGTACCGACTGAGTAGGCGTAGTATCCGCCGGCGTTGCCGTAGCTCTGTGTACCCGTCAGCTCACCGACGATGACGTCGGCACCAGTTCCGCCAGTGCCACCCCCGGGGTCGCACTGGGCATGAAGATCCATCCCGAGCAGACTGAAACAAGCTATGAAAACCCAATAACGCATCGAAGTGCTCCCATCCCGCGGGCAATCAAAAGGTTTTGAATCAAGAAGTCCGATTCAGGAAGCAGAAAACCCTCTGCTCATTCCGAATCAATCTCCATCATAGTTTGCCCGGGAGGGGGAAGCGAGCAGTGCTTCTGTGGGGTGGAAGTGCCTTATTGGGCGAAATGACTATTGGACCCAACGAGGTCGTAAAGAAAAAACCCGCCACCGGAAGGTGACGGGTTCGATTTTCATGGAGCTGGCGACGGGAGTCGAACCCGTGACCTCAGCTTTACGAAAGCTGTGCTCTACCAACTGAGCTACGCCAGCCTGAATGGCCTAACAGGAATCAGAGCATATCTTCTTCCGTGAGGGGCGGCAACTTCAGCAAGAAAGTTGAGCCACCGGAGGATCAGGGGTTGGAGACCTTCTGATCTGGAAGTGTGCTATGGGGGTGCTTCTGATATTCCGCAGCCTTGGCCTCATTGGTCAGGTGTCGGTAGACCTGAGTGGTGGCCAAATGCTTGTGGCCCAGCAACTCCTGTACTTCCCGGAGATTGGCTCCACTGTCGACCAGGTGGGTGGCGTAGGAATGGCGAAGCGTATGGGGGCTGGTTCTTTTGTCGAGGCCTGCCCTGCCCACATAGCGATCGAAGATCTTGCGGATGGAACGGTCCGAGATTCTCTGTCCGAATCGATTGAGCAGCACCGGAACTGGGCCCCAGTTTCCGTCTTCCGGAATCCACTGGGATGGAATCGCTTCCCGGTAACTGACGAGTGAACGCAGGGCATGTTCGCCGATGGGAACGATGCGTTCCTTGCGGCCCTTGCCGAATGCGCGGACGAGACGGATTTTGCTGTCGATGTGGCTCCAGTCGAGTGCGACCAACTCGCTGACCCTGAGTCCCGTACTGTAAAGAATCTCAAGGATCGCCCTGTCACGGAGTCCACGATAGGAATCGGTTTGGGGCTGATCGAGGAGTCGCATGACTTCCTGGATCGTCAGGAAGTGGGGCAGAGATCGGGGAACCTTGGGGGTATCGAGTTCCAGAAAAGCACAACGCCCCTCAAAACGGTTTTCCCTTTGAAGGAATCGAAAGTAACCCCTCACAGAGGCCAACTTTCTGGCGATGGTAGAGCGAGAGTATCCACGCTCACCAAAATGGGCCAACCACCTGCGAACTTCCTCTGCACTGGTATCCACCAGTTCAGAGAGTTTTTTTACCTTGAAGAAATCCTGAAGCTGTTCCAGATCCTTGCGATATGCACGCAAGGTTTCCGGGCTCAGATTGCGTTCCGTCTCAAGGTGCTTGAGGAAGGATTCCATAATTTGCACCAGTCTTCCCAGCCCGAAGGCATTTCCCTTGGGCATGATCCTATGAAGTCCGGAAAAAAATTTGAAGTCGATCCGCAGGACTGAAGGCAGGAGTCAAGGCAGGAGTGAAGGAAGCAAAGGGGGACCTTTGAGGCATTTCCCTACAGGAAATGCTTCGAAAGGACATAGGGCCCCCTCCAAGCCTGTGGATAACCCGTGGAAAAGTTATTTCAGTTGGCCATGCATGCGTGAGATCAGTTCGCGAACAACGGCTCTGAAATGGTCGACGGTCAACTCTTCTTCATCGAGATGGGCCGCTTCATCCAGGGAGCGGGGAGCCGGAGATCCGAATTTCAGCAATTCTTCACACAATCCGGGCAAATCCTCGCGATCGTAGAGGATACAGAATTCCTCTTTCTGGCTGACCACCATCAGGGAGCCATCTTTCGAAGAAAGGGGGTTCGGTGAGTTGTCCATGGCTTTATCGTCCTTCTGGTATCGAAACCTCCTCTTTGAGGTTCTCTTTCTACATCGTCCGGATTCCGGTGAGACTGGAGTCCTTTCCCCGGCTTATTGAGAAATTACCGCATGAACCCATCCCTCAAAGCCCCCTTGCATGTTCAGGAGATTCCTCCTGTAGATATCGATCGGGTCTTGCAGCAATGGCAGAAGGCGTCCCCCCAGTTTCTTCTGGAGAGTGGTCTGGAGGTCGGTGGAACCGGGCGCTGGAGCTTTTGGGGAAGTGAACCGATCGATGAGTTTGTTCAACTTGCCGGTTTTGCTGGGGATTCGGTAGAAGCGGAACGATCTCGTCGACCACTGGAGGATTTGGACCGATGGTTTGGTCAATGGCGCAATGATCGGGACAATTTGGTTCTTTTGGGGGAGCGGGTTCCCTTCACGGGTGGTGCTGTCGGCTGGCTCAGTTACGAAGCCCTCGATGATTTTCACCAATTGGGCCCTGACCAGCGTTCGTCTCCGGGGGCACCCGAGTGGTTGAATCAGTTTCCGCTGATGCACTTCACCCTTCATGACGAGTTGTTTGTCCAACACCGGGAGAGTGGAAAGACCTGGTTTTTGCACAGGGGAAGACAAGGCTGGGAAGAGCGACTGGCCTCCTTTCTGCAAGCACCGGGCGATGACCCTGTCGATAGTCATGCGGACCCTGTTCACCCTTTGGAATCGAAAGCACAGATCCGGTCCGCCTTCGATGAGGATCAATATCTGAATGCGGTTCGCCAGATTCAGGATGGGATTGGGCAAGGTGACTATTACGAAGTCAATCTGGCCCGTGGCTATCTGGTGGAGGGTTGTCCTCCTCCGGCAGAGTTGCACCGTCGTTGGCGACAGGCGCAACCGGTGCCCTATGGAGCCTTGATCGAGACCCCTCGTTTTGGGGTGGTCAGTGCTTCACCGGAGCAGTTCCTGCAAACGAGAGGGACAACGATCCGTACTCGACCGATCAAGGGAACCGTTCCAAGAAGCGGAGATCCTGAAAGAGATCGTCAAGCTGCGGAGGAATTGCGAACCAGTGAAAAGGAGCGTGCCGAACTGGCGATGATCATCGATTTGGAGCGCAATGATCTGGGACGGATCTGCGAACCGGGCAGTGTCGAAGTGACACAGGTCACGGCGATTGAAAGTTACGCCAGTGTTTTGCATGCGGTTGCCACCATCGAGGGGCAACTCAGCGGAGAACCTGGTCCCGGTGCCATTCTGGAAGCCACCTATCCTGGTGGATCGATCACGGGAGCTCCGAAGCAAGCGGCAATGAGAGCAATCCGTGAGTTGGAACCCTGGCCACGTGCAGTTTATACCGGTTCGGTGGGCTGGATCGATGGCAGTGGTGACCTGGAGTTCAACATCGCCATACGCACCGCGACGATTCAGGGCAGCGAGGCCCTGATACCCTTCGGCGGTGCCATCACCTGGGATTCTGATTGCCATGCTGAGAGTCGAGAGATTGGGCACAAGGCAAGGGCGATCCTGGGTGCGTTGGGTTTGCAGACCCACCCCGATCAGGAAGCCTCTGACTTGCAAGGGTAAGTCGACTCAGCTCTCGAGCCAAATCGCAAAGGCTCTGAGCATCTGTGCGATGACTCCCTGACTTTCGACAAAGCTTTGCCATGTAAACCAGGCGCCCACGGCGGAGACGAGCAATGCGGACAGCACTGGAGCCCAGCGAAGGAGAGATCCGGTGGCCCGAAGTCCCATGCGGTCGATCACTCCCTCTTTTCCGACAGTCAGCAAAATGCCGATGCCGATCAGTGTTCCACCCAGACCGAGGCTGAAGAAGGTCAGGATGATCAATCCCAGCCACAGCGCCTGAAAGTGGGCGGCCACCAGCAGGATGGTAAAACCTGCAGGGCATGGAACGATGCCGCCACTCAACCCCAGTGTCAGCAAATCCCTGAACCGGACCTCACCTGATTCACCCCAACCTTCAGGAACATGAGAGTGGTCATGAGAGTGGTCATGAGAGTGGTCATGAGAGTGGTCATGAGAGTGATCATGAGAGTGATCATGAGAGTGGTCGTGAGAGTGACCATGGGAATGATCATGACCGTTTCCGGAGTTGCGGACTCTGCGCAAGCGATGGCGAGCGAGGATCAAGCCGAAGAGAATCAGCATGATTCCAGAGAGAACACTGAAAGTGGTCGTGATCCAATTCTGATAGGTTGCGGAGAGCGATTTGTCCGCACTCCATTCGATCAGGGCCAGCAAAACCAGACCCAGAAGGAAGACACTGGCAGTGTGGGCGATGGTGACGATGATTCCCAGTACGATGGCGTCCCGTATCCTGCCACGGGTTCCCACCAGATAGGCTGCGACCATCGTCTTTCCATGACCGGGGCCTAGAGCATGTCCCGCGCCGTAGGTAATGGCGAGGAAGAGGGCCAGAAGAATCTCCCAAAGTTTGGCATTCCCGGAAACGATGGTCTCGACGATGTTCCCTATCTCCTCTTCTTCGGTGGGAATGGGAGGCTTGTCTCCCGGACTTTCACCCGGAGGTCTGCTGGGCCGGAATATCGGTTCCGAATCGGTGTCCTTTGAGTCGTTGGAGTCCGTTGCCAGCCCGATATTCGAATACCAGTTACGAATCTCTTCTGCACTGGGAGGAGTATCACTGAAGGGATCAAAGGCGCTTGCACCGGGATGAAAATGCAACAGTGATTTTCTTCCGGGGGTTCTCAAGAATGCACCTTGGTCATCGATCATTTCGAAACCAGGTTCGAGAACCAGCACCGATAGTCTGGGTGAATGATCTTCCAATGGAATCCATGTGATCTGACTGGACAGACGATCGAGGTGGGTCTGATCATGCCAATGAAGCCACCAGCCACCTGCACCCCAGGGGGCATCATCGGGAAGTGGTTCAGGCAGTTTGCCGATCAGTGTGTAGTAAACATCAAAGGAACGAGCACTGACGGATCCACCGATACCCTCTTGTTCGATCAATTGTAATTCGAGATCGATGGGGAGTCCGTTGATCGTCAAGGTGGTGGAGGGCAACAGGTCGGCCAAGAGCTTCTCGAGATAGGGGCGCCATTCCGGCTCACGAACTTTTCCGTCCCCATCCCTGTCGAGATCGGCGAGTACAGGAAACCCTGCCGGTGTGCTCCAGCCGTGATTGAAGAGGACGACGATGTCATCACCCCTCAAGGTAAAGGTGGCCTGGGTTCCGACCCCCTCAATCAGTTCATGGGCGTCGGTTTTTCCGGGTAATCCGGGAATCAGCAGGAGCAGTATTCCGAAAAGGGTCAATGAGAGCCTCAGCATGCTTCCCACTCCTCATCCGGGGGGGAAATCACAGACAGAGGTGCGTAAGCCACAACCAATTGTCTCTCATCACCATTTTCAAACCTCACCGTAATACGTCTCGCTGCACCATATCCCTGTACAGCATTGACGCATCCCCTGCCAAGTAACTCATGGTGAACCCATGCTCCCGGGTGTAAACCGTCGTCCTCTTCCGGATCGTTGTGATACTCGGGTTCCGGATCCCATACGTTTTCCGAAACGGAGGTACGTGCTCCGGGCTTGCGGTCGAACTCAATTGAAGTGCCCTCCAGATCGGCCAGGAAGGAGGAGGGAAGTCGGGGTTCCCGATCCTGAAAACGACGGCGCCAGGAGGTATGTGTGAGAACCAGTTCTTCCATGGCTCTGGTCACTCCCACGTACAAGAGACGTTTTTCTTCGTCGATACCCTCGATTTCACCATGGCGTGAGTGGGGAATCAGCGTTTCCTCGACACCAGCGATCATCACCTTTCGAAACTCGAGTCCTTTTGCGGCATGCAATGTCATCATCGAGACTTTGCCCCGCATTTGGTCATCCGATTCGGCATCCGAAACCAAAGCGATCCGCTCAAGGAAGATGGTGAGGGGATCCGGGATTTCTCCCTCTTCAGCGTTGGATTGTTGAAGGGCCTGATCGAGAATCTCTTCCGTTTCCGCAGCTGCTGCCACAAGTTCCTGCAAGTTGCGTTCCCGCTCCTGCCAGCTTTCCGGTTCCGCTTTTTCCAAATGGGCCAGGTAGCCGCTGGCCTCGATGGCTTGCTCAACCATGTCCGCCAGTCCACCGGAGAGCCGATCCTCCAGTTGTTCAATCACTTCCCGAAGATGCTCCAGGCCTTTGCGAGCTTTTCCTCGGATACCATCGGTACAGTCAGATCTGCGCAGGTGCTCGCCCATCGTCCTGCCATGGGCGAGGGCATCATCCTGAAACTTCTCGAGGCTGACTTTTCCGATACCCCTTGCGGGAGTGTTGACGATCCTCTGCAAGGCGACGTCGTCACGGGTGGAACGGGCTGCTCGCAGATAAGCGAGTATGTCTTTGACCTCTTTGCGCTCGTAGAAGGACATGCCCCCGACAACGGCATACTTGAGGCGACGGCGCACAAACTCTTCTTCGATTACCCTCGAAAGTGAGTTCACTCGATAGAGCACAGCGATCTCATCGCTGGAGACTCCTTCCGCCATCCAGTCCTCTACATGGTCTGCGATTCTGCGGGCTTCTGCCCGTTCATCATGGACTAACTGAACTCTGACAGAGGAACCGTCAGCATTTTCGGTGAACAATTCACGGTGACCGAACTCGGTTCCTGAGAGTCGTGAAGCCACTTCAAGGATCTGGGGGGTGGAGCGATAGTTTTGTTCAAGTGTGACCACATCGTGTTCAGGGAAGTCTTCCCGGAAACGAAGGAAATTGTCGGGGCTGGCCCCGCGCCAGGAATAAATCGACTGATCCGGATCTCCGGTGACACATAGATTACGGTGCTGGCCCGCGAGCAACTTGGCAATCAGGTATTGTGGGCGGTTGGTATCCTGAAACTCATCGATCATGACGTATCGAAAGTGTTGCTGAAGTCGCAGAAGAACATCTTCCTGTTCGGTGAGCAGGCGGACGACCAGTAGCAACAAGTCATCAAAGTCGGCAGCGTCCTGCTCTTCGAGGAGTTCCTGATAGCGGGAGTAGATCTTTGCCAGTTCACGGTCCTTGAAAGTTCCTGCCTGATCGGCGGCCAGCTCAGGACTGATCATCTGGTTTTTCCAGTGACTGATCGTTGACTGGGTTGCTCGTGGCGGGAAGGAGGTCCGATCCAGTTTCATTTCTTTCATGACTTCGGTGACGACCTGTTTCTGATCCGCCGAGTCATAGATGGAGAAACTGTTGGTGTACGGCTCGAGACGATGGGCGTGCCTTCGAAGCAGTCTTGCGCAGAAGGAGTGAAAGGTTCTCAGGACCGGTCGGTCATCCTCGAGGCCGAGAGCGGAAGATCCAAAGAAACCGTGACCACTGAAATCGTTGGTTTCGGGAATCGCCAGAAGTTGCAGGGTTCTTCTGAGCATCTCTTCTGCAGCCTTATTTGTGAAAGTGATCGCCAGAATGGAACTGGGTTCAATCCCTGCACGGACCATGCTCGCAATGCGGTGAGTCATGACGCGAGTCTTGCCACTGCCCGGTCCTGCGACGACAACGAGTGGCCCTTCGTGGTGGGAGACCGCTTTTTCCTGTGCCGGATTCAGTCCGTTGCTCATGCGGGTCTGCCTCGCCTTTCAAACCTCAAGCGGGTCTCACAATCGGGGGTGGAGGGGGCCTCACCGGGTTCCCATGGGGTTTCACTGCTGGTGAATCTGCATGGTCACTCCCAAATTGGGCGTATACAAGGGAGATGCAGGGCTTCTGATCAAGTTGACGGGCACCGGCGTCCTATTTATGATTCCAGATTGCCAGCGCCCTGATTTCGGCAAGATTCCGTTTCCGTTGAACCGGAAATGTGAATCCCACACCGAAGCGGGCGACAGTTCCCCGATCAGTAGACGAGTTTACCCGAGGAGCGGGTGAAGCAGTCCGGGGGCTGTAACTTGACTGGTGCCGTTCTTTCCCCTCAGGAGGCAAGTTGGAAGTTCAGGACGATTTCAACATTCGCGAATTGATTCTCAACAAAGAGACCCACGTCGACTTTTATCACGAAGTCCGTCAGGGCGTGACTTCCCGTCGTGAAGCGATCGACGAGTTGGAAAATCTGGTTGAAGAGATTCAAGACGATTTCCGCAGAGCGGTTGCCCAGGACCTTCTGGGTAACAGGGAGGAAGCCAAAAACCTCCTTCGCAACTGTAGTTCCAATCCCCTGTGCATCCATCTTCTTGGAAAACTCAGCCTTGAAGAGGGCAACTCCAAGGAAGCCCTTCAGGTTCTCGAGGGGGGTTGGGCAGCCCATGGCGGAAACTACCCGCGCATCGGCATGCTCCTCTGTGAGGCTCTGATTCATGAACATCGTATTGAGGAGGCCAGAGAGCTTCTGGCGAAACTACCTGATTCCGTCGATCACCCGCGCATCTGTTACCTCGAGGGTCTTTTGCATCAGCATGAGGGAGACTACGACGAGGCCCTGCAGTACTACTCCACTGCAGCAGAGGGACGACCGGAAGAAACACGCTTCCAATTCCGCTTGGGTTACATGCACTCCCTCTACGGTGATGAGGAATTGGCGATCGAGGCCTACCGCATGTGTCAGCGAAGTGCGCCCCTTTACGCCCGTGCAATGATCAATCTGGGTGTTCTTTACGAAGATGCAGACCGCTATGAGGAAGCCATTACCTGCTACAGGATGGTGCTGCTTTCCAATCCGGATCACCGTAGGGCCCAGTTGTATCTGCGGGATGCCGAGGCTTCCCAGTCGATGTTCTACGACCGTGACAAGGAAAAGGAAAAGGTCCGTATGGGTCAGGTCCTGCAGATTCCTGTCACCGAGTTTGAACTTTCGGTGCGCAGCCGTAACTGCCTGCAGAAGATGGGCATCCACACTCTGGGCGATCTCGTGTCCAAGACTGAGGCTGAACTGCTCTCCTACAAGAACTTTGGCGAAACCAGCCTTCAGGAGATTCGCAAGATTCTGAACCAGAAGAATCTTCGTCTTGGTGAGAGTTCCCAGCGCAGCGAGACCTCTCTTCTGGGAATTGACAGTGAGGCCCAGGCACTTCTCGGAGAGCCTGTCAGTATCCTCGAACTTTCCAGTCGCAGTCAGCGCTGCATGGACCGTCTGGGGATTGAAACCATCGCCGACCTGTTGCAGCGCAATGAACTCGAACTGGTGAGCCAGAAGAATTTCGGGGTCACTTCCCTGAATGAGGTCAAACGCAAGCTCACTGAGCGGGGTCTGGATCTGACCAGAGGATAAGCAGGGGACGTGTACGAATACCTCTCCGGAGAAGTCATTCGAATCCTGGCCGACAGCGTCACACTCGACGTTGCCGGTGTCGGTTATTCATTGAAAGCTCCGTCGGCAACTCTGTCCAAGTTGCGGGAAGGCAGTTCGGCCCGGTTGTTCCTTTCCCATCGTATTCGTGATGACCAGATGCATTTTTATGGATTCTCCCAACCGGAGGAGCGCGACCTCTTTGAGCGACTGTGTCAGGTCTCCGGGGTAGGGCCCGCATCCGCATTGGCGCTGCTCTCCCACATTGAGCCCGACCATTTCAAGAACGCAGTTCTCGAGGGGGAGAGTGGCGTTTTGGAGAAGGTCAAAGGGATCGGTAAAAAGACTGCGCAGAGAATCGTTCTCGATCTTCGTGGGGCCCTCGAGAAAGAGGATCTTGTCGCTTCTGCCGGCAGCCCTGCCACGGTAGGGGTGCCGGAGGGACCGGCAGCTGACGCCGTGAGAGCGCTTCAGGTCCTCGGCTTTCCCCTCAATGAGGCCCAGGATCGGGTCCGCAGAATCGTCGCCGAGTCTCCGGACTCGGAATTGGTTGCCGAAGATCTGGTGCGTCTCGCCAGCCGTCGCAGTTAGACCCTGAACTTTTCCATTTCGATCGCTATCATCGGACGTATTGGGCTGATTCCATGCCCACGCCCTCTTCCCCTGGCACACCGTTTTCTGACCCGCAACCGTTTGCCGGTGGCGAAACCATTTAGGTGTGCTTTTGTCTCCCCTCTCTCTCCTCTTGCTCATCTCACTGTTGCCATCGCCAACTTCGAACGGGTTGTTGCCCGTTGAGTCGGTAACGATGGATTTGTCCGGTGCCCTGAGTCTGTCGCTGGAATACGAAAGAGTGAATTCACGGAGTAGCACAGGATTGAGTGCATTGCCTCTCTCCCTCTTTATGGAGAACCATTTTCCGGAGGAATCCCGGGAGGAAACCCACTGGTCTCAATGGAGTTGGGCGATCGGTCAATATCTGACTCGGGATATTCATAGTGAGTCGAAGTCTGACCCGTGGTTGAACCGTGACGATCTGACAGAAATCCTGTTACAAAACATGACCATGATTCAGATTCAGAAGCTTCCTCTCGATGCTTCTTTCCTCCCCTTGGGTACAGACCCTCTGCTCCACGCTCCCGCATGGTGGAACCCCAGGGGATCGGGAGATTCGGCGAGTACCGTCAGTCTCTGGGCCTGTGATCGATCGGCTGATCTCCGATCGGGGCAGGGGCAGCCGATCAGGGCAGGGGTGGGATTGACCCTTGACCTGTCTTCCGGATCAGAGTGGGACTGCCGAATCACCGGAAATGTCGACCAGAGCGGAGAAGCTGGGATTTTGCTCCAGTTCTGTTGGCATTGAGAATCTGGTCTCCTTGACACACTCCTCCCATCACGCCACCATTGGCCTTCCTTCAGATCCGTTCGTCGGAGAAGAGGGAATGGCGGCCATGTTTGCTGTCGCCGTACAGTCGTGAAATCGATGGTGGGTGTAGCTCAGTTGGTTAGAGCGCCAGTTTGTGGTATTGGAGGCCGAGGGTTCGAGCCCCTCCTCCCACCCCAGCTTTTTGAGGGAGTCCCATGAGGGGCTCCCTTTTTTCATATCCAGAGTTGTCAGAGATTCTCACGCTTGAGTTGTTTTTGATTTAATCGTGATCTCCACGAAATTTGCCGCGGTCTTTTTTAATTTGTGATCGACGCTTTTTCTGGTCGAGTCGTTTCCGGCGGCTTGAGTGGGTGGGGCGGGTTGCGGTTCTGGATTTTTTTCGGCGGAGGGACATCTCCAGCCACTCTGCCAATCTTTCCAGGGCGCGCTCCCGGTTTCTGGAGGCGGACCTTTCCTCACTGGCAACGATGCGCAGGTTTCCAAGGCTATCTAGGCGAGCGGCAGCGACTTCCAAAAGGGTTTCTTTTTCCATCGCATTCAGGGCACGACTCTCGCGTATCGACCAACGGATTTCGACAGCAGTGGCAGATCGGTTGGAATGT
>JACETR010000041.1 GCA_013911165.1 Planctomycetota bacterium | reverse complement strand
TCCTTCGGCCAGATGAAGTCCCAGTCCAAGGCCGATCTGTCGAATCCGGTCGACGGTGAGGTCTTCCTCGACGATGCCGCGGATGTCATAGGTTCGGAAAATGCCGATGGGGAGATCGCCTTGCTGGTTCACGGTTCCTCCTGTTGATTCAGCGTGGACGGGGGCCAAGCTGCCTGAGATTGGAGTGGGGCGATTCTTGTTCGTCCCTGTCATGATTCCCTGTGCGGGGGTATGCTTGCTCAACTTTAGTTTTTCAGGGGGGGTGGTGCAACATGCTCTTAAATCACAGTCGACGACTGGGAATCTTTGGGATCCTGCTTTTTGCTCTGCTGGGCTTGGGTGAAAGTGTTTACGCAAACTCGCAGGCTGATACCCAGAGTTCTGAATCGAGCGAGCAGGTCCCAGCGGTTAGTGAACCGGAAAAGCCCATTTCCAGTATGGGTGATCGAGTTCGAAGCCTGTTGGGGATCGCCGCGTTCCTGGGTTTGTGCGTTTTTCTTTCCAACTCCCGCAGTGATATCAAGTGGCGAACCGTTTTCTGGGGATTGGGGCTTCAGTTTTTTCTGGGCTTCCTGATTTTGAAAACCACTGCGGGCACTGAATTGACCCTCGCGGCCAAGGATGTTTTTCAGGGGATCCTCGACTATTCGAAAATGGGAACAGGGATGGTCTTCGGTACTCTCCCTGACGTGGAAGGGGCCGGGTTCCAACTTTGGATCGTCCTGCTGGGAACCATCATCTTTGTTTCGGCGGTGATGGCCGTGCTTTATCACCTGGGTGTTCTGCAGTTCGTAGTCTGGTGTATCGCCCGCGTCATGCAGAAAACGATGGGAACCAGTGGTCCGGAGTCTCTGGCAGCGGCGGCCAACATTTTTGCCGGTCAAACCGAGGCGCCTCTGGTTATTCGTCCATATCTTAAAAAGATGACCGATTCAGAAGTGATGGCCCTCATGACCGGCGGGATGGCGACCGTGGCCGGCAGTGTCTTTGCGGCATACGTGGGCATGGGAATTGACGCGGGGCATCTGATGGCGGCCAGTTTTATGTCGGCCCCAGCGGCATTGCTGATTGGCAAGGTGCTAATACCTGAAAAGGGGGGGCAGGGGGATACCTCTGCTGCCAAGCTGGAGATTCATCGCACCGATTCCAATGTGCTGGATGCCGCCTGTCGAGGAACCAGTGAAGGCCTCATGTTGGCTTTGAATGTCATTGCCATGCTGATCGCTTTTGTGGCCATGGTGGCACTGGTCAATGGGGCTCTGGGATATGTCAGTAATGGAGCACTGTCCTTGCAGGTTCTGTTCTCCTATCTCTTCTGGCCCTTCGCCTGGCTACTGGGGGTGGACCAGCAGGACGTATCGGCTGTCGCTGCCCTGATCGGTACCAAAACCGTCCTGAACGAGTTCGTGGCTTTCCTGGAGCTTTCCGGGGAAGGTGGAAGTGGACTCACAGAGCGATCAAAAATCCTGACCACTTATGCCCTTTGCGGTTTTGCCAACTTTGCCAGTGTGGCGATTCAGATCGGTGGAATCAGCACCCTTGAGCCGGGGCTGAGACCCCGGTTGGCAGCGATGGGATTAAAAGCCCTGGTCGGTGGAACCCTTGCAGCCTTGATGACCGGTTGTGTGGTGGGTGTGCTTCTGTGATCGAGGCCGCCTGTCAGTTTTTGCGTGAGCGTTGGGGGGACTGGGTCCCCAAGGTGGGCATCGTTCTGGGATCCGGGATTCAGTTATCCGGAGAAGATTTTTGTGAAGTGGATCGCGTTCCCTGTCACGAAATCCCGGGCATGCCAGTTCCTTCTGTAGAGGGACATGCCGGTGAATGGACTGCCTATGACCATGGCGATCTCCCCGTTTTACTTTTGGGTGGTCGGGTGCACCTTTACGAAGGTCACTCTGTCGAAGCTGTGACTACCGGGATGGAAATCCTTGCAGGACTCGGCTGTGGGAAAGTGATTTTGACCAATGCGGCCGGAGGGATCCGGGCTGGCTGGCAACCCGGTGAAGTGGTGATGATCCGTGGACATCTGGATTTCCAGTTACAGGGAATGATCACTTCGGGGGGAAGTGGAGACGTTTTCGACTCTCTCTGGCAGGAGCGCATCCAGAACTGTTCCAGACGAGACGATGGATCCGAACTGGCAGAAGGTGTCTATGCCGGTCTGCCGGGACCCACCTATGAAACTCCTGCCGAAGTGCAGATGTTGAGGAAACTGGGCGCAGATCTGGTGGGGATGTCCACGGTTCAGGAAGCTCGCAAGGCCCAATCTCTGAAAATGGACGCCGTCGCTTTTTCTCTGGTGACAAATGCCGCAGCGGGAACCGGTGATTCAGAAGAACTGAATCACGAAGAGGTACTGCAGGCGGGTCGTGACTCCCGGGATCGGGTCCTTCAGGTGGTCAGGCGAGCTCTCGCCTGCCACAGCCCAGATGTTGATTCCTGATAGATCAGGTTTCCTGACGATCCAGATTCAGGGATACCAGTGCATCGAGGGCCACATTCACGCATCGGTCCTCCAGCGCCGGCTTGTCCTCCGGATTGAGGAACTGATCATGCTGGCGCCTTCCAAAGACGGTGCAGATGCATCCTGAACGCCACTTCTTCAGCGAGGCCAGAGTGAAGAGTGTGGACGCTTCCATCTCCATATTGGCGACCCCGATGGCGGCGAGTTTTTCCACTACCTGTGGGTCGCGAGGAGGAAAGCCCTCTTCGTCGCGGCCCTGGGCTCCGTAAAAACCGGGAGCTGTAGCGGTGATTCCCATGTGCACGGGCGCTCCTTTTTGACGGGAACAGGCCATGAGCGCCTGCACCACATCCGGATGGGCGACTGCGGGGTATCCCTCTGGGACGAAGGTGGTGGAGGTATTCTCCATGCGGACCGCACCCATGCTGACCACCAGATCTCCGAGATGAATGTCAGGATCGAGACCGCCGCAGGATCCTGCACGAATCAGAATCGGGTCGTCGACGATCTTGGACAGTTCCACCATTGCGATCTCGATATTGCTGGCTCCAATCCCCGTGGCCATGAGGGAGACTTCTTCCCCCTTCCAGGTTCCGGTGATGGTCAGGTATTCCCTGCAGCTCCATTCTCCACGGATTTCATCGAGGTTTTCCGAGAATCGACGAACTCGCTCGGGGTCTCCGGCGAGCAGGATTCTGCGGGCGACGTCGCCTCGGGCGAGTCCGATATGATATTGGCGGATCGTGTTTTCCTGATTCATCGTCAACTCCATAGGCAAAATCTGTCCTGAAGGGCGTCTGTCTGGATCAGATTGTACCGAAATGGCCTGAAAAATTCTCCATATGTGATCCCTGTGGGTCCACATCGGGGTTTCCGTGTTTGGTGCGAGCCCTTGGAAGTGACTCTGTGACCATGATATTATCGAAGCCGTCTCATTGCCCTGTTACCTGTCAGCACCCTGTTGCGCCATGCATGGGGGGTTTCGCTGGGGGTAACCCATTTTCGAAGGAACTGGTATGAAGTTTCGTTTGGATTCAATGTTGAGGCTCGCTCCTCTGAGCCTTCTGGGTCTTTTGGCTCTGTTTGCCTTCTGCTTGTCGATTCTCCCCACTGATTTGTCCGCTTCGTCGAGTACTGCTGTGGATGCGAAGCAAATCAAGAAGCTCAAGAAGGATTACGGAAAAGCAATTCAGGGGCAGCAGAATGATTCTGCTATCGATGTCATTCGCCAGATCAGTGCTTTCGGTACACCGGACGCTCTCGAGACGGTGTATGACCTGGGTTACCAGAACGGATCAGTGCCAGCTGTCTACGACGTGATCTGTGAAGAGCTGTCCATGATGACGGGGATCGTCGAGCACATCTCCACCCGTTACGACAAAATCGACAGCAAGGGCGATTTCCGTGAGCGTGTGTACATGACCGACATACTCGCCTATCCCACGAACAAGCGGGGTGAGCTCAACGACCGCAAGGTGTCACTGGAAAAGCAACTGAAGCGGGTCGAGGAAAATGGCCTGCCCCCTGGAAGTGACCCTTCGATCCCCGATCGGCTGAAGCAGGAGATCGATGCCCTCAGCAAGCAGATCGACCGGTTGAAGGGGCAGCAGAATGATGAAGCCATCAAATTGATGGTTTTGTTTCTCGATGACAAGTCCCCGTTTGTACAGGGTGCAGCGGTGGAAGCGTTCCGCAAAAGTCAGAGTGCGGTCTGTGTCGAGCCACTGATCAACCTGTTGGAGAAATTGCTCAAGAAGCGCAAGGACGTTCTTTACCATCAGGTACGGGATGCCCTTTGGGAGTTGACGGGGCAGGACTTTGAGTTGATCGAAGAGTGGTTTGCCTGGTGGGAGCCGCGCCAAAACACCTTCGATCCGATGGAAGAGACCCACGACGGCAAAACCGGAGTCAAGCGCAAGCGCAGGGGAGACGATCCAGAGTTCTGGGGCGTTCCTGTGGAGTCCAAGAACATCGTATTCGTGATCGACACCAGTGGTTCCATGAGGTACGTCCACAAGGATGATATCCCGGGGCTCGCCCGTGGAGACGGATCCGATGGGGGACAGAGCAGCGGCGGAGGACAGATGACCGCCGATCAACAGCGCCTGGCCCGGTTCTGGACTCGCATGGAGATGGCCAAGCGTGAACTCCGCAAGGTGATCCGCAAGATGTCCAAGGACGCTGCATTCAACTGTGTGCGCTTTGATACCAATGTTTCGAAGTTCAAGAAGAAAGCCACACCCGCTTCCAACGGTAACAAAAAGAGTGCCATCAAGTGGGTGGATGGTCTGAAGCACAACGGTAACACCAACACCATGGATGCCCTGATTCAGGCATTCAGTCAGGACGCCCGGACCAACACCATTTTCTTTTTGAGTGATGGTTTGCCTTCTGTGGACGGAAAGGTGAATGACCCGACCCAGCCGATTCTGGACAAGGTCTTTGAACTGAACCGTTTCCGCAAGATCAAGATCCACTGTTTTGGATTCCACCCCTTCACGCAGGGGGGGCAGCAGATGCCGGGGTTGACTGAAGCGAATACCTGGCTGAAAAAGTTGGCCGAGACGACCGGTGGAACCTACACCGACATGAAGGTGGATCCGAAGATTACTCCGGATAACCCGGGAGAATGATCGACGTTTCAGCCTGAAGTGAAAACGCCCCTTTGCCGTGAGCCGGCAAGGGGGCGTTTTTTATTGGCGAATGATTTGGGTGGCAACCCAATTGGCACGGTCGAGAATGTGAATTCCCGATCCCATGTCGACTTTCAGGGTAAAGCCCGTTTTTCCCTCCAGGGAAATGGAAAATGGGCGAGGGGCGTCTTGCCACGAGATGTCGTGGGGGCCCCAGGCCACATTGCCGTCGACAAGGATGGAGAAACGGGCGTTGCCGATTTCAGATTCTTCATCCTTGGGTTTGGCGCTGGCGTCCATCCCTGCGAACCCATTCAGAGTCAGGTCCCCAGGCTCGATTTTGAAGGACAACAGGGAGTTGGAGTGCACTCCGATACCCTTGTCAAAACTTCTGGCGCCAATCGTCAATGGAGCACCCAGAACATTTCGATCCTTCTGCCAACTCCAGGGGAACCAGCGACCTTCTCCCAATCCTTCAATAACTTTGATCGGGGAGCGATCTGTCAGGGGTACCACACGATCATTGGCGAAGTTGACCCGCAATATCCGGTCGACGGGAATGCGAATCTCCTGACTGCTACCGGACTGGATGCGGACCTCCTCCGTATCGATTTTCACCAGAAGGCCTTTTGGAGAGCTTCCATCCCGGGTCACGACGTCAATGGAAAAGCCGCTTTTCGCAGGTTCTTCTGGCTCGTCATCGAGGGCGACCAACTGAAAGGCACGGACTTTGGACCACTCGATTTTCAAGAGACCGAGTGATTCGTCGTCAAAGGTGATCTGGTTCATGTCGAGGGATTCGAGAATCCCCGTCAGCTTTGCCCCGTCTGCTGTCAGCAGGAAATCACTGTCTGTCGAGCCTTCCCCCAGTTCAGACTCATCTACTCCGGTCGCGAGATACTTCTCGATCGATTCGAGGGGGAGCTCAAGGACTTGCGTCAGGCTGGGTGAGTTCCAATAAATCTGATCTCCACCGTCCAGTCTCCGCAGATCGAAACGGCCTCTCCATGATCCCCCCTCACGGAGAATCAGATTTGCAGAGGCACTGGATTCAGCCACTTTTCCAGAGAACTCAATCTGTACCAGATCTTTCAGGGAAGCGGTCGAATCACCGATTTTCAGTGTGGAGGTCTCAGGTGTAATGGTGGACAGGATGCCTGGGAACTTGCCCTGAAGAGTTTGGTAGACCGCTGGGATTTCACGAAGTTCTGATTCCTGACCTGTGATTTCCGTTGTCCATGAAGAGAGGCTCAGGAAGGCCAGCAGAAACAGGGTAATCGGCCTGATTTTCAACTTCGGTCGTGGCTCAGAAGCCACTTGGGAATGATCCATCGACGGTCTCTCCATTCTGCGTTGAGCACTTGTGGGAATTGGAATCATTGTCGACAGGGTATGAAGTCCCCTGCGCTGATTCACCTCACTGGTCAAGGGTGCTTCTTGACCGGGGTCATCCCGTCACCTATTCTTCGACATTGAACATCTTTCTCAAGGTCAGAAATGCTCTGTTTTGTTTCCGGAGCCAAAAATTGTCATTGTGAACGGATGTTTTTGGACTCAGGGGAAGCCAATCGGTGCCTGTCACCAAAATAGGGGGAAGCTTGTCGAAAAAAGGGCAAGGTACAGGGGGGAAAAACAGGGTTCGGGTCTCATCGGAGCCGGAATCGAGTATTCCCAAAGTTCCGGGGCGTGCCGAATCTTCACCAGCCTCGACCAGAGAATCGTCGGGGCTCGGGGGGAAATCCAGATCCCGTGTCCAATTGGACCCCGCACCTGTTCAGAGGCGACTCCCGGATATCCCGGATGAAGTGTCTTCTTCTCCAGCCGCTCGTCAATCCCCTCCGAACAAAGGCTGGAACTCGACTCTCGAGGTTCGAATGTCCACCCTGGTCGTTTTTGCGATCGGATTTGTCGTCCTTCTTTGTCTGGCATTTGTCGGCGGCAGATCTTCTGTTCCTGATCTCCCTCTGGCTGCGACCGGTACAGAGGCACCTCTCGACGATCAGTGGCCGGTGATGAATCCCGAGCCAAAGCCGGAATTACCTGCCATTCGCAATCCTCAAAATGCTGAAGGTGAGCCTGTGGAGGGGGTGGCCAGTGATTCCGATGTGCCAGCGGAGGGTGTCGTCACTGAAGCAGAAGAAAATTTTGTTCCCATCGAAATCGATCAGAAATTGTGGGCCGTGATGGTCGGCCAAAAATTGTCCGCAGAGATAGAGATCGTCGATCAACTGCTGGCTTATGTGGACTCTGGACTCACAGATGCCGTATCGAGGATCCGGGTTCGTGAACAGCGATCCGGTCTCAAGCGATACGATGTCTATGTTGGCCCATTTACAACCAAGGAAGAAGCACGCAAAGCCTATATGCAGTTGTTGGGGCTCCGATCGACATTGGGGATTCGTTTTGCAGATGTTTACATCACCCAAATGAATTTTTCTCCCGAAGAGCTCGAGGCCTTTTCTCCCCCGGTGAGAAACCTCCCGGGTATGGGAGAGTGAGCCTTCATGGCTCGATTTGATCCCCGCTGCTATCCCTGCGCATTGCGCCGGGCCCTGTGCACCGCAGAAAAAGTCAGTGACGACGCGTGGTTGCAGCACAAGGTCCTCGACGAGGCGATGCGTCACCTCTCTGACGTGGAATCCCACCTTCCTCCGGCGGAAGTGATTGGTGATTTGCTCGGTGCTGTCCACGAAGTTCTGGGTACGGGAGACCCCTGGAAAAAACAAAGAGACTTATGGGTCCAGGAAATGGTGGAAGCCTATCCGGATCTGAAAGCCCGGGTGCTTGCGGACGAAGATCCATTGGGGCGTGCGTTGCTGATGTCAGCGCGATCCAATGTCTTTGCCAATGAAATCCAGAGTACACATTCGATTCGACAGGATTTGCAAAAACTCGGCCTGAGAGAGTCGGATTCGGCGGACCAGAAGTTTCGTCACGATGACCGGTCAGACTTTGAGAAACGTCTGGAATCGTCAAAACGTCTTGTTTTCATTCATGATACTGCTCCTGAAGTGGCTGCAGATCTGGTCCTGATCGATCAGTTTCGTCAAAAGAATCCCCAACTCGAAATGACCCATCTCGTGAAGAGATCTCCGTTGGCACTTCATGACGTGGGGGATCTTCTCGCTGAATCCGGGCCTTTGGAGGCTCTGGGAAATGTCTTGTCCATTGGCAACAGGCTTGGCGTTTCGGCGGACGAATGGGAACCGGAAGTCGCCGAGGCAATGGAATCTGCAGATCTGATTGTCCTCAAGGGTGCATCCCATTTGCAGACCCTGGAGTCGGACAAATGGCCAGCATTCGGTTTGTTCCGTGCCAAATGTCCGGTGACCGCTTCGTCCTATCATTGTTCCATTGGGGATCTGATTTTTATCCGTTTCTGAAGACTGCCCATTTAATCCGCCCAGCGTGGTTTCCTGAGGGTGGTACTCCCCGTTTTTGTCTTTAATCCGCCCCTGCTTCGTTGACAGGCCTGAATTGAAGACTTAGTCTTCTGAAAGTGAAGGCCTCCTCTTCAACCCGCCAATGCGGCAGGATGGAGAACTGGAAACTTCACCCGTGAACATCATGAGCGGTTGTAGCAAACCGTGATTGCACCAGAATCAGGGCCCAATCGTCGGGAAGGGGAAGATCAATGCCACAGCAAATCACCGGATGCACCGAGTATCACCAGATTGACTCCTTCTCGGATACAGGATGCCCCATCCCCAACAAAAGTAGCCGCGGGCGAGTTTCTTTGATTATCGCCGGCTTACTGGCTCTTTTGACGGGATTTCAGGCGGATCTTTTGGCCCAGAGTTCCGACCCCACGCAGTCTCAGCCGACATTGGAACCCTGGCTGGCCAAGGTGTCCGGAAAATCGGTCAATCTTCGTGCGGGGGCTTCAACCAATCATTTTGCCTTTGCTCGGCTGAGCATGGACGCTCCCGTCATAGCCATGGGTGGACGGGGTGATTGGGTCGAGATCGTCGTCCCTTCGGATCAGACGATCTGGATTCATGGTGATTTTGTGGAAGAGGCTGGGGAAGAGCGCTTGCGTGTCACGGGAGACCGCGTTCGTTTGCGTTGCACCGCCAGTACCAACCACACTCCATTGGGATTGACCGTCATGGGTCAGATCCTCAAACCGACAGGTCAGCGTAAAGCCGATTCGAAAGTTGCTGGTAAAGAGTGGGTGGAGGTTTTCGCACCACTCAATGCCCGTGGCTGGATTCATGGCGACTACGTCAAAAGAAGTGACCAGAAAATTGATCCTGCCAGATTGTCAACCTTGCATGACACCCTGAAGACCAGGCCTGGGAGTCCGACCGGAATTCCTCCGGTTAACGGAAACGACAACTCTGATGTCTCAGGATTGAAAACTCCTGAAGAAGCAGGAGCTGATCAGGCTGGAAATCCGGAAGCAGAAGATCAAAGTGGGACGATCAAGATTCCCACATTTGAATCGGAAAGGCTCAAGCAGCTTTTTGAGCAGTTCCAAAAGGAAACAGAAAAGCCCCCTGTGAAATGGGACTTCTCTGACATCTTCCGCAAGATTCAGGTTTTTGAGACCACGAGTGAGGATCTCGGAGAGATCCGTGTGGTCAAGGATCTTGCCAGAACTATTAACGAGCACTTTGTTCCGCTACAGCGGAGACTCATCGAAATTGAACGTCAACAAGAAATAGCCCGGGCCAAGCGTGAAAAAGAGCAGGCACGGGAAAAGGAAATTTTAAGAAGGACAGGCCACCGCAACACGCCAGGAGATTCAAAATACCAGGCTGTTGGCTGGGTTGTAGCACTGGGGAAACACAGAAAAGTTGAGGCATCACATAAATTGATGAAGGGGAATCAGCTCCTCTTTTACCTCAACGGCGAAGATTTGAATCTAGATCAATACGTAAATAAAAGAGTGGGAATCGTCGGAACGATCAAGGAGCAGGACCCGGAATTCGGGGCTCGGCTTCTGGAAGTTCAAAAGATAGAAATTCTCTCCCGTTAAGATCTGATTCGCTTCTGTTTCCCTGCAGATCCTTCTGCAGGAGGAATCTTGAGTGAAATCGAAAACTACATCGGTCTTGGACTGACCATTGTAGGTGTCATTATCATTTATATTTTTGGTACCCGTCACACTGCACGAGTGAAGGCGGAGGGGGATAAAGTTCTCTCCGATGCCCGAGCTGAGGCAGAGAGAATTCGTACCGAGAATCGTAATGAGACCCAGAACTGGGCTTCCCAACAACGCGACGAAGTCAAGAAAGAGGTCCGTGAGGCTCGCAAGGAGATCAAGGACTCTGATCGTGAGTTGCGTAAACGGGAAGACAAGCTGGATAGAAGGATGGATCTTCTTTCAAAGAAAGAGTCCAACCTTGAATCCAAAGAGGGTGACCTGGACCAGCGTTCGAGCCGGATTCAGAACCGGGAATCAGATATTGACGATCTGATTGAGCAGCAACGTGAAAATCTTGAGCGCGTTGCCAGCATGTCCCGGGAAGAAGCCCGAGAGAATCTGTTGGAGAGTATGAAGAAAGAGGTCGAGCACGAAGGCGACCAAATGATCCAACGGATGGTCGAGCGAGTCAAAGATCAGGCTGAAACGAAGAGCAAGAGCATTCTCGCTTCCACTCTTCAGCGAATCTCTTCCACTTACTGCCAGGAATCCACGGTAACGAGTGTCGAGATCGCCTCGGATGACATGAAGGGAAGAATCATTGGCCGTGAAGGCCGTAATATTCGGGCCTTCGAAAAGTCGACCGGGGTGGACGTCATCGTTGATGACAGTCCGGGAGTGATCACTCTTTCCTGCTTCGATCCGATTCGCCGTGAAATGGGTTCCAGAGCGCTGAGCAAGTTGCTTCAGGACGGCAGGATTCACCCCAGTCGCATCGAGGAGATCGTTGGAGAGACAAAAAAATCTCTCAATGAGGAGATTCAGAAGGCCGGAGTTCAGGTTTCCTATGATCTGGATCTTCCAGGGATTCACCCCAAGCTTGTGACCCTGTTGGGGCGTTTGCGCTACCGCACCTCATACAGTCAAAACGTTCTTTCCCACTCGGTGGAAGTGGCGAATATTTGCGGAATGGTTGCTGCAGAATTCGGATTGGATCAAACCCTCGCCAAGAGATGCGGTTTGTTCCACGATTTGGGCAAGGCGGTAGACCATCAGTTTGAGGGTGGCCACCCCGAGATCGGTGCGACGATCCTCAAGCGATACGACGAAGCCCCTGAAGTGGTCAATTCTGCCGCAAGTCACCACAATGATGTTCCGCAAGAAAGTATTTATGCAGTCCTCACGCAGGTTGCGGACTCCATCTCCGGTAGTCGCCCCGGTGCCCGAGGCGAGTCGCTTGATCGATACATTGAGCGACTTGAGAAGCTCGAAGGGCTCGTGAATTCTTTCGCAGGTGTTTCCAATGCACAGGCGATTCAGGCGGGTCGTGAAGTTCGGGTCTTTGTCAACGCTCACAAGATCAACGATAAAAAAGCCACACGACTCGCTCATGATATTGCCAAGGAGATTGAGGATCAGTTGACCTACCCTGGCGAGATCAAGATCACCCTGATTCGGGAAACCCGGGTTGTCGAATATGCCAGATAGTGAAGGCGTGCTGCGGCTGTTACTGATCGGAGATATCGTGGGTCGACCAGGCCGGCGCGTGGCGCAGGATTGGTTGCCTGAGTTGAGAGACAGTTGGCAACTGGATGCCATTATTGCCAATGCCGAAAACTCTGCGGCGGGATCAGGGATTACCGAGAAAATTTACGGCGAACTGAAAAACGCCGGTGTGGACATGATGTCTCTGGGGGATCATGCATGGAAACGGAAAGACAACCTGTCCGTTTTGTCTGATCACCCGGATTGCATTCGTCCCATGAACTATCCCGAATCATCTGCGGGTCATGGGAGTCATATTTTCGAGATCGCCTCAGGTGTCAAAATTGCTTACACGATTGTGCTTGGGCGAGTCTTCATGGACCCGGTTGATTGTCCCTATCGCTCTGTGGATCAATGGCTCGATTCTCTCGACGATGATGTGACGATTCGGATCATCGAATTCCATGGTGAGGCGACCAGTGAAAAGCAGGCTGCGGGTTGGCACCTGGATGGTCGTGTGACAGCCGTTGTCGGTTCACATACTCATGTCCAGACTGCAGACGCCAGAGTGTTGCCGCAGGGAACGGGCTATATTTCAGATCTCGGGATGACCGGGCCCTATGATGGAGTGATTGGTCGGGAGGCGAGTCCAGTCCTTCACAAGCTACTGACCTCCATGCACGCTCCCTTCACCGTGGCTGAAGCCAATGCTCATCTCTGTGGTGTGCTGTTGGAGGTCGATTCCGCTTCGGGGCGTTGCCTGTCTATCCAACCTGTCGATTTGCCAGAGGGTGATATCGGCCACTTCAGCCATGAATTTGTGCAGCGGTAAGTTTTCGTCTTCAATATTTCTGCCGATTTTTCCCTCCCATCGCTAAGATGTGGTTTCTGACCATCTGAGAGGGAGACCATCTTTGCGGTTGCTGATTCAGCGTGTTTCTGACGCCTGTGTGGAAGTGTCCGGTGAGACAGTCGGCTCTATTGGAAAGGGCCTGCTCGTGTTCGTCGGATTTGGCAAGAAATCCGGAGAGAGTGACATCCCCTGGATGGTGGAGAAGTTGAATGGGCTGCGGATATTCCCCGATTCCGAAGGCCATATGAATCTGAACATTCATGAAATCTCCGGTGAGATTCTTGTCGTCAGTCAGTTCACGCTATACGGCAGTTGTCAGAAAGGTCGCCGCCCGTCCTTTGAGCCTGCCATGTCTCCCTTGGATGCCGAAGTCCAATACGATTTTTTTGTTCAGCAACTGAGGGAAACCTTTGGTCCGTCGATTCAAACCGGGGTTTTCGGGGCAGATATGCAGGTGTCGCTGACTAATGACGGCCCTGTCACTTTCTGGCTGGAACGGGAGTCGAGGAACGATGTCTGAGTTTCTTGACTACTACTCCGTATTGGGTCTCGACATGGATTGTTCCCATGATCAGATCAAAAAAGCCTTTCGTAAAAAGCTTCTTGAAGTTCACCCCGACAAGTCTGCTTTTCCCAGAGATCCTGAGGAGATGCGAAAACTTCTCGAGGCGCACGACGTCTTGTCCGATACCGACAGTCGTCACCGATACGATCAGATGTGGAACATCGTCTTCCGTGAGGAGCTACTCGACAAAACCCCTCATGTGACCGATAGCGAGCGTCCGGCTGCCAGGGCAAGGAGTATTCTTTTCCTGTTACTGGAGCAAAGGCAACGGGAGGCCGTTCAGCGGTTGGAAGACCTCGGCCCTGGTGCCCGACTGTTTCTGAAAAAGCACCTGACCGATGACGAGTATGTGGATTCCTGCTTTTTAATTGGGGAGTACCACGAAGGTGTCAGTCAAAAGTCGCGGGCGTTGGAATGGTATGAGGATCTCCTGCGTACCGAGGCTCGCAGGCAAAATCACCGCCCCTGCTATCCAGAGGCCGTTGATCGGGCAAAAAAGCTGTTGTTGAAAAAAACCAACAAGGTTTCAGACCCGCGGGTCTCTCTGGAGTACTTGCGCAGGGCGGAACAGCTGGGTCTCGATCGGCAATCCCGTGGCGAGGTCGCTCGGAAGAGAGCGCGCTGTTACCTGGATATGGGAATGAAGGTCGAGGCCGGCAAACATTTGAGCGAGGCCGTTCGAATCTTGCCATCCTCCAAGGCTTTGAGGGAGTTGATGACAGAGCTGGATGGATATTGGGATGAGTGAAAAGCTTCATGTGCTGATACTCGCCGGAGGTTCAGGCCGGCGATTGTGGCCTTGGAGTCGGCCGGGAATTCGCAAGCCAGAGTTGCCACTGATCGCGGATTGCTCACCTCTGGAAGAAACAATTGAATCTGCTTTGCTCTTCACTCCACCTGAGCGTATTCATTTGGTGGCTGCAGAGGGATATCTGTCCGATCCGGGGATTTGCCAATGGATTACTGAACCCCGGGGAAGAAACACACTGCCTGCCATCATGCGAGGGGTAGAGACATTGTATCGGCAGGATCCCGATGCATTGGTTCTCGTCATGCCTGCTGATCAACACATCATTGATCGAGATCGATTCAGGCAGGGACTTCTGGAAACAGTTCGTGCTCTCAACGTCAAAGCCGACACCTTCTGGATTCATGGGACTGTTGCTGATCCTTCCCCAGATTTCGGCTTTATTTCTCTGGATACTTCCACGGGCTCAGTCGAGTTTGTGGAAAAGCCGACGCAGGAGAAGATTCAACAGATCCGATCGGAATTCGAATCGACAGGGGCGAACAGGAAGAGTTTTCGCCATTGCGGTATTTTTGGCTTTGGTGCCCGCTTTTTCCTCGAGCAAATGAAACGGCGCGGAATTGAATCTGTGGAGCAGGCTCCAGAGTTGTCCATCGACCACTTCCTTCTGGGCGAAGAGGACTTTGCGGGCAGTCTTAATTTTCGGAATCTCGACCATCGTTGGAGTGATCTCGGGGATTGGAAGTCGATTCGTGAAAACAGGCCCGGTTTTCATTCTCCTACTTCGCAGGTATCGATCCGTTGGTCACTTCCTGAAAGAGTCCCCCGTTACCCGTTCGCAGAACCCCTGGCTCTGGCTGGAGAGATGCCTGTGATTCATGGGGATCTTTCCAGACGGGTGGTGGCATTGGGAATGGGTCGATTCGAGATCTTCTGTGACTCGTCCGGGATCCGCATTCTTGGGTCAGATTCACAGGGGCCCTTGGATCCGGGCGGAATTGTTCTCAATGCAACGGGCGAAAATCTGGAGATCCGTGGTCTTGTCGGGGGATTGGTTGTGTGCATGGATGATTTGATCCTGATCTGCTCTGAAAGAGGATTGGTCTCCGGATTGATTCCTGAGGCCTCGCAGATTCTCGATTCGGAAATGGCGAAAGGTTCGCAATGAATGTGTGGGTAGGAATTGATCCTGGAGAGA
Organism: Planctomycetota bacterium; assembly: GCA_013911165.1. GTDB lineage: Bacteria > Planctomycetota > UBA8108 > UBA1146 > UBA1146 > UBA12191. Next base: position 11,094 of record JACETR010000041.1, on the reverse strand, counting down.
AGCGGATTGGCATGGCCAGGGCGGATGCCATGGGTGTGTTAGCGACGCCCAGAGGTGTCTCCGCCAATCGGGACGAGCTGTTGCGGTGGCTGAAATCTGTCGAGGAGGACTACGGGCTTGCAGGAGTCATCGTCGGTTGCCCCCGAAACATGGATGGTTCTTTCGGGCCTATGGCATTGAGGTCTCTGGAGTTGACCCGTTGGCTTCGGCAGGGGGTGGAGGTTCCGGTAAGGCTTTGGGACGAGCGGTTGACGACGCAGCAGGCCCAGAGCGTGGGTAAAGAAGCTACCATCGACGAGAAAGCGGCTGCGATCCTGCTCCAGTCCTATCTGGACGCAGGGACTCCGGATGCCGACGATCCACCTGGATTACTGGATGCGGATTCGGGGAAAAACACGGGTTGAGAGTCAATTTCAGCCAGAATGGCCACAATTTCTTGCCCTTCTGGTCAGTCTAGGTAGCATTCATACCTTGGGAAGGGACTGAACAGCGTCGTCGGAGCGTTTCCGCACTGTTTAGAACCACAAGAGACAAAGGTATCGTTTTTCGATGAGCATTACAGCAGAGCGCAAGGCTGAACTGATCCAGGAGTACAAGACCTCTGAAAATGACAGGGGTTCTGCCCAGATCCAGATCGCCATTCTTACCGAGAGAATCAGAAACATCACGGACCACCTCCGCACGATGAAAAAGGATTTTGCGAGCCGTCGTGGCCTCCTGGTTCTGGTCGGCAAAAGGACGCGCCTTTTGAAGTATCTCCAGCAAAATGACAGAGCTGAATATCTTCGCCTGATCGAGTCGCTGGGATTGCGTCGCTAGAGGACCGCTTCTGTACTTTCAGGTTGCGGATCGCGAGTCTTCATCGAGAGTCACACCGAGTACTGTGTCTTGGAGCATTTTTGTGCAGCCATGTCCAGTAACTCCGCCTGCCAATGGCTTTCTGCCATCGAGTTGGTTGAGTGTGAATCGGGCCCTCATTTCCCTCTGAATCAATAACAAGTTTCGAAGACAAGAATCATATAAGACGCAAGGGTGCGTCGGCAGCATGGGCTGCCAGGAGGATACATGACTCATGTAGTTTCAAGAGAAGTTGGGGGCAAGACCCTCAGCATCGAGACCGGGCTGATTGCCAAGCAGGCAGCCGGAGCGACCATCGTTCGCTGGGGAGACTGCGCAGTCTTCTGTGCAGTGACCTGGGGAGAGCCCCGTTTTGGCGGCGATTTCTTCCCCCTGACCGTGGACTACCGCGAGAACAATTACGCGGCCGGAAAGATCCCCGGAGGATTCTTCAAACGTGAAGGCCGTCCTACCACCAAGGAAATCCTGACCGCAAGGCTGATTGACCGTCCGGTTCGTCCGTTGTTCCCTAATGGGTTCATCAAGGATGTTTCCGTGGCCTGTGCCGTACTGTCCGCTGATCGTGAAAATGACCCGGACATTCTCGCCATGATTTCGGCTTCCGCATCTCTGAGCATTTCAGAGTTGCCTTTTGAGGGGCCCATCGGTTCCGTTCGTATTGGACGGGTCAATGGTGAGTTTGTGGTGAATCCCGATCACGCCGCTCGCGAAGAGAGTGACGTGGACCTCGTAGTTGCAGCCACCAAGGAAGCGATCGTCATGGTCGAGGCCGGTGCGCTGGAAGTCGACGAGTCGGTCCTGATCGATGCTCTTGAGTTGGCTCACAAAGAGTGTCAGGTCATTATCGAGATGATCGAAGAATTGACAGGTCTGGCTGGCAAGCCGAAGATGGAGTTCGTTGCGCCTGAGGTTGACGAGGAACTTCGAAACAAGGTTCATGGCATGGCCTACGATCGCTTTCGTGAGGCGATTCGGGTCACCGGCAAGCATGAGAAAAAGCGTGCGATGGATGTCATTAGCAATGAAATCCTCGAAGAGCTTTGCCCTGCTGACCAGGTCGAGGCCGGTACCTGTCCCGATCCCAAAGAAGTGAAATCATTCCTTGGTGGGGTCAAGAAAAAGGTGGAACGGGATCTGATCATTCAGGAATCGAGCCGTGCCGACGGCAGAGGTTTGACCGATATCCGCCAGATTGATACCGAACTCAGTTTCCTTCCGCGTACTCATGGCTCTGCCGTGTTTACCCGAGGTGAGACTCAGGCCATCGTTACTGCAACTCTTGGAACTTCCTTTGACGAGCAGCGGATTGACGGCCTGATCGATGAGAAGCGTGAAAGATTCATGCTTCATTACAACTTCCCCGCCTATTGTGTGGGTGAGTCGTGGCCGAATCGCGGACCGAAGCGTCGGGAGATCGGACATGGTGCCCTCGCCGAGCGCTCCATCCGTTCCGTGCTGCCCGATCATGATGATTTCCCATACACCCTTCGCGTGGTCAGTGACATCACCGAGTCCAATGGATCGTCCTCCATGGCCAGTGTCTGTGGTGGAGTTCTGGCCTTGATGGACGCTGGTGTTCCCCTGAAGCGTCCGGTAGCCGGTATCGCCATGGGTCTGATCGAAGACGGCGATGACCACTACATTCTGTCCGACATTCTGGGCAGTGAAGATGCCCATGGAGACATGGATTTCAAGGTCACCGGAACCCAAAAAGGGATTACCGCTCTGCAGATGGACGTCAAGATCTCCGGTCTGAGCCGTGAGTTGATGGGGCGCGCTCTTGAGCAGGCCAAAGAAGGACGAATCCACATTCTTCGTGAAATGCTCAAGAAGTTGGACCGTCCGCGCGAGGAAGTCTCTCCGCTTGCTCCGAAAATCATGCGAATCAAGATCGATCCCGAAAAGATTGGCATCGTGATTGGTCCTTCCGGAAAAGTCATCAAGGGCATTCAGGAAGAAACAGGCGCAACGATCGAGATCGAGGATACCGGTAAGATCACAATCTGGGGCAAGGACAACGAGAGTGCTACTGCAGCAAGAGAGCACATCGAGATGTTGACTCAGGATGTCGAAGTGGGCCGCGTCTACAACGGCAAGGTCGTTTCCATCAAGGATTTCGGTTGCTTCGTCGAAGTACTTCCTGGCCAAGAAGGTCTTGTTCATGTTTCTGAGCTTTCTGGTGATTACGTGGACGACGTCAACTCTGTGGTCAGCCGTGGCGACGAGTTGCGCGTGAAAGTTCTTGAGAGTGATCCTCAGGGGCGCCTGCGTCTTTCCCACAAAGCAGTCCTGATTGACGAGGGCAAAATTGAGCCCACCGCTGTCGCTCAGGGAGACGGAGACCGTGGTCGCAGTGGCGATCGAGGTGGTGACCGTGGACGTGGTGGAGACCGAGGCCGTGGAAGAGGTGGTGACCGGGGACGCGGTGGAGACCGCGGTCGTGATCGCCGTAGCTAATCCGCTATTGATTTGGATCTTGGAAGGGGCAATCCTGAGAGGGTTGCCCCTTTTTTCGTGCGAAAGTGGATTATGACCCGTCTTCTTCTCAAATCAGCAAGACGCTACCCGAGTTCAGGTACTGAGCTGGAAGACCTGCTCATCGAATCTGGAAAAGTCGTGCAGTGGGTTCCGTCCGGTTCTGAAAACCCTTCTGTAGATCAAGTCGTCGATCTCGATGGCCGCTGGGTTTTGCCCGGATTTGTCGACAGCCATTTACATCTTCTGTACACCGAGCAGCATTCCCGGCAAATCTCGTTGGCTGAGAAATCCCTGGACCACTGTATCAATGACCTGAAGGACGCAGTCTGTGAAGGGAGTGCATTGGTCGGGCATGGCTGGAGAGATCCGCTGCCTACTGAAATGTTGCCGACACCGGCAGCGTTTCTGAATCGTCACTTCCCAGGCAAGGCTGTCCTTCTTTGGAATGCCGATTTCCACAGAGTACTCGTTTCTCCGACCATTCTTGCTCAACTTGGCAAGGATCCGGGACATTCGGGAGTGTTGGTTGAGGAAGAAGCAGAGGCGGCCTGGAATTGCGTCAAGGAATCGCCAGCAAAAGAAGTTTCCGCAGCTTGCCAACGATTGTTGCGCCATGGCATCACCGCAGCGACAACCTTTGATCGCGGTGAGTCGATTCGGGCATTTCATGCCAAGCCACCCGGGAAAGAAGGGGTTTTTATTCGCCATGGATTGCCGGAAGAAGAGTTTCTTTCCATGGATCCTGACGATGCCATTCCGTTTGGCAATCGTGAAGATGATTTTGCTGTTCGATGGGTGAAGATCTTTGCGGATGGAACTTTGGGATCGAGAACCGCATGGATGAAGTCGGGGTATACCGATGACCCCGAAAATCTGGGCATCGCCCGCCGGTCTGGAGATTCCCTGCTCTCTACCGCAGAAGCTGCGGGTTCAAAAGGCTGGGGGTTGGCGATCCATGCCATTGGCGATGCCGCTGTCTGCGAATCGATCCGCGCCATTCACAGTGCCCGAATGGCCAGAACAGCCGGGCTGGATGTTTTCGATCGAATAGAGCATTTACAATTGTTGGATCCCGGTGACATTTCTTCACTGATTCAAAGTGGCGCTGTCGCATCACTACAACCCTGTCATCTTTTTGAAGATCGAAAAATTATTCGCGGTCGCTGGGGGAAAAGAGCTGATTATTCGATTCCATTTCGTTTTCTTCTTGATCAGGGTGTGCCGGTAATAACAGGGACGGATGCACCGATTGAAGATTTGGATCCGTGGGCTGATTTGTACGCCGCTTGTGAGAGGGTTGATCGAAATGGAAGCGGTGATGCGGAAGGGCCTGCCCAGCGAGTTCAATTTTCGGAAGCATTTCATTCCAAGACGGCAGGGGCCGCCAAGGCGAATTATCTACCCGAGGATTACGGAACTCTGAACCCGGGCAGTCGCGCTGACTTTCAAGTGCTGGATCACGACCCTGAGAGTGTGAGGGATGGGAGTCGGTCCGGGTTGGTTGAGGTCTTTTCACAGGGCCAATGGCGTTTAAATGAAGGAAGAGCATTTCAATGAGTCAGGATTTCAGGGCCGATCTGCATGTGGATACCCTCTCTCTTTTAGCGGAGAGAGGTGGTGGGTTAGCTCCACGCCGAACTGATTTTCAGGTCGACAGCGAGCGTTGCCAGATGGGGAGGATCGATCTGCTGGGCACGGCTATTTTTACCGTGGATGGACATGAGTCTCCCTGGGAGCACTGCCTCTCATTGCTTGAAGCCCGAGATCGTCTGCATCAGGATTCCAGAGAGCCGTTCCAGATCGTGACTCATCCTGAACAGGTTTCAGATTTGCCTGATGGTGTCGTGGGAATGTTGACGACCATTGAAAATGGAATCGCTCTGGAGGGGGAAGTCCAACGCCTGGAAACTTTGCATGAGCGTGGCGTCAGGATATTGGGTCTCGTTTGGAATGCTGCCAATGAGCTTGGACAAGGTTGTCACGAAGATACAGGTGAGGGGTTGACTCAACTGGGTAAAGAGATGGTGAAGGAAGCCACTTCTTTGGGGTGGGCCATCGATATCTCGCACTTGAACCCACAAGGAGTTTTGGATCTCTGTGAGCTGGATGCAACCATCGTTGCGACCCACTCAAACTCACGAAGGATTCATGATCACGTCAGGAACCTCAATGACGAAACCCTTAAATCTTTGGCTGCGGCCAACTCTCTGGTGGGAGTCAATGTGTTTCCTCCATTCCTCGGCGGAGAGTCCAGAGTAGGAACCTTTATCGATCATGTTTGCCATATCGCAGGGATTCTCGGGGAAGAGCGCTTGGCATTGGGAACCGATCTGGATGGGATCTCAAGAACGATGGAGGGTTTTCGTGATTATCGAGACATGGATACCCTGCACGCGGCCTTGGAGTCCGAAATATCCGGTTTGGGTTCTACAGTACTCGGAAACAACTTCATGAATTTTTGGCGAGGTTGGGCGGTCTAGCCGAGCCGGCTTCTTTTATGACCCCTCAGCGGATCTTTGATCCCCGGAGTTCCCTACTCGATTTTTGATTTCTGTATGGAATCGCAGGAAATCCGAATCTTCCATTGGGACCCAGCGTTTTCTTTGAATGCGATTGGCGATGGAATCAGGGGAATAGCGAGCACTGGTAACGTGAATTCCATTTTGGGTAAAGACATGAACCCGGCTGTTGGGGCCACGAACAATGACCGTTGCCTCCCGCCGATCGAGAAAGAGGTCTTGCCGTTTACTGGCGAGCACATCCGAAATCGCCGCCGAGGTGGGCCTTTGTGGATCCTCCCCACGCTCGAGGGCATGAAGTGTTTTTCGATCTTTTCGCCTGTTGTATGCACCCAAGATCGATTGAGCCTCACGAAGGGTTTGGAAGACACGCTGACGACATTCCTTCATCGGCATCCTCTTGCCTTCGCGTGCTCTGGCTTCAATCTCCTCCTGAAGTCCAACCAGAAGCGCACGGAGAGCCGAGATCCATCTTGCCAAATGAGATGTGTCCTCCTGCCCGAGCAAACTGGCCAAATGAAATGGTTTGGGAGGGGTGGAGATGAAGTTCCAGCGGTAGCGAGGAATCCCTCTCGCAGTTCTTGTCTCTTGTACCAAGGCAGTCAATGACAAGTGATCGATCTCGTAGTTTGGCAACTGGAGTGGAAAGCCTCCGACGACCAGTGCAGCCAGTGGATGAGAAAACTGGGTTCCTTCCAGGTATTGGGGAAGGACCTCTGCCAGAAGATCGGATTCATCCACAAGAACAGCAAAAGGTTTGAGAGTATCTCCGTGTAGGTGATCGAGTAACTCTGGAGCTTCTGCAAGGAGGAAGTTGGTGATGTTTTTCCAGACGGGCATCCCTGTTGGGGACCATCCCGTCAGAACAGTGTGTCCGTTTTCCGGTAGTGAGTGCTCACAGTCTGTTTGCTGGCACCAGTAACAAAGAGCGTGCCCTGATCGGTGACCGTGAAGTTCAATTTCTCCTTCGGTTCTCAGTGCGTCGACCTGCTTCATGAGATCTTCAGAAAATTTTCTGGAATGGGAGGTCCGATCTTCGTGGAGGTGTATGGGGATCTGAAGATGAAGGTCCAGAGATTCAGGAAGACCGGAAATCGCCTCGCTACCGTCGCGGGAGAGCAATGAACGGACAAGCCCCTGTATTCGTCGATGAATTGATTCTGCCGCTTTGGATCGGCGGGGAGCAGAATTGTTTCGCCCTTGTCGACGTGGGTTCATCGCTTTCTCCTGAGGATTATCGTAGAAAGTCGTATTGCATGAGCAACCTTGTCTTAGCAAGATCCAGCAACTGGATTTTACCCACTGGCCCCAGGGAGATCACATGCTGCCTTTGCTGAAGGTTCCTGTTTCTGATCGATTTACTGCTGGAAACAGGGCCCTGGTCTGCGGATTTGTCTGTCTGTTGGCCTTTCTTCTGTCAGCGTCTGAAGTTGTCGCAGGAGATTTTTCCTCTGAAAACCGCAATCGATATCGGGACAAGTTTCTTCAGATTGCGAAAGATTTGAAAATTCCAGAATCGGAAATTTCGTTTTCATTCAGGGTGCCGGGTGTGGGTCGCGTTTCGCATCGTGAAGACACGCTGCGTATTCCCGCTTCAACGATGAAGCTGGTTGTTACGGCCGCGGCATGGGAACTTTTGGGCCCTGATTTTGAGCTGAAGACCGATCTGTTGATCGATGGTCCGGTCTCCAATGGGGTACTCGAAGGTAATCTTATTGTCGTCGGCCGCGGGGATCCCGCTGTGGTGGGGCGGGAAGACGAAGAGGATGTCCTGTGGGAACTGCGTCCCTGGTGCCAGCAACTCAAGCGATTTGGCGTTACTGCGGTCAAGGGTAAGGTTCTCGCTGATATCCGTTATTTTTCTGGCCCAGGTTTTCATCCAGACTGGCCTCGGCAGTCGGCTCATCAATGGTATTACGCCGCTTCCGGAGCATTGAATCTTAACGACAATTGTCTCGATCTGTTTTTGGGACCCGTTTCCGAAGGAGAGGTCGACTTTTCCGTGCGACCCCTGCAGCCATTGGCCAAGTTTTCAAACCGCCTCAAAATGGTCAAGGATTCCAAAAAACATCTGATTCGTATCGATCGAAAATTTGACGAATGGAGTGTCGTTATCTCGGGGGCATTTTTTCAAGGATCACAGAAGCAGAAGTTTCATGTGACAGTCCCCGACCCTGCGGAAAACTTTGTCTCAGCATTTACAAATCTCCTTTCAACTGAAGGAGTCAGTGTTGCTGGTGAATCGATCGACTTGGGGGAATCTGGTCAGGTTTTGGCGACGATTTCCCATTCACTCAAATCCAGAAGTGCGGTTCTTCTCAAAAACAGTCAAAACCTCTATGCAGACTCCATCTTCAGAGTGTTGGGCAAGGAGTTGGGGGGTGAGGGCAGTTTCGTTGAAGCCAAGGCAAGCTTGATGAATTGGGCGCTTCAAAATTTCAGTAACTCCGATCCTCTGGTTTTTCAGGATGGGTCTGGGCTGTCTCGTCAGAATCGTCTGACGAGCCAATTCCTTCTCGATGTGGTGGACCGTGTCATAGTTCAAGACTGGGGGGCAGATTTCACTGAGCAGCTTGCCGTAGGAGGGGTGGATGGAACCCTTCGGAAGCGTCTGGGTCAAAGTGGGCTCAAGGGGCGTGTATTCGCTAAAACCGGAACCTTGACAGGGGTATCCAGCCTGGCGGGGCTTCTGTTTCCTCAAGATTCTTCTGAGCCTGTGACTTTCGCCATGATCTGCAATCGCAAAAAGGGGTCTGCAGCTGTTGCCCGGAAATGGCAGGACCGGGTCCTGCAATGGGTAGAAAGCCAACTTGGCGGGAACTGATCGGGATCAGGATTCGTATATCCGGACTGTAGGGTCTGGTTATGGCACCCCCCTGTAAAATGTTCTTTACAGGGAGGCCGGATCAGGGACGATGTGCCTATCCCTAAGCCAGTGTTGAGTGTGAGGAAAACCGTTGGAAATCCCTGATCGCGGCAAGAAGAGACCTTCTTCTGGCCCCGATTCTTCCATCAGTACGTTGTATGTACAGGATCCTTCAGGAGATCGGCAGATCTCTCTGAAAGGAGCACGCCTCTCCATTGGCAGGTCCAAGGACAATGACGTTGAAATCTCCGATATCAGCGCATCTCGTCAACATTGCCGCCTCGAGTGCATTCAGGGGCGCTGGCAGTTGGAAGATCTCCGCAGCCGCAATGGAACGATGGTCAATGGAATCCTGATACGCAGGCAGCCTTTGTTACCCGGTGACAAGATCGAGATCGGTAAAACCCGTATCTATTTTGATCTCATACCGGAAGAGGAGTCTGCAGCAGGTCCTCATGAGGACACTCTTGCTCTGAATACCGAGTTTTTCCTCGAACCAGAGCTGGAGGCCCCTGTCGTCGATGAAAGCCGAGTGATTGACGAGCGAGCCATATTCATGCGTCTCCTCGAGCTTTCCAGGGATTTGTGTTCCATTCTTGTGACCGAAGAACTTTACGAAGTGATTCTTCAGAATGTCATCGAGATATCGGGAGCTGAACGCGGCTTTCTGATTACCGTCGACGATGACGACCTCGTGGTTGCGGCTTCAAGAAATATCGATCGTGATGTAATTCGCAAATCCCATATACAGGTCAGTCAGTCGATCACGCGCAGGGTTCTGGAGTCTGGAGAGCCGGTCCTGACAGGAGACGCTCGCAAGGATGAGCGATTCCTTTCATCTGCTTCCATCTCGAACCTGAAACTGGAGTCGGTACTTTGTGTCCCACTGAGAATCAGGGGCAAGGTTCATGGCGCCATCTACATCGACAATCGTTTTGAAAAGAATTCTTTCCATCCGGGTACCCTCCGGTTTGTCAGTTTTCTTGCCGACCAGGCTTCGATCTTTATTGAAAACGCCCGGCTGTTTGAAGAGTTGAGAAACAGACAGGCTTCTCACCAGGCTGCGCGACAGCAGGTGGAGGAGTTGAATCGGGAGTTGCAGGAATTGCTTCTCGCAAGGGAAGTTGAGCCAGAGCAGGCGAGGGAGTTGATGAAAAAGGGTGCACGCCCTGATTTTCGTCATTCCTATGATCGCATTGTGAGCCGTTCTCCGGCGATGATGGCCGTTTTTGAATTGTTGGATCGTGTGATTCATACCGATATGCCGGTTCTTGTACTCGGGGAAAGCGGGACCGGGAAAGAGTTGGTGGCTCAAGCGATTCATCAGGGATCAGGGCGGTCTGTTTCGCCCTTTGTGTCGCAAAATTGTGCCGCAATACCAGCCAATCTTCTCGAAAGTGAATTCTTCGGTCACGTCAAAGGGTCATTCACCGGAGCCCATCGTGACAAGAAGGGCCTTTTTGAGTTGGCGGATGGCGGAACGCTTTTCCTCGACGAGATCGGTGACATGAGTCCCGACCTCCAGGCAAAGTTGTTGAGAGTTCTCGAGGATGGAGAAATCCGTCCTGTGGGATCTCGCGATGTCGTCAAGGTCGACGTGCGGATCGTTTCTGCAACGAATCAGAACATTGAAGAACAGGTCCGTATTGGGCAATTCCGTGAAGACCTTTTTTATCGATTGAATGTTTTGACGGTGAAGCTGCCGCCTCTCAGAGAGAGACGGGAAGACGTTCCGTTACTGGTGGATTTCTTTGTTGATCGGGCGTGTTCCCGATTGGGAAGAGAAAGACCGGTGATCGATCCGAGAACCCTCTACGCCCTCTATCACAGCCCCTGGCCCGGCAACGTGCGACAGTTGGAAAATGAAGTGGACCGTCTGGTTGCACTGTCTGCGGATGTCATTCTTCCGGAGATTATTTCCACGTCTGTTTTGTCCCAGAAGCCTGGTGAGCAACGGGAGCCTTTGAGGGGGACTTTGAGGGAGTTGGTGGCGGAGGCCACTGAGAGTCTCGAGCGCCAGGTGATCTCTGCAACGCTCGAGCAAAACGAGTGGAACAAGAGTCAGACCGCCAGATTGCTGGGGGTATCGCGACCGACTCTTGACCAAAAAATAGAAAAATACCGAATCTTGCGGGAAGAATCGAAGGGTGAGGATTCATGAGCTCCCAGGAATCTCTGGAGTTGAGATACCAGGCTGACGGAGAAGACCAGCGAGTCCTGTTGGCAGACAAACTGCTGATAGGGCGAAATCCGGGATGTTCCATCGTTCTGGCGGAGAACAGTGTCTCCAGCAAGCACGCTGCGGTGGTTGCCAAAGGAGATCGCTGGTTTATTGCCGATCTGGATTCGAGTAACGGAATTATCGTCGATGGC
>JACETR010000040.1 GCA_013911165.1 Planctomycetota bacterium | reverse complement strand
CGAGTGATTCTCGCTGGGGGGCGGTGGATGCGAAAATGAACATCTTTGAGCCGGGCCTCTTCAATCATGACGTGGTCTGGCAGGGTGGGGTTCTCGAGACGGAAGCGGCCGGGTTGCTCAAGGATTTCTTCCGGGAGATTCGTGAGGGGCGCCCCCGATATGACGGGAAAGCGGAGGACGGATCTTGATCCGACCTTCCTGAAAGGTGTAGAACGGACAACACAGCGGAGGGGTGCCAGAGTGGTTGAATGGGCCGGTTTCGAAAACCGGTGTGCCTTTACGGGTACCGTGGGTTCGAATCCCACCCTCTCCGCCAGTTTCGTTCTTTCATCGGTGTGAGCCACATTCAAATTTGTGGGATCTTGCCGGTTTGTGGCCGTGTTCGGCTCTGTAAATGAGACTGAATCGAGTCACGATCTGTTGGCAATTTCTGCGGAAACTGGGATACTAATTTCCTGGCAGGGTCGTCGATCCAGCCAAACTGCTGACTCAAGTCGCATTTCGGAGAGGTGTCCGAGTGGCTTAAGGAGCACGCTTGGAAAGCGTGTGTGCGTTTACGCGTACCGAGGGTTCGAATCCCTCCCTCTCCGCCACATTTAACTCTGATTTCCGGGGTCCGGGTGACCGCCGGCCCGTGAACCTGGTCAGGCCCTGACGGGAGCAGCCATGACGGTGTCCGCTGGTGTGCTTCGGGCTCCGGTCTCATCTTCCTCCTCTTCTTCTGCTTCACCGATTTTTTGATCGCCGATTTCCGTACCGGAATTCCAGAGCCTGAATCGTTCTTCCTCGTCGAATTGGGCTGATTTGAACCCCTTTAGTGACTTGCCTGAATGGGGGGCTCGGGTTCTGATGGGGCCATGACGAAATCAACCCCAGAAACCCTTCCAGAGGGCTCCGGAGACCGGAGCGGTTCTGTTGAGTACCAGGTGATCGCCCGTCGATTCCGCCCCCGGAATTTCGACGAAGTGGTGGGGCAAGAGGCGGTTGCCGATGCCTTGCGACAGTCGATTCTGCAAAACCGGTTGGCTCACGCCTATCTGTTTTGCGGCCCCCGAGGGGTGGGCAAGACTTCGATGGCACGAATTTTCGCTGCGGCATTGCAGTGTCCACACGCAAAAGAAGCGACACCGTGTGGTGAATGCGAAACCTGCCAACGGATTTTCAGGGGCGAGGATTCTGACGTCACTGAAATGGACGGGGCATCGAATCGCGGAATCGACGACATTCGCGGTTTGATTGAGCATGTTCAGTATGCTCCGACCCAGGGGCGTTACCGGGTCTTCATCCTCGACGAGGTCCACATGCTCACCCGGGATGCCTTCAATGCGTTGTTGAAGACGCTGGAAGAGCCCCCGTCCCATGTGAAATTCGTTTTCGCGACTACCGAGCCCGAGCGGATTCTGCCGACAGTGCTCAGTCGCTGCCAGCGTTGCGATTTCTCGTCCATCTCCAAGTCGGATATCAGCCGTCGCCTGGAGCAGATCTGTCAATTGGAGAATGCCCAGCCCGGTGAAGGGCTCCTCGAAGAAGTGGCGCTGCTCGCTCAGGGGGGCATGCGCGATGCCCAATCGATGCTGGATCAAATCCTTGCCTTTGCGGGCAAGGAACCTCAACTGGAAGACCTGTTGAGAGTGACGGGAAGAGTTTCGACCGAGAATCTGCTTCAGTTGATTTCAGTTCTCGAGTCCGGTGATCTTGGAGCCGCTATTCAAGAGTTGGGGCCTCTCCTCGATTCTGGAACCGAACCTTCCGTTTTGACCGATCAGTTGACGGCGGTCTATCGTGATCAGTTGCACGAAGGAGTGGCTTCAGGGTGGAGTGCTGAAAAAATCGAATCCAACCTTCTCGCTCAGGAGATTCTTCAGGAGACACGCCTAAAGTTACGTCAGCAGGACCGGGGTGACCTGGTTCTTGAGTTGGCATTGATGAGGATTGGAACCCTGTCTTCCCTGGTGCGCACCGGGTTGTCCTCCCCAGCGACTCCTGCGAGTACTCCTGCGAGGGCGATACCTGCAAAAGCGGCTGTTACTCCTGTGAATCAGGAAGCAGCTGTCACACCGGCTCCTTCTACTGAAGAGATTCAGGCTCCGGAAAGCCCACAGGATTCTGTTGAGCCACAGAATTCTGTTGAGCCACAGGGAGAGTCCAGAGCCAACGAGGGTGGAATGAGTCGGGCTCAGGCTGCGCTGGAAGCCCTTCAGCAGAAATCCGCCAAGGCTTCAGTCGCAGTTGTGGATTCGCCCGTTGCCACTGCGACTCTGGAGTCAGAAGAAGCGACAACGGGGGGGGCCGGCTCTGACTCAGCATGGGAAGAACTCAAGGATGAGATTTCCAGAGTGTCCTCCCTGGCTGCCCGCCATCTCTCCAATGATGGGGTCTTGCAGAATCAGGGTGAAAAGCAGGTTCTGATCGTCAGTGAGTCACTGGAGAAGGTGCTTGAGTCACCTGAAATCCAATCGGCTTTCAAAAAGTGGGGCAAAACCCATGGGGCCTTGTCTGTTGTTCAGGGTGACCGTCCTGGTACAGGGGAGAGCGACTCTGAAATCGCCGGGAAGCCCTCAAGCATTGAAGCTCCGCAGGTGATTCGCGACGCGGAAGAGATATTCCGGGCGAAGGCGCACCGAAAGCAGAGTTGAACGAAACATTTTGAACCATCCCGCAGCAAGTCATTTACGAAGGAGTCTCGATGGTCGGTGGTGATCTGGGCGGTCTTTTTCAGCAAGCCCAAAAAATGCAAAAGGAACTGAAAGCAGTTCAGGAAGACCTCAAGCAGAGAACGGTTTCCGGTGAATCGGGGAGCGGTCTTGTCAAAGTCTATGCCAGTGGAGCTCAAGAAGTCATGAAGATTGAAATCGATCCGTCAGCGGTCGATCCGGAAGATACGGAAATGCTCGAGGATCTGGTTCTGGTTGCTGTCCAACAGGCGTTGGAGAAAGCCAAGGAATTGTCTGACTCGGAAACGTCGCGTGTGACCGGGGGCATGAACCTGCCGGGAATGATGTAGAACTATGGCAGAAGACGTGATTCTGGGCGAATTGATCAGTGCTTTTTCCAAACTCCCGGGGATTGGAGCAAAGAGTGCTGAGCGTCTTGCCTACCACATTCTCAAAGTTTCACGAGCAGAGGCGACGGAACTGGCTGAAGCGATTCGAAAGGTCAAGGATGACCTGCGTCGTTGCTCTGAATGCCTGAATATCTGCGAACGAGAACTCTGCGAAATCTGTGAAGATGAAACCCGCGATCCGGAGACGATTCTGGTCGTCGAACAACCGAAGGATTTGCGGGCGATTGAAGCCAGTGGCGCCTATCGCGGAAAATACCATGTCCTGGGAGCGACCTTTTCCCCGATGGATGAGAGAGGGCCTGAGCACCTCTCACTGGACCGCTTGCTCGAACGCTGTAGCAAAGATTCTGTGAGTGAAGTGATCTTGGCTCTCAATCCGGATTTTGAGGGAGATGGGACCAATTTGTTGATCACTGAAAGTCTGGCGGATCATTCGGTCAAGGTGACACGTTTGGCCAGGGGACTACCCAGTGGCGGGCAGATCGAATACATGAATCAGAGCATTTTACGGGATGCTGTCGAAGGGCGCGGGCAGTTCGGGCAAATCGAACCGACTGCATGATTCCTTGCGGTATCGAAGGCCGCTCAGATCCTTGCTGAAGATTTTCATACGGAGGCTTTTTGGGAAGATTCAACTTTTTCTGGCTACTGATTTTCGGAATCACTTTATCTGGAAAATCAGAGGCTCAGGTTAACAACGTTTCTTTCGATCTTCGAATTCCAGAAGCTCGGAATGCCATTGAAGTCCGTGCAGAAGGCATTAATTGCTCGAGTAATGACTGGAATGTTCTCCGAGACAGCCTCACCTGTTATCCGCTGATGGTTTCCCTCAGCAATCCCCTGAGTCGCGAAGCCACGATCGAGTTATCCTTCACGGAAGTGACCTATAGAAGTGGGGGGTGGTCCGGAAGCGTGAACTTTGAGATAACGATCAATGTCCCTGCAGAATCAACTACCTCCCGCCTGGTCGGTATTCCCCTGTCGATGATTCCTGTTTTCAAAGCTCGGGGACGACACGAAGGGCGGCTGAATTCAGAACGACTGGCGATCAGTGCGAAATCCTCCAGCAATGGCAGAGAGATCAAAGGACAAGGATTTCTGGATTATAATATTCCCAATTATTGGGGAGGGAACAGTTTCAACTGGGACAAGGTGACCAAAGAAGCGGAAGGAGTCCGCACCCTGGTCGTCAGTCCGGTCAATTTCGCAGCCAAAAACGAAATGCGAGAGCTGAAGGAAAAATTCAAAGTCATCAAGTCCTGGTCTGTGGAGACATTACCCCAAACCTCAAGACCCCTGGCTGCCCTTCAGAGACTGGTTTTGTTTGGTGTCGACCCGAAAGACCTCAGCAAGGGACAGAGAGCTGCCATCGACCACGCTGTCAGTGGTGGGCTCGACGTCTATCTGATCTCTGCCCCGAGTGGAGAAGGTGCAGGTTGGACCCGGGAGTGGTCCGACTCATCGCAGGGATTGGTCCCGCGTGTTGAAAGACAGGGCTTTGGTTCATGGATTGCGTACAACCCTGGTGAGGAAATTTCCACGATCTATCCCGCTGATCAAATTAGCACTCGTTATGCCAGTCGCAGAAACCTCACAAAACTGGGAGTGGCTTATTTGGACAAGCAGTTCAGACCCGAGGATCCCAGCGACCTGACACTGTTTCTCATGGCAGGATATGTACTTTTATTGATTCCAGGTGTCTTTTTCACGCTCAAGAAACGGAAAAAATCCAACGCTTTGCTTTGGCTCATCCCAGCCATTTTTGTGGGCTCCGTCGTTCTCGTCACCATGATTGGTTTTCTTCATTACGGGGTGATGGAAAAAAACAGTGTGATTGCCGGAGTGGTTCAGACCAGTGGGGATGACCAAACCCGTGGGCTTCAATTGATTGAAGCCCGGTTTGATCCCCATGGATCAAAGTGGGAGAGAACACTGGCGGCCAACGAAGACCTGATACTGGATCTGAATGTTATCCAGAGCTTCGCTTCTATCAGAGTGATTGAAAATGCTGACGGTACCATGAATGAAATTTGTGAAACGTATCCAAGAAGTTTGAATTTTCGTGTGCGCTGCTTGCCTGTTAATCACGAGATACAGCTGGCAAAGCCAGAATTGGTTTGGCCGGCATATAGCCTGCGATTGCCGGTTCATTCACACAGTAATGACCCTCTTGGACCGAATGATTATGCAGTGAATAACAGAATCGCCGATGTCACAGACATCGAAGTTCTGGATCGATTTGGAATCGATCCTGATCTCCAGTTCATCGGATTGCAGGAGGAATAAGAATGTCTCTCTCCAGTGCAATCCTCCAGGTTCGCAATCTTTCGGTCAGCTTTGGAAAGATCAAAGCCGTCAATAACGTCAATTTTGATGTTGAGCGTGGAGTGATTCACGGCTTCATCGGCCCGAATGGTGCCGGAAAGACCACGACGATTCGTGTGATTTCAACACTTCAAGTTCCGGATGAAGGTGGAGTTTGGGTGAATGGTCAAAACGTCCTGACCCAACCCGATTCAATTCGGATGAATCTGGGCTACATGCCTGATCACGTGGGGGTTTATGCAGGATTGAGTGTGCAGGAGTACCTTGAATTCTTCGCCATGACCCGACGAATCCATGGGGCCAAAAAAGCTTCGGTAATTGCCGACGTGGTGGAACTGACGGATCTCGGAGATCTTCTCGATCGGGAAGTGGAATCACTTTCAAAGGGAATGAGGCAGCGAATGTGCCTCGCTCAGACATTACTTCATGAGCCCGATCTTTTGATCCTGGATGAGCCTGCGAGTGGCCTGGATCCGCGAGCACGCATCGAATTCCGGGATTTGATACTGGAGCTTCGTCGCCTGGGAAAAACGGTCTTTCTCTCGAGTCACATATTGTCGGAGTTATCTCCGATCTGTGACTCTGTCAGCATTATCGAAAAGGGCAGAGTTGTCGCTCATGGGTCGATTGACGAAATCCAGACGCTCATGAGTCAGGGAAAAACCTCCTTCGACGTCACTCTGCTCAAAGATCCGGGAAATGAACTGGAGCCTTTGCTCAGTCAGCTTCCCGGTTTCATGCTGGTCATGATACAGGGTAAAAAGTTTCGGTTTGAATGGTCAGGAGATGTGGAAGAGGTTTCAAAGGTTTGGGAACTGCTTTCAACCAATGGGTTTGTCATATCCGGAATCAGTAAAAAAGAAGACAATTTGGAGAATATCTTCATGTCCCTGACGACTGGAGAAGTCCAATGAACCAATCAATGCTCTTCAGGTTTTTGGGTTTACCCATGATCCAGAAAGATCTTTTTCTGGCGATGAAAAGGACTTCATGGATGGTGATTCAGATCATCTATCTGGTCATCGTCGGGTTTGTTCTTTCCTTGAATATCCTTGATTGGAAGGCAACGAATTCTTCTCCGGATGCCTTATGGAGTACTGTCAGCACGACCGAATTGGTCTATGTCTATCTGTTCATGCAAACGATGGCTCTCTGTGCAATTTTTCCATTTCTCGCCGGAAGCACCATCTCCCGGGAGCGGTCGGAAAAAACCTGGGCTCTGTTGCGAACGACTTCGATGACACCTGGAGAGTTGATCCGGGGAAAATTTTTCGCCCTTTTGAGTCAAGGGGTTTTCATTCTTCTGATCAGTGCGCCGCTGCTCGTGATGATGACACTGCTGGGTGGAGTCGCCCTGGAGAATCTTCTTCTGGAGTATCTGGTTCATGTCGTCTTGATTGCCTGGATCAGTGCGGTGGGGGTGTTGAGCTCTGCGATTACGAAAAAAGGAGCTGTCTCGTACATTTCTACGCCCCTCTTCTTTTTCTTCCCCATGCTTGCCGCTTTGAATGGGGCAGGATTTACATATCTCAGTGAAAAGCAAACCATCACGAGTCAACTGATCAATTTTCATGCGGCTGACTCCAAGGCGTTTTTTCTGACGATCTCTATCGTGTTCATCAGTGGTCTTGGTTCACTGTTGGGGGCGGTTCACCTGACTTCACCGAAGAATTCGATACGCAGCCTACCGACCAGAATCGGTATTTTTGTGTTGTATTGTTACGCTGCGATTTGGTTCTTTGTTTACGCCCCTTCATTGTTGAAGATGGGCGAAGACAGGGATTTTCTGATTCTGGCGTTTTTTGCAGGGATGTTGTTGATTCCTCTTTTACGAATTGCGGGAGCGGGCCCCGAAGTTCCTCTGGGTATTCGACAGTTGGGTAGAGATAAACCCATTGTGTCCAGATTGCTGGTGTTATTTACGCCCGGAGGGATTCGCAACCTGTTGTTTTGCGTGTTGATGACTCTGTTATTCATACCAGCGGGGCTGAGTGGGGCCGGCGGAGTTGTCAATGACCCAAATCTAGATCTTGTCACTGAAATGGCGGGCCTGGATTTTCTCCGAGATCTCTACTTTTCTGTACTCTTCTGGATTGCTTCCTTGATGGCATTGGCCTGGTTTTTGGGGCAGTGTGGTTGTGGCAGCATCTTGAGTGCTTCTCTGGCATTTACGGCTCACTTGGTTGCCGTCCTTGTTTTGACCGTTCTCACGATGCGTTGGGGAATCCAGGGTTGGCCGGCGTACGAGCCTGGTCTTGGGATGATATCAACACCCTTCAATCTGATTCAAACAACGGGGTCTTATGGGGCATTCAGCTTCCAACGAGGGTTCCCGTCTTATTTTGAGACAGGGGCGGTGCGTATGGATACGATTTTCAATATTGCAACATTCATACTATTCACGGTTCTCGGCTGTGGCGTTTCTGTCGTCAAAAAGTTGCCCTTGATTACTGTTTACTCAGGCGCTGATGGGAAATTGTTGCTGGATCTTCCTGATCCCGGGGCCGTAGTGACGGGTAACGGAATCGAAATCGATCCCGGCAGTGCTGGAGAGTCTGATTCTGGTTCCGATAGGCAATTGGGAACAAACAAGGACGAGGCATGATGCAGTTTTCACGGCTGAGTTTTGTAAGTGGTTTCTTCGTGATCCTCCTTTTTCTTTCAGGGGCAGCTTTTGCTGCCGATGTGATTGTTCTCAAGAGTGGTCGCACGATTACAGGCAAGATTCTCACCCGATCTGACAAGACATTGGAAGTGGAAATGACAGTGGGCAAATCCACTGCAACCATCACTATTCAGGTTTCAGATATCGACAGAATCGAAAAGGGTGAGAACAAGGATGTTGAGTTTCGAAAGCGTTGGAGTGCGCTCAAGTCCAATGATCTCCCGGGGCATGAAGCACTTCTGAAATGGTGTGAGGACAACAGTCTTTCCATTCAGGCTGCCCAAGTCCGTAAAAAGATCGATTCTGTCAAATTGGTTTTGCTGAAGGAGAAATACCCAGATCTGTGGTGCAGGCCATGTGAAGCTGGCGGCAAGCTTTCGTGTCAGGGTTGTGAGGGCAAGGGAGTGAAGGTCGATCCCTGTCAACGCTGTGCGGGCAGTGGCGAAATCGGCTGCAGGGCCTGCTCCAGAAAAAAGCAGGGGAGTCTGGATTGCCGTCGGTGTGGAGGAGCCGGGGTTTATGAACGATTCGACCCTTCCAAAGGACGAAAGGTGAAAACCCGGTGCAGCACCTGCAGTGGTAAGGGGAAAATCGAATGCCCGACCTGTTCAGGAAAACAGAAATCCAAATGCGAAGACTGTAAGGGTGAGGGCGGAAAAAAGGTGTCGTGTGGGACCTGCGACGGTCAGCGACACAGTTACTGCAAGCTGTGCGAAGGGTCCGGGGTGAAAGGCAATCCGGAGAAAAAAGCGTTGCCGAAACCGGGTAAGCCCAAGGGAAACACCGAGGAAGACGGAAAGAGTGACGAGAAACCGAAAAAGAAGCCGGTCATCAAGAAAAATCCATTTGGATAATCAAGGCTTCCAGCGAACAAGGCCTCCCGGTTTCAGTCTTCTTTTTGGATCTGAACCAGGAGTGAACCCGCAGCAACAGTTTCACCTGCTGCGACCTTCACGAGTGAAATGACCCCTGAATCCGGGGCTGAAATCTCATTTTCCATTTTCATGGCTTCAAGAAGCAGGAGTGGCTGTCCTGTTTCAATGGTATCGCCCTCATTGACGAGCACTTTTCGAACGATTCCTGGCATGACACTCTCAACAGAGATCAAACCGCTTCCTGCACCTGAGCCCGAAACCTCCCGTGTAATCAAGTCCACAGGATCGAGAACTCCCAACTCCATCGGTTCATGATCGAGCAGGAACCTCAAAGGAGATCCAATCTGATTACCGGGCAGCAGGGTGATGGTTCGGGTTTCTCCATGGGAAATCATGCGAAGAACTGTTCCTTCTTCGATGACGTCCACTCTCGCCTTGAGCTCTGAACCGTCGGGGAGCGCGAAGGTCCATTCCCTACCTGTAGGATCGCAATGCGCTTCAAGGTTTGCCTGCTGGTCAGCCCATTCGATTTGGTACTTCATCGGTTTGTATTTCCTGTTCCTTCTCTTCTGGCTGCTGCTCCCCAGGCTCCACCCGAATGGTCGACAGGGGTGGACTGACTGAAAGAAGAGGCCAGTGCGTGTCGGGCGATGATGGCGGCGACCATTTGAATCGCATCCGGGTCAGTGGCCTCGTCACGCTTCTTCTGAAGCCAGGTTTCAAGAGTCGTGGTGTCGAAATCTCCGTTGAGAAACCAATCCTGATCGCAGAGTTCGATACCAAGGGGGACATTGGTATGTATTCCCCCGATTCGAAGTCTCGAAAGCAGTGAAGACAGCCTTTGCGAGGCCATATCTCTGGACTCTGCCCAGACGATGGCCTTGGCCAGCATCGGGTCGTAGAAGGGGGTGACCTCGAGTCCTTCCCGAAGTGCTCCGTCGATTCTGCAGAATGGAGCATGAGGGATTCTCAGACCGAGAATCTGTCCTGTGGATGGAATGAAATCCCGGTAGGGATCTTCTGCGCAGACTCTGAATTCCAGTGACCAGCCACGCATCGGAATATCGGGGTCATGATCCAGTTTTCTTCCTGCAGCAACATCCAGCTGCATGCCAACGAGGTCGATCCCTGTGACCATTTCCGTCACCGGATGTTCGACTTGCAGGCGGGTATTCATTTCAAGGAAGTAAAACTCTCCCCGGTCTTCTTCATAGAGGAACTCCATGGTTCCAGCACCTCGGTAATTCAAGGCCGCAGCACCTGAAACGGCGGCTTCGCGAAACTTCTTGCGCATCTCTTCGTCGATGGCGGGGGAAGGGCTTTCTTCGAGAATCTTCTGGTGATTCCTCTGGAGGGAGCATTCCCTCTCTCCCAGGAACCAGACCGATCCATGGCCATCTCCCACGACTTGCGCCTCGATATGTTTGGCGTTTTGTACCAGACGTTCGATGTAAACCCGGTCATCACCAAAAGAAGCTTTCGCTTCAGAGCGGGTTCGCTCCCAGAAAGGAATCAGATCCGCATCAGAATCGACTCGGCGGATCCCCTTGCCGCCGCCACCTCCGGCCGCCTTCAAGAGAAGTGGGTAGCCAATTTCTGCAGCAGCTGTCTTGAGATCCTCTTCGTTGTCGATGGGGTTTTCAGTTCCGGGGATCACGGGAACCGAGGCTGCTTTCATCAGTTCTCTCGCCCGGACCTTGTCACCCATCGACTTGATTTGTTCAGGGGTTGGCCCAATGAAGACCAATCCGGCGGCTTCAACTGCTCTGGCAAAGTCCGCATTTTCAGCCAGGAATCCGTAGCCGGGATGAATCGCATCGGCTCCGGTATGACGTGCGGCTTCCAGCAACCGATCTACCCGGAGGTAGGATTCGGTTGGGGCCGCCGGGCCGAGGAGGAAGGATTCGTCCGCCGCAAAGCGATGGGGAGCGGTTCTGTCTGCCTCTGAGTGGACGGCAACCGTTTCGATACCGCGCTCTCTGCAGCCTTGAAAAACGCGGATAGCAATTTCCCCGCGATTGGCGACGAGAACCTTTTTGATAGGGCGTGGAGATTCTGTGCTCACAGCGGCTCATTCCCGTGTTTTTTGGGAGGATTGCTGTCCCGTTTTCCAGCCAGAAGTCTTAAGCCTTCAATGAGTCGGTGACGGGTTTCCGGCTCTTCAATCACCGCGTCAACATAACCACGTTCAGCGGCAGTAAATGGATTGGCGAAAAGATCTTCGTATTCCTGAGTCCGATCCTCTGCAACCTGTGTGGGATTATCAGAGGCCGAAATCTCTTTACGGAACAAAATCTCTACAGCGCCCTTGGCACCCATCACCGCAATTTCAGCGGAAGGCCAGGCAAAGTTCAGGTCTCCACGAATATGCTTGGAAGACATGACGTCGTAAGCCCCACCATAAGCTTTACGGGTGATGACGGTCAGTTTCGGGACTGTGGCTTCACAGTATGCGTAAAGCAGCTTGGCACCATGAGTGATGATGCCATTCCACTCCTGATCGGTTCCCGGCATGAATCCGGGAACGTCGACAAAGGTCAGGATCGGAATATTGAAGCAGTCTAGGAAGCGAACAAATCTGGCGGCCTTGACACTTGCCTGAATATCGAGGCAACCGGCAAGGACTGAAGGCTGGTTGGCGACAATGCCGACAGTCTGTCCATCCATTCTTGCGAACGCGGTAATGATGTTTCGTGCATACTCAGGCTGAACTTCAAAGAGGGAGTCTCTGTCGACCACCTTTCGAAGGATTTCGTGCATGTCATAGGGCTTTTCCCGATTGTCAGGAATGATGTCACTGAGAGCGGGGTCAGCTCGATCGATGGGGTCGCTATTCTCGACGACTGGAGAGGATTCCAGATTGTTTGCTGGCAGGTAGGAAAGCAGTTTGCGGATTTCCTCAAGCGTATGTCGATCATCACGGCAGCGGAAATGAGCGACACCACTTTTCGCTGCATGAGTTTGAGCTCCACCGAGTTCTTCCTGTGAAACTTCTTCATGGGTCACGGTTTTGACCACATTGGGACCCGTCACAAACATGTACGAGGTCCCATCTGCCATGAAGATGAAATCGGTGAGAGCGGGTGAATAGACTGCACCACCTGCACAGGGGCCTAGAATCGCACTGATTTGAGGAACCACACCTGAAGCCATCGTGTTTCTCAAGAAGATATCGGCATATCCACCCAGACTGGCAACACCTTCCTGGATTCGCGCTCCTCCCGAATCGTTGAGACCGATCAGGGGAGCTCCGGCCTTGATTGCCATTTCCATGATCTTGCAGATCTTGGCGGCATTGGTGGCAGAGAGACTGCCGCCTTCGACGGTGAAATCCTGACTGTAGAGGAAGACCCTGCGGCCATTAACCTCTCCCCAGCCAGTGACGACTCCGTCGCCAGGAGTTTTACGATCCTGCATTCCAAAGTCGGTGCAACGGTGAGTCACCATGGCATCCAGTTCCTGGAAAGTGCCGGAATCGAGGAAGACCTCGATTCTTTCACGCGCTGTCAACTTTCCGGAATTGTGCTGTTTTTCGATTCGGGCCTCGCCGCCTCCATTTCGGGAAGCTTCCAGTCTATTGCGAGTTTCGATTCGGTTTTTCTCCTTCATCAGGAGAGCTCCTCTCGTGTGGGATATTCCACGAGTTCAATGAGCACACCTCCGGCACTGCCGGGGTGAACGAAGTTGATTTGGGTACCATGGCTTCCCGGTTGAGGGGTGTCATAAATCAGTCTTGCACCATTCTTTTTCAACCTTGCCATCGTGTCTTCAAGGTGGGGGGTGCGATAGGCAATGTGGTGAATTCCCTCCCCCTTTTTCGCGATGAATTTGGCGATGGGAGAGTCTGCTTCAGTGGGTTCAAGCAGTTCTGTTTTGCCTTCACCGGTCTCCAGAAAGGCTACAGTGACCTTTTGTGATTCGACCAACTCCCTGTGTCCAGTTTTTGCACCCAGCCCGTCATTCCAAAGCAGGAGTGCCTTCTCGATCGATTTGACCGCAATCCCCACATGATCGATGACCAGACCTTCAAGCATTGTCATTCTCCATCTCACCCGGCCTGAGCTGTTGGTGGAGATCGGCGACGATCTGCTCGAGGGGGGTCCCTGGTGGATAAAGGTGGTCAAATCCAGCTTTCTTGAGGGAATCAATATCCTGCTGTGGAATGATGCCTCCTCCAAAGAGCAGGATATCTTCTGCATTCTCTTCCTTGAGGATTCTGGAGACCTCAACGAAGTGAGTCTCATGCGCGCCAGAGAGACTGGATAATCCAATCGCCTCGACGTCTTCCTCGATGGCCGCTTTGACGATCTGTTCCGCTGTCGTTCTCAAGCCGGTATAGATCACTTCCATTCCTGCGTCGCGGAGCGCGCGAAGAACCAGACGGATTCCCCGGTCGTGTCCATCGAGGCCCGGTTTGGCCAACAGGATTCGAATCGGTCCACTTCTAGCCATGGTCCTGAAACTCCCCAAAAACCCTGCTGAGGGTGGTACAAATTTCTCCCAGAGTGCAGCCAGCCTCCAGAGCGTCCACCATGACAGGGATCATGTTGGAGTCACCGGAAGCGGCAGTCTCGATGTGATTCAAATGGCTCTCGACTTCAGCCTGATCCCTCTTTGCCCGGTGGGTTGAGAGAGCTTCCTTGCGTTGCGCTTCCACAGCTGGATCGACACTGAACGGAGCCTCCGGAATCTCTCCATCACGGGTCACGCCTATGGGCGTGGTTTTTCCAGAGTCCTGATCGAGTTGAGATTTGTAAGCACTGTCTTCGATGGCTCTTCTGACATAGCCGTCCCGGATCGCCTTCAGCATTCCGCCACGTTCATCAATTTCGTGGATCAGGCTCAGGGCTTCTTGCTCGATGGAGTCGGTCATGTTCTCAATGAAAGGAGCGCCTCCGAGTGGGTCGACACAATCTGCAACACCGGATTCACTGGCGATGATTTGTTGGGTTCGAAGTGCCAACCTCGCTGCTTCCTCACTGGGAAGTGACAACGCCTCGTCCCAGCCATTGGTGTGGAGGGATTGTGTACCCCCCAGAACCGCAGCAAGCGCCTGGATGGTGACTCGGACAACGTTGTTGGAGGGTTCCATCGCTTGCAGAGTCGATCCACCGGTTTGGCTGTGAAATCTCAACTGGCAGGCCCGATCATCATCCAGTCCGAATCGGTCCCGACAAATTTTGGCCCACATTCTTCGAGCGGCCCTGAACTTTGAGACCTCTTCAAAGAGCTGATTGTGCGAGTTGAAGAAAAAGGAGAGTCTTC
This sequence comes from Planctomycetota bacterium, assembly GCA_013911165.1. GTDB lineage: Bacteria > Planctomycetota > UBA8108 > UBA1146 > UBA1146 > UBA12191. The sequence goes on along the minus strand of JACETR010000040.1, from coordinate 12,110 downwards.
GACCCACGGAAACCAGATCGAGTCCCCGATCGCGACACGCTTCCATGTAGGCGATTCCATCAGCCAGAGTGAAGGCAATCTCCTGGGCAGCGGTGGAGCCTGCCTCACGGATGTGATAGCCGCTGATACTGATCGGATAAAAGGCAGGAACTTCCTTCTGGCAGTATTCGATGACGTCGACGACCAATCTCATGGATGGTTCGACCGGGAATCGTTGAGTTCCTCTGGCGATGAATTCCTTGAGAATATCGTTTTGGAAGGTCCCTCGCAGTTTTGAAGCGGGGACACCACGGCGTCTGGCAAGAGCCACGAGGAGTGAAAGCAGTATGGAGGCCGTGGAGTTGATCGTCATCGAGATACTGACGCTGTCGATGGGGATCTCAGCCAAAAGGGCATCGAGATCGTCGACGGTATTGATCGGGACGCCGACTCGACCGACTTCGCCCATCGCTTCTGCCGCATCGCTGTCGTAACCGATCTGGGTGGGCAAATCGAAGGCAACGGAAAGGCCAGTCTGACCCTTTTCCAGAAGGTACCGGAAGCGGGCATTGGTCTCTGCGGGAGAGGAATATCCGGCGTATTGGCGCATCGTCCACAGGCGCCCGCGATACATGCTGGGGTGGATTCCCCGGGTAAAGGGATACTCTCCCGCACCCTCAGAGGCCGGGTCAGTGGAGTACATCGGCTCTACCGGGATTCCCCCGGAGGTCAGAAACTCTTGGGCCCGTTCCGGGTGCCCCTCGACGAAAGGACGCCAGGTACGATCCTTCCACTCTGCTGGGGGCGGGCTCTCGGCACTCATCTCTTCACTCCTCTGCAAAATCACCCTCGCCAAGGATATCCCGGACGTGATGAATTTCAGCGGACCTCAGTTCAATCCTGTTGTTTTCGGCTAATGAGCCGGTTTCGACGACCAAGGCACCATCCTCGGTAAGGGAGACCGCTTCCCCCTGTCGTGAATTTCCCTCGAGGTCAAACCAGGAAATTCTGCGACCGATGGTATCGAGAATGGACGCAACCCTGAGTTGGCTGTGGGATCTCCCTCCGGGAGCACAATCTTCCTCAATCGCCTTGTCGAACTCGTTCAGGATACTTTCCAGGGCTTCTTCTGGGGAGGGACTCTGGCCAAATTCTGCAAGGATCGACGTGGCATTTTGCGGAATTTGGGCGTGTTTCTGCAGTTCTTCCGGAGAAATCTGCAGATTGAGGCCCACGCCCATCAGGACCTCTGGTTCCTTGGAGGTCAAAATGACTTCGGACAGGATCCCGCCCCATTTTTTGTCATGGATCATCAGGTCATTGGGCCACTTCAAAGAGATCGCCGGAGCAGGGGGAAGGTGCTGACTGATTCCCTTTTGGACAGCCAGTCCCATGATCAGATTCAGGAACGGATCGGGCGTCGAGGTGATGGGGTAGGTCAAGGTACACCACAATCCACCGAATGGACTTTCCCAGATGTTTCCCCTGCGTCCTCGCCCGGCAACCTGTCGCTCTGCGATAAAGACCCTCCTGTGGCCGGGATCCTTTTCGACAATTCGACGGGCTTCCTCCTGGGTGCTGGCTGTTTCGGTCAGGCGAACCCATTCCCAATTCATGTGATAAATCCTCCTGAAGCCATTCTAGCCGACGTTTCATGGGATGGGAGTCCGTGATAATCTGGAGACATGAGTAATGAACCCAAAAAACTCAAGCCCAAGGACCTGATGGAGCTGACGGGGATCTCCCGACAACTCCTCCAGACCCTGGTGACGATGCGTCTGCTCGAGCCGGCTGAAGTGACGGATTCGGGTCGATATCTCTATGATGATTCGAGTGTCACCGTGGTTAAGGCATATCTGCGCTGGCGCGATCTCGGATACCCCAAGGCTGAAATACGCCGCATGTTTCAGCACCGTTTTCGTCGAAGAAGCGGGCAACAGCCATCTGTGAGTGATCCATCCTCTGGGAGTGAGCAATGAGTGACGGGGATTCTCTCAGCCCGGTCGGAGTGACTCGATTGCGTCCCCGATATGAAGAAACCGATCAGGGTGGAATCATCCATCATTCACGGTATGTGGTCTGGTTTGAAACGGCTCGGACAGAATGGTTGAGGGAACAGGGGCTGCCCTACCGGTCTCTGGAAGAGCGGGGAATCCGGCTTCTGGTTTCTGAAGTCCAGACCCGATACCTCCGCCCCGCCTATTATGATGACCTGATCACGATTGAGACCCGTGTGAAATCATGCGAGGGAGCCCGGATTCGTCTTCAATACAGAGTTCTCGGCCCTGATTCTGATTTGTTATGCACGGGGGAGACCGTTCTCGCCTGTGTTGATATCGAGCGAGGTCGGCCGACCCGACTCCCTGAAGAGTTGGTTCGTCTGTCATTGACCGACCCGGCCGCACCGGAGCAGGCATGAAGCTGGGAATCTCGACACCGACTGATCTGCTATGGATCGACCTCGATCAGGGGACATTGATCCTGGGCAGATCCGGATCCTGTTCTGTCTCTCTTTCAGATCCTGTTCTCAGCCGGCAGCACTGTGCCATTACCCGGGACGCCAACAAGGTTACCTGCTCTGATCTCGGAAGTTCCAATGGGACTTACCATGGGGGTGAGTTGATTGAGAGGGTCGATCTGCAACACGGATCGATCGTTGAAATCGGCGAATCAGCACTGCTTTTGATCACTGAAAATGGGGAACCCGGGGTAGAAGAAACATCGTTTCGATTTCCGGAAAGGGTGACCGCTCTCCGATCCTCGATCCCTGCAATAGAAGACGATTCTGGCAGGACGACTGCCAATCTCTTCGACCTTGGACCACCAGGGGCTCATCTGTTGGATGAAGTTCTGGTAGATCACGTCATCAGCGAGCTATTGAAGATGTTGACCCATACCGATGAGCAATTCCGATCCCGATTGACCAGCACGATCGATCGCGCCCTCAGTGAAAACCTGTTGAATACATCGACCGACCTGAACCAACTGAGATCCAGAATCCGTGAGATTCTTGAAGAGGATCGACCATGACCCTGATATGTGCATTGCTGTTGCACTTCCACGTGACGGCCTTGATCTCTCTGGATGACAGCGCCAAAGCCGCCAACGATTTTTTGGGAGCTCTGAAGAAAAACGATGAATCGTTGATCTGCGACGCCATGGAGCGCCTGAGTGAGCACGACAACGGAACTGTTGCGGGATTGTTGATAGAGAAAGGAATGACTCATTCTTCTCTGATGGTTCATGAGGAAGCCCTGAGATTGGCCAGAGAGCTGAAAAGTGAAGATGCCAAGGACAGGATTGTTCAAATCGTGCGTCGGTCCCGGAGATTTGAAACACGAATGGATGCGATGCGGGTTCTCAAGTCATGGCCCCACAACGATTCAAGGCCGGAGTTCATCGGTCGTTTACAGGACAAGACTGATTGGGTTGTTTCTCTGGCGATCCAGTTTTTACGTGACCATCCCCATCCGGAGACCATTTCTGCATTGATTGACAAACTGTCAAAAACCAATGGCAGACAATCAGAAGAAATCGTCGAACTGCTCAAATCGATGACCGGTGAAAATTATCCTGCCGATACGGGCGGTTGGAGAATCTGGTGGGAGCAAAACAGCGAGGGTTGGTCTCCCGTAGAAAATTCTGGGGCAGAAGAGACCGGCGAAAAGAAAGACGTCTCTACCGCCGTTCGCGATGGTCTCTACGGAGAGATCGCCAGTGAACGTGTGGTTTTCCTTCTGGATGTCTCAGGAAGTATGCTCGCGAGTACTGCTGTGGATGACTCCAGAATCGAGATCGCAAAAAATCAGCTCAAGCGTGTTCTTCAGGGTGGATTGACCACCAAGAGCAAGTTCACCATCGTGGCTTTTTCCGATGAGTTGACGGTTCTTTCTCCCAAATTGGTCAAGGCCAAGGGGGGCAGCCTGCGGAAGGCCATCGACTTTGTCGATCGTCTGGAGGCGGGGGGGGAAACCAACAGTTATGGAGCTCTCCAGAAAGCATTTGCTGACCGGGAAGTGGATACGATCTATCTGCTCTCCGATGGATCTCCGACTGCAGGTGAGGAGACGTCTCTCAAAATGATTTCGGATGCGGTTTCCCAGTGGAACAGGTACCGGGGAGTCAGGATTCATTGCATCGGTTTCTTTGCCGGGACGGCCCCAAATCAGGATGAGGCCAGAGCGAGTGAGTTTTTGAGGACCCTTTCCAGGCTGAACTTCGGCAAATATGTAGAGATTCGCTGAAGCCGTGAGTGCTTGACCCCTGCGACATGTCAGGGTTTCATCCAAGTGATCCAGATATAAGGAGAGTTTTGGCAACCGATCCCCAAGATCCGAGCATCGGCGACCTTATCGGCCAACCTGGGGCCTCAGGAAGAGTGGATCCGGTGGGTGATGAGTCTGTGGATCTGCCAAGCGATCAGTTGATTCAGAATATTCTCAAAAAGCTTCCCGAGGAACAGCGGCGAGAAGCACAACAGGAACTGAACCGTTCGGTAGCGGATAGCGGCCCCGGAATCCTGGTGATTGCCGGAGCCGAGGACTCTTATAAACTGACGGGCCAGTTTGGCCATTTGGCCACCCTGGTTCCCAAGGATTTCCTGGAAGATCCCTATTGTGATTCGATGGAGAAATATGCAGGGGTCATTCTCGTGGACAACGGTTCGCTCCCGGACGCTTCTGATTTGCTGAACCGGGCTTTGGGGAAACCGGTAGCGCTGCTCAGTCCTGAGGGAATGGACCTGAGTCATGCCGGACTATGGTGCATGACTCTTCCTCTGGATTCCGATCATAATCACGAAGTGGTTCAGAGATTGGCAGCTGGAGATCATCCTCCCGCTGTGGATTTCGTGGATTCAGAAAGCTCGAAGAGGAAACAGCGTTCAGAAGAATGGCCATCCCCGCGTGAAAGGCTGGATCCGGAAGAATTGGACGTCTTGACCCAACCCTATGAACCCTCGGTCCATGCCGACACGACCTCAACACCGGAGGTTACTGATTTTGGCATGGAAGTCGATCCGCTCAGTCTGATCCGCCTTCTTCTCGAGGCTCGCAGTACGGGGGAATCCTCTGCTGAAACCATCAAGAAATGGGTCGAAGGTGAATCGGCTTTGCAAGGTTGGGTGGAAATAACTCCCGGTATCGGAGAGACACCTCTGGTCAGAGCCGGAGGACGATCTCCCGGAGATGTTTATCGGGAACTGGGCAGTGTCATGGATCAACGGACACCGATTCCCGCTGCTGCCGGTGAGTGGGGGCCCTTTATCGGATTCCGTGTTGAGAATCACTGGATGGGGATATTGCCGGGCAAGTCCTCGGAATCGCGTCGTGCTTTCTGGGACATACTGGATTTGATTCCCGGAATCGAAAATCTGGTACCGATTCATGAGGCTGATGGGACTCCCCGAGTCGAAGACCCTGAGAGTCGATTTGAACGGTTGCTTCACTCCAGAATCCGCTCGTCGGAAAGAAGGGGTTTATTGCCCGGTGTGTTGCTGCTGGAGTTTCCCGGGAGCGCCAAAAGCGAGCTCTCAAGGCTTCAAAGGGTGATTCGTGCGACCGATTGGTGCGAAGTTTCCGATAACCGCATTTGGGTCCTGGTTGATCAACCGGACTATGGAGCCGCCCAGCGACTCACCTCGAGAATACAGGAAGCCCTTCCCGGAGTCAGAGGAGGAGGTACGATCGGAGCGTGCACCGGGTATGTTGCCCGACAGTGCATGGATCGCGTCATTGAGTTGTTGAGAAACAGCGATCAAGAGACGCTGAACATTGAAGAAGAGATCTCCCGGGATCGGTGATCTCTAACCGGGCCTCTCGCCCGATCGAGTCCGAAAGACCTGCGGTACGAAGATGAATGAATCCAGAGGATCCAGAAGTCAACGGCCCGGTCGTTCGAGAACTCCCAAACGAAATCACAAGAGAGACAGCGACAAGCAGTCTGTGCTCAGTTCGGCGATGCGCCGACTGGAGTTGGATCAGGTACTCCAACTGCTTTCTCTCCACGCCACGACCAGTACCGGACGTCAACGGCTTCTGTCTCTTTCGCCACAGGACTCTGCAGAACAGATGCAACGCGGTCTTGCTGTCGTCGGTGAGATCAGCACTCTCCTCGAAAAAGGGTTTGATCCCGGTTTACGTGGAATTGGAAACCTTGGTTCTATCCTCCAGCGAGCGGGAGAAGGGACATCGCTTCTCGACGGTCCCCAGTTGTCCAATGTTTCAAAAGTATTGGATCGGTCCAGAGCCCTGCGGGGAGTGTTGGCCGATTGCTCCCTGCCACATTTGGTGGAGAGATCTCAGCGATTGACGGATCTCCCTGCCTTGAGGGAAAAGTTGGACAGGGCTGTCGATTTCTCGGGAGAGATTCTGGACGAAGCCACGGAAGCTTTGCTCGACCTGAGAATGCAGGCCGGAGAACTGGAGCGGGAGATCCGCGAATGGCTGGAGTCTCACAGGGACCTGAGCCCCTGGAAAAAGTTTCTCCAGGGGTCTGTGATCACTCCACGGAATGGCCGCCTTTGTTGGGCGGTCAGGGTGGAGTGCCGACATCAGGTCAGAGGGGTGATCCATGGAGAATCCGCCTCAGGGCAAACCCTGTTTGTTGAACCAGAGCCTGTCGTTCGCAAGGGGCATCAGTTGCAGAGGATTCAGGATCGAGTCCTTCAGGAGAAGCGCAGGATCCTCGCAGATTTGTCCCGGGAAGTCTGGCTCAAATCGACTCAGGTCGTTCACCTCTGGGATCAGCTGATCGAGTTGGACATGATTCAGGCGAAATCACGTTTCGCCAAAAATCTGGGCTGCAGTATTCCGGAAATCAGTGAAGACCGGGTTCTCAGATTTGTTCAGGCCCGACATCCCCTGTTGATTTGGCGTCACCTTCAGGAGCAGGGGAATCCCGTATCACTTCCCGAACTCGTTCCACCGGAAAAATTGCAGTCTGCCGTAGACGAAATCGTCCCGCTCGACCTCGATTTGAATGCCGGACAATTTCAACTGGTGGTGACAGGACCCAATACGGGGGGCAAGACCGTGGTTTTGAAAACTGCGGGTTTGTTGTCGCTGATGGCTTCCTGCTCAATTCCTGTTCCTGCGGGGGAAGGCACCAGGATTCCCTGTTTCGATGCGGTTCATGTCGATATTGGAGATGAACAAAGTCTGGAGCAGGACCTTTCAACCTTTTCCTCCCACGTCGCCATCATTTCCGAAATTCTCGAGTTCTCGACGAGCAAGAGTCTCGTGCTGCTCGATGAACTGGGTTCCGGTACCGATCCTCTGGAGGGTGCCGCTCTGGCGGAATCAGTGTTGGACCGTCTCTATGAAAGAGGCTCATTTACGGTGGTCACCACCCACATCGGTCGATTGAAGGAGTACGCCTACCGGCGGAAGAAATGCGAAAATGCCGCGATGGAGTTTGATCCTGAAAAATTGGCTCCGACCTATCGACTCAAAATCGGCTTGCCAGGGAAATCGAATGCTCTCGTGATCGCAGAAAAATTGGGATTGCCTGATGAGGTGATCAGCAAGGCTCGCGAACTCAGTCAAAAGGAAACCGGAATTGACCCTGAGGTATTGGAGGGCTTGCGTCGTTCGCAGAGCGATTTGGAAAGAAAGGTTCAGGAGGCGGAAGCACAGGGTGAAAAAGCCCGTCTCATGGCAGAGGAAGTTGCGGCGACCGGTCAAGAACAGCAGAAGCTGAGATCTGCTCTGGAGTATGAGTTGGAGCGCATCGAGGAGACCCGTGTCCGTGAGGTGATCGACCAGGTTCAGGAACAACTGACGCTACTGGGCGAGCTTCAAGGGGAGAAAGGTGAAGCGGTCAGGGAGCTGAAGAAGAGATTGGAGCGCTCAAGGGCTGATACCCGTCTGCAGCAAAGGCGGCTTGAGACGGCGCGCAGTCTTCGGAAAGGGGATGCGGTCTTTGTCCCCAGATTGCAAAAAGTGTGTGAGATCAAAAAGATCAACAAGGAAAAGCAGAAACTGGTCGTCGTCCTGAATGGAATCGATACCGAGGTGCAGTTTCAGGAGATTTCCTGGGTTCTTCCTCCACCGGGTTTTGATCTGTGGTGGTACTGCGACGAATGAGCCCCATTCCGGTGACGTTGGAATGGACGACAAGGGAACGCTGCCGAAGATTCAGGAGAATTAATCCGTCTATCTCAGGATATATCCGAGATCAAACGAGAACTCTCTTGTTCTGTCACCCGGTTCCTTCAGCAGTGCTTCAGTCCAGGTCACGGCGACCGGCATTTTTTGTCCGAACAGCGGGATGTAGAGAATGATTCCGCCACCCATGCCTACCCGGTATTCATCCAAACTGAAGTTGTCGATATCCTCTGCCAAATTGCCGAAGTCAGCAAATAAGGTTCCCCGAATATTACTGCCCACCAATGGCCAACTGTACTCCAGGGTACCGAAGTGTCGAACGGCTCCACCGGTTTCAAATCCGTTTTCGGCAGGCCCAGCCCCCCGGTAGTCAAATCCACGCAAACTGCGTGGGCCACCCAGATAGTAACGCTCAAATATGGGGACGAAGGAGCTGTCTCCATACGAGTCGACGACACCAAAGTTGTTTTTGAAAGCAAGAACATGTCGGAGGTTATCGGTTTCCTCGAAAATGGTTTCGAAGATTCCAAAGCTGAGCTCAACTTTGTTGAGATCCAGATCTCCACCCAAGGCACCTCCCATACGGGTGTAGGTCGCCTCGGTATTCCAGCCATCAACGGCACCCACATCAGGGCGAAAGACTCTCTGGTCCCAATCAAAGCGGAAGTCGAGAGCGTTGAGAGGAGTCTTTCCTTCACTGTCAAAGATGACAGCGGGTGCGCCAGCGGAGATGTTTTCGATTGTCACAGCGTCGCTACGGAATCCCACTTCACCACGGATCTTCAGTTCCCGGTCAAAGAGGCGTCCGAGGGTCAATCCTGCGCTATTCCGGTCTTCTGTGTAGTTTTGCCTCAGAAGGACGGAGCGGAACGCTGAGACCCGGAGAGAATTGGAAGTTCCTCTCAGGTACGGTTCAAAGAACTGCAGGCGGTAGCGTGAGTACTCAGAACCCGGTTGGGCTTCCAGAACCAGTTTCTGTCCGGCACCGGTGAATGAGCCCGGGAAATCTGACAGGGAAGAAGGCCAATCGGAAATGTCAAAATTACGCTTCTCGATGGCGATATTTCCGAGGATTCCGGTACTGGTCGAGTAACCGAAGCCAAAGAGGGCTCGACCTGTTGAGCCTTCGGCCAATTCGAAGACGACAGGGCGGTCTCCGGCAGCCTCACTTGAATCAAAGTAGGGCCGAATGCTATTGAAATATTGAAGCCTGTACAGGTTGCTCAGGCTGTCCTGAATCTGGGAGGGACTGAACTCCTCACCCGGATAGACTTCCAACTGGCGGCGAATCACCTCATCTTTGGTGGAACGGTTACCCCTTATTTGAATTTCGCCGACCCTGGCTTTTGCGCCCTGTGTGATCAGGTACTTGAGTGTGACATCCTCACCTTCCAGCGGATAGATCACTGTGGGATCGATGGATGCATCGATAAAGGCCTGTTCGTTGAACAGTTTCCTCATCGCTTCAGCATCCTGTTTGATCAGGGTGCCATCCCATTCACTCCCCTCCTGAATGGAGCAAGCGTCCCGGAGGTCAGAATCGGTCAGGGTATGCTCACCCGTAAACTCAAATTCGACCTTGCCAACCCTGTAGCGAGGACCTTCGTCGATATCGATCAGGAGACGGAGATCCTGAAGTCCTTCAGTGTATTCCTGTCGGTTCAGGGAAACCTGGGCATCAAAATAGCCATTCAGGAAGTAGTACTCGCGAATCTGATTGAGGTCCCCTTCGAGGAGTCGGGGGTCAAACTTTCCTGATTTCCCGATCCCCAGGAAGGTTCGGGGATTCAGCTGCATGATTTTGAGAATCTCTTCTGAAGAGATGCTGCCTGTTCCGACAAATCCCACAGACCGAATCAGGACCTGCGGGCCTTCGTCGATCTCAAAGACCACGGTGAGATTGTTGAGGTCTCCCTCGAGGCGGCTTCCCACCTCGGAGAAGGGGTAACCATCCTTGAGCAAAAGACCGCGAATGACATCGGAGTCCTCACGAATGACCAGTGGATCGTAAAGTTCGTCTTCTTTGGTCTGGATCTCTCTTTTGAGAACTTTTTCGGAGAGGGCGTCATTTCCCGCAAAGACCACCGAGCGAACGGGTTTGCGCTCCTCCAGGCTGATCGTGATGATGACCCCTTCGGGGACACTCTGGATGACGGGTGGAGCGATGGAGACAAAATCTCCGCTTCCCCACAGACGCCGATACTCTTCGTCGAGAGCGGCTGCCGTGTAGGTCGAGCCGACCCGAAGTTTCATTCGGGTGAGCACCTCGGCTGCACCCAGGCGATCCAGACCCAAAATGCGGAGTTCGGCGATACGGGAATTTTCGAGACTCTCTGAAGAATCAGCCGGCTGGGCTGTGACAAGCCCTTGTGAGGGGGAGAGAAGCGGTGACAGGCAGCACACAGTGATGAGGACGATCCTGCAGAGGAATTGGCAGGAGCGCAGAACCGCAGGGGCCTGTCGGATGATCTCGAGGCTGCGCGAACGCACTCCACTTTCGATGAGCACAGGATTCTCCAATTCGGGTGGGGAATCGGTCACCAAAGCGGGTTGAATACCGGAATACTCGCTGAACATTTCCCCTGAGATTGGTTATCGAGGGCACAGGAGGGCCTGTCAACCTGTGAGAGCGTCCAATCCGTGGACAGATCGTGTTCCGCAAGGTCCCAAATCGGAACACCTGTCGGCGAGACCCCCGAAATGGGGCGATTGCGGACGGGCACAGCCTTTGCCATTGTTCTCCCGAATCGAACCCGTTTTAGTTGGGAGATCCGACATGAGACCCGTCAGTAACACCCAAAATCAGAGCCGATTGGTCACCATCGATGAGGCCAACAAGATGTTGCCACTGATTCAGAATGTGGTGGAAGACATCGTCCGAATTTGGGATTGCATCATTCAAAAACGGACAGAATTGGAATGTCTCGAGAAGAACGCGACCCGCGAGGAGGTGTCCGTCCTTCAGTTGACCGCCCAGGATCTCAAGCAGGAATTGAACGGATTCATCGATCGAATCAATGGCTACATTCGTGAGATCGAGGAATTGGGCTGCTTCGTGCAGGAGTTCAAGAGGGGAGTGATCAACTTCCCGACACTGTACGTCGGAAGAAAAGTCTTTCTTTGCTGGCGCCCGGGTGACGAAGAGGTGAGGTACTGGCATGAGCTGGATGAATCCTTCACCGAGCGCACGCCGATCAGGGACTTCAGGGATTTCTTCTTCCAGAGAGTGGATGACTCTCTGGGTGATCAGAACTAACCGGAGAGTTTTTCGAGCATTTCCGGTGAGATGTCCAGATTGGTGTGAACATTCTGAACGTCATCGTTGTCTTCAACTTCTGCAATGAAGTTGAGGACTTTGGTGGCGGTTTTTTCATCTTCGATGGTGACCGTACTGGTGGGGATTCGGGTTACTTCCGCATAACTCGGTTCCAGATTTGCACCAGCGATCGCCTGTCGTACCTCCGTGAACTGGGCAGGGGTGGTCAAAACCTGAAGGTGACCCTCCTCGACTTTCACGTCGTCTGCTCCCGCCTCCAGAGCCAATTCCAACAGATCATCTTCGGAGATGGAATCGGCGGGAAGTTCGATCACTCCCCGTGTTTCAAACATCCAGGAGACGGAACCTGGACTTCCCAACTGTCCGCCTTTTTTATCAAAGATCTTGCGGAGTTCACTCGCAGTACGATTTTTGTTGTCAGTAAGAATGTCGATCATCAGCGCAACCTGACCTGGTGAGTATCCTTCGTAGACCAATTCAGATATGGCGTCCGAGGCCAGTTCACCGGTGCCCTTCTTAATGGCACGGTCGATGTTGTCGTTGGGCATATTGGCGGCTTTGGCTTTGTCGACCACCAACTTCAGGTGAGGGTTTCCATTCACGTCTCCGCCGCCATCTCGGGCGGCAACGGTGATCAACTTGGCAAGCTTGCTGAAAATCTTGCCGCGCTTGGCGTCATTGGCAGCTTTTTTGTGCTTGATCCCAGCCCATTTGGAATGTCCTGCCACGATCGAATCCCTTCTTCACCC